>DAOUGK010000504.1:0-7823 GCA_034429055.1 Anaerolineae bacterium | reverse complement strand
AGGAAAGAAAGCACCTTTACGCGCTGCGGCTCTTATGCTATACTCGTTGCTATGGGAGGTGGATTAATGGCTACAGCACGTGATATCGCGATCATATTGTTGGCCCTTGAATCGATCATTATCGGGATAACGCTCATCGTACTCGTTATCCAGGTTATCCGCCTGGTCAAGCTGCTGCGCGAGGAAGTCATTCCCATCTTGCGGTCAACGCAGGAGACCGTCGGCACGGTGCGCGGGACAGCGACCTTTATGAGCGACCACCTGGTGCAACCGGTCGTGAAAGTATCCAGCTATGCGGCGGGCGCGCGGCAGGCTGTCAACACTCTGTTCGGCGGGCGCAACAACCGCAAGTAGGCAGCTTCTGCGCCTGCGGGCCTGATTCCTGATCGATGCATGTTCACGCAAGGAGAGCAACCATGAGCGAAAATGAGGATGGAGGATTCGTCCTGGGGTTCCTGTTGGGTGCGCTGGCGGGTGCGGCTGCAGCATTGTTGCTGGCCCCGACACCAGGCGAGGAGACGCGCCGTCAGTTGCAGGAGAAGGCCACCGGGCTGAAGTCCCAGGCCGAGCAGATTGCGCTGGATGCCAAGCGCCAGGCCGAAGACGCAGCCCGCGAGGCGCGGCTCCAGGCACAGCACCTCGCAGGACAGACACGCGACCAGGTGGAGTATGTGCAGGAGCGTGGCCGGATCGTGCTGGCGGATAACGTCAAGAAGGCGCAGCAGGCCGTCCAGGAAGTGCAGAGCAAGATCGCGCAGGCCGGCGAGGGACCTTCCGCGCCTCTACCCTGAGGAGCTGATCCATATATTGTAGGGGCGAGGTGACCTCGCCCCTACAATTCCGGACTAATCAGACGTTGTTACCGTCCGGCCAGGAGCTGCCCCAGCGCCTCAGGGAAGCGCCCCGGCAGATCACCGGCCACTGTCCCCGCGGGGCCGGTCGAACGCTCGATGAGCATCCCTGTATGGCCGTGTAGATAGGCGCCCACGATTGCCGCCTCGAATGCAGGCAGGCCCTGGGCCAGCATCGCCACGATCGCCCCCGCCAGCACATCCCCGCTGCCCGCGGTTGCCAGCACTGCCGTCGCAAACGGCAGGACTGCCGTCCGTCCGTCCGGTGACGCAATCACCGTATGCGGCCCCTTGAGCAGCACGATATGGCCCCATTCCGCCGCATAGCGCCGGGCGTTTTCGATGCGCCGGGCGTTCACCTCACTCGCCGTCAGCCCGGTCAACCGGCCCATCTCGCCCGGATGCGGCGTCAGGATGCTGCCGTGAGGCAGGCGCGCCGGCCAATCCGCCGCCTGCGCTAACAGATTGAGCGCATCCGCATCGACGACCACCCGGCCTGCCCAGGCCTCCCGGTCCAGTCCATCCGCCGCAAACAACCTGTTCACGAAGGCCCGTGCGCCGTCGCTCGTCGTCAGCCCGGGCCCGACCAGCAGCGCGCCGTAGTCCTCGACGCGGGCGAGCAGGCTGGCCGCGCCCTCTGCCGTGTGGCAGCCCTCCGGTCCCGGCAGCGGCAGCCACGTCGCCTCCGGCAGCCAGCCGGCCAGCGCCCCGTGCAGCGGCAGGGGAATCGCCAGCGTGACCAGCCCGGTCCCGGCGCGACCGGCCGCCTGCGCGCTCAGCCCGACCGCGCCCGTATAATTGAGCGAGCCGCCCACGATGAGCGCCTTGCCGAACGTGCCCTTGTGCGCATCCGCCAGCCGCTGCGGGAGCCACTGCCGCACGAAGGCCGGTTCGATTAGCTCGACCGGCAGCGCTGCGACCAGTTCGGGCGGGATGCCGATATCGACGACCGACAGCAGGCCGCACGCCCCTGCGCCCGGATACTCAAGCTGGCCCCACTTGGGCAGCCCGAACGTGGCGGTCACGGTCGCATCGAGCGCCGCGGGGTCCAGCTCACCCGTGTCGCAGTTCAGCCCGCTCGGACAGTCCACGGCCAGGACCGGTAATTCCGGCCACGGGGGAAGCTGCTCGTCATCGGCCCACGGCTGGTCCCAGTCGAGGTCATCAAACCCGGCCTCGTCCTCATACTCACCATCGTCGCCCAGGTCATCTTCATCGAGCAACGCATCGGATAGCCCTGCCATCGATGGCCCGCCGGACCGCGGCAGCGGCATCCCATGAGCCTGTGCCTCGATGAGCGGAAAGCGCGGGACGGCAAACAGCCCTTCCGGCACAGGCATCTCAACCATGTTTCGCTGTGCCGCGATCTCCTCCTTGACCGCCCCGAGCAGCTCGGCCAGTTGTGCTTCGATGGGTCGCGTGACTCCGGTGCCCAGCAGCGCATCGATCACCAACTCGGCCTGGTTGAGTTCCTCGCGCAGCTTTGCGAAGCCGGGATCGTTCTCGGCCCACAGGATCGCGATCCTGCGGCGGCGGCGCTTCAACGCGCGGAAATTCTCGTCGCCCTTGATGTTGCGCTTCCAGACGTAGACCGTCACCTCCGCGCCCGCGTCGAGCAGCGACCGCGCGGCCACCAGGCCGTCGCCGCCGTTGTTGCCCGGGCCAACGAGCACCAGCACGTGCTCCCCCGGCTCCAGCAGGCGCAGCGCAATTGCGATACCGGCCACAGCCTGCCCGGCCATTGCCATCATGGCGCTATAGGAATGGCCGCGGGCGTCTGTAACCTGCTCCAGCTCGCGCATCTCTGCCACGCTGACGAGTTTCATGCTGTCCTCCCGGTCTCCTTATTAGACGCTGCCGCCAGAGGCTCGGCCATATTCGAGCTAAGCCGCCAGGCCACCACAAACATGGCCGCAATCACGGGTATCAACAGGAGCAGGTACACCAGGCGCAGCGTCGTCGAGGGTGAGCCGCCGATGGGGTCCAGCGGATGACGGATGACGCCCGTCTGCCCGGCGATGAAGGCAACTGCCACGGCCAACAGCAGCGCAGCCGCAGCCGTAAACAGCCGGTTGCCGATCAGGCGCGTGACCACGATGATGACCAGGCCCGCGCCGATGACCTGCAGCGTCATCGTGACGCGCGGCTCGCCCCAGGCGATCCACGGCCCCCAGGTCAGCCGGGTTGCGGGCATGCTGACGATGAAATGCGCGGTCCAGAAGGCCCATCCGCTGATGAGCAGCCCTTCCACCCAGGCGCCCGCAGCAGAACGCCGTGTCACAAAGAAGATGAGGGCCGCCACACCCGCGGCCACCAGCCCCACCATCCCCGCGCGGCTCAGCGCGCCGTGCAGATAGACGATCTTGATGACCTGGCCGATGGTCTTTTCCGCGGGCATGACGGCCAGCACGATCAGCGCCAGGGCCGTGCAGAGTGCGATGAGCGGCCAGAAGAGGCGGCGGATATCAAGCTTCAATCGGAGAACCTCGTGTATCTGAGTGACTGGCATCATACCTGAAATACTGCGGACTCACAAACACCGCGGTCCCGTAACCCAGGAATTCCAAATGTGCGCGAGGGTGCAAGCATGCTGAGCGGATGGGCGCCGCGCAGCGGCGCACGTAGTCGAAGCACGCCTGCACCGTGGCGATCCTTCGACTGCGGCCCTGCGGGCCTCCGCTCAGGATGCCGTGTGTCGGCTGCGCCGACGCCGTGCGCCTACATTTGGAATTCCTGCCCGTAACCCATTCCGCTTTTCCCTTCGGCTGTGGTATGATCGGCCCAGATGAACCCCTGATCCCCGAAAGGACGAGCGGCGCATGGGCTGGCTCCTCGTGATTGTGCTCTGGCTGGCGGCTCTGGCGGGCGTCTGGACGGCCTACCGCCGCGACCGGCTGGCGACCCCGTGGCACCGGGACCTGCTGGCGCTCGGCGTGCTGGCCCTGGCGACGCTGGGCTTCTTCTGGCGCGTCGTCGCCGGTCAGAACTGGATGCCCGCGGATGGCGGCGACCTCGTTTCCTTCCTCTATCCGACCTATCGTTTCGCGGCTGCCGCGCTGGCAGACGGCGCGCTGCCCCTGTGGAATCCGCACTTGTACGGCGGCGCGCCCCATGTGGGCGACATCCAGGCGGGCTTCCTCTATCCGCCCAACCTGCTGCTCTTCCTGCTCCAGCCCGCGTTCCCCTACAGCGCGCTGCAGGGGTTGAGCATTGCACACATCTGGTTTGCGGGCGCAGGCATGTACCTCACCCTGGCGCGCGGGCTGCGCACGCGGCGCATCGCGGCCCTGGCGGGCGCACTCGCCTTCATGTTCTCCGACGCCTTCGTAACCCACTTCGGCAACCTCAACTTCAATGCGGTCGCCAGTTGGCTGCCCTGGGTCTTCTGGGCATTTGGCTTCGCGCCCGGCAACGCTGCGCTGCCGGGCGCCCGGCGTCTTATCCGGGCCGCGGTTGCAGGCGCACTTCTCGCCGTCGCGACGCTGGCCGGCCACATCCAGGCCACGCTGTTCATCGCGCTCGCGCTGGCCTGCTATGCCGCGTGCGAGGTGTGGCTGGCGCGTGCGGAAGCGGGTGTGAAGGCGCGCGGCGCGGCCGCGCTGCTGGCGCTGGCCGTCTGTTTCCTCGTCGCCGTGCTACTGGCCGCACCGGTCCTCCTGCCCTCGCTCCAGCTTGCGGGCGAGACGGCCCGCGCGGACTGGAGCTATGCCGAGACCGCGGGCTATTCCCTGTCGCCCGCGCAGTGGATCGGCTGGCTGATTCCGGGCTTCTTCGGCCGCGGGCCGCAGTTCCATTGGGGCGCGTGGCCGCGCGTCGAGATCGGCTACCTGGGCATCCTGCCGCTGATTCTGGCAGGGCTGGCGCTGGGGCTGCGCCGGGAGCGGCGGACCTGGGCCCTCGCCGCGCTCGCGGCGGGCAGCTTCCTCCTCGCGCTCGGCATCTACGCGATCCCGCACGGCTGGCTCACGTTGCTGCCCGGGTTCGGCCAGCTCCGCGCGCCGGCCCGCTTCGTCCTGCTGACCGATTTCGCGCTGGCCGGGCTGGCCGCGCTGGGGCTGGACACGCTGCTCCGCCCGCTGAGCGGCCCGGCAGCAGCCGTCTTCAACCGCGCCTGGCGGCTGGTCGGCCGCGCGACCGCCGCGGTCTGGGCCGTCGCGGTCCCGCTGGCCTACCTCGCGCTGCTGCTCGTCCAGGATCGCGACCCGGCCATCGTCATCCGCATCTCCATCACGCTCATTGCGGTCATCACCTTCGCCGGGCTGCTCGCGGCGTCCTGGCTGTGGCTGACCGCGTGGCGCTCTGGCTGGCCGCGCGCCAACACACTCGGCTGGCTGGCCGCGGGGCTCATCTTCCTCGATGTCGCCAGCCTCGCCGCGTACCAGGACCTCGGCGCCCAGGACCCCTCGCAGGGCTTCGAGCAAGGACCGATTGCAGCCTACCTGGCCGCGCAGCCCGGCCCGTTCCGCATCGACAGTCGGACGCAGATCGAGTCCCTCTGGCAGCCGGACACCGCGCTGCTGTACGGCCTGGAGGACGTGGCCGGGGTCGCGAATCCCCTGGTGCTGGCCGATTTCGACCGTTACTGGAACAGCCTGGGCTCGCGCTCCACGCGGCTCTACGACCTGCTCAACGTGCGCTACGTCGTCGCAAAGAAGGATGTCGAGCTGGACTGGAACAAATTCGCGCTGGCCTTCGACGGCGATCCCGACCTGAACGTCTACGAGAACCGGCAGGCGCTCCCCCGCGCGTTCATCGTCCGTGACATCGTGTTCCAGCCGTCGCCCGACGCCGCGCTCCAGGCGATCACCGCGGCCGGCTTCGACCCGACGGTGGCCGCGGTCATCGAGGGGCCTTCCACCGCGGCGGTCCCCGCGGGCGGCAGCGGCACGGTCAGCGATATCCGTCAGGGCCGCAACCGCCTGTCTTTCTCGGTCAATGCGGATGCTCCGGCACTGATTTTCGTGAGCCAGATCTGGTATCCTGGCTGGCGCGTGATAATCGACGGCGCGCCTGCGGGCGAGCCGTGGCGCACAAACTACCTGTTTCAGGGCGTGGCCGTGCCCGCGGGCCAGCACCAGGTTGAATTGACCTTCAGCCCGGCGCTGTGGCGCGTTGGGTGGGTGGTTGCAGCCATCGGCCTGTTGGGCATTGTGGGGCTGGCGGTGTGGGCGCGGCGGCGCAACGGATAGCACACCTACCGTGCGCCTAACGGAAGAACGGATGCAGGCAGTGGACGACGAACGGCCATCCGTTTATCCATTGTACGGGAAGCGACATCCGTTGCGCCGAACTTGCCGCAAGTCGAACGGAGGGATGGCATGGCGATTGATGCGCCGATTCACACGAACAAAGCCAACCTGGGCCGCGTGCTGAACGCCGGGCTGCCGGTGTTGCTGGTGTTATGGCGTCGCGACTGCCCGCCGTGCGACCAGTTGACGCCGGTGCTGGAGCGGCTCGCGAAGAGCTATGCGGGGAAGGCGCTCATTGCGCGGGTCAACGTGGACGAGGAACCGGCAGTCGCGCGGCAGTACAGCGTCACCCACCTGCCTGCGCTGGTGTTCGTGCGTGACGGCAGGACCGTCGAGCGCGGCACGGGCGCGGCGGGCGAGCGGGAGCTGGCCGCCTGGCTGGATTACCTGGCCCGCGGCGGCACGCGCCCCCCTGCACCGGCCGGGCCGAGCATTGCACTGCAAGCCGCCGGCGCGTCCAGCGGGGCGCGGCCCGCTGAACCTCCGCGCCCCGCCGAACCGCGCCGCGAGCCTGCAGGCGCACCTCGCGGGGACGGCCAACCGATCACTCTGACCGACGCCACGTTCGATGCCACGCTGCGCGGAACATCGCTGCCCGTCCTGGTGGACTTCTGGGCCGAGTGGTGCGGCCCGTGCAAGACAATTGCGCCCGCGGTGTCGCAGTTGGCCGCGGAGTTCGCGGGCCGCGCGGTGGTCGCCAAGCTCAACGTGGACGAGAACCCGCGCACGCCTTCGCGCTTCGGCATCCAGGGCATCCCGACCCTGCTCATCTTCCGCAACGGGCAGCTCGTTGACCAGATTGTCGGCGCGCAGTCGCCCCAGGTGCTGCGCCAGCGGCTCGCCCGCGCCGCCGGCTGACGGAGACGGAATTCTCACGCCTCCAACCACACATCGATCCCCGCCGGCGTGCGCGAGCCGCCCAGCCCGCGCAGCAGCGGTTCGCCCGCGCTGCCGAGCACATCCGCGCCGTTCCACATCGCGATGCTCGTGCGTTTCGGCGCACCGGGGCGCTGCAAGTACGCCCGCAGCGCCGCCGTGAGCACCCGTTCGTCCACATCCGCCGCGGTCAACCGCGCACCGCTGTCCTCCGCCAGCAGCACCGGCCCGCCGCGCCAGAGCACAACATGGGTCGACGGCACCCGCGCAAAGCGAAAGAGGTCTGGATTAGCCGAAGCATCCTGAGCGGGTGTACGGCTCAACGCCCCCGACGAGTCATCGCCAGTCGAAGGATCGCCCTGCCCGCGCCCTATCCCGCCCGCCTCCCCGCCGTACAAGTTCGCCGGATCCAGGCTCACCAGGCAGGTCACGCTCTCGTCACCGTCCAGCGTGTCGCGGCTCGCGCGGAGCCCCTCCACCGCCTCGGGCAGCGCGAACTGCACGCCCGACAGCCCCTGCACGAAGTACCCCCGGCGCACCTCCCCGCGCAGCTCCATCCGCTGCAACTGCATGTACAGCGGACTCCAGTCGAGCGCAGCTTCGGTGGGCTGGGGCAGCGCCGGGGTTTCCTCTCCGCCCGCCAGCCAGGCCCAGGCGCTCTCGCTCCGAGCGACCAGCTCTGACGTGAGCACGCCGTAACGCACCAGCAGCAGCGGCGCCAGCGCCGCTGCCCGGTCTTCGGCAGTCCGCGGCGGCCCGAATACCGCGGCCCGGCTCACGAGCAACCAGCGCCCGCTCCACCCTTCGTCCTCGCGCGGCTCATCCGGCGCCAGCCGCGCCTCCACGC
>DAOUGK010000503.1:0-2070 GCA_034429055.1 Anaerolineae bacterium | reverse complement strand
GGACCTGCGTTCGTCACGTTCGGGGAGACGATGGTGCGCGATACGCCGGCAGACATACAGCGCCTTGAGATGTCCCGGCAGGTCCACCTGTCGCTGGCGGGCAGCGAGTACACCCTGGCCCTGCTCCTCGCGCGCTTCGGCATCCCCAGCGCGTACATCACGCGCGTGCCCGACAACCCCTACGGCTGGCTCATCCGTGATACTGCGCGAGGTCAGGGCGTCAACACTGACCACTTCGCGTGGGCGCCGAAGGGCGAGCCGGTCGGCCGCTTCCTCTATGAGATCGGGCGCACTCCGCGCAAGAGCGTCGGCTGGTACCAGCGCATGTACTCCGCGGCCAGCCGCCTGGCCCCCGGCATGGTCGACTGGTCGAGCGCACTCGCCGGCTGCCAACTGCTCCACACCTCTGGCATCACCTTCGGCCTGGCCGCGCACAGCAAGTACGAGCGCAACTACCTGCTGGAGACGTTTGAGGAGGCCGTAGCTGCCATGCCCGCGGGCTGTCGGGTAGGGCTGGACCTGAACTACCGCGCGACGCTGTGGTCCGCGGAGCAGTGCCGCGCGGTGCTGACTCCCCTCATCAAGCAGCATGTAAGTATCGTCGTCACGACCATTGAGGACATGGCGGTGCTCTACGGGTTGGGCTGCGGGCCGTACAGTGCGGAGCAGATCGACCGGGGCGACCTGGGCGCGGTGGACGATGCCGACCTGCAAGAGTTCGCAGAGCAGGTGCGCGACCTCTTCGCGGCAGAGATCGTTGCACTCACCCTGCGCTACCCCGACAGCTTCGAGGTCAACCGGTGGGAGTCAGCCGCATTGGACGCCGCAGGCCACTTCGTGCGGTCGGCCGCAGTGCGCGACATCGTGCTGCTCGATCGGCTGGGCGGCGGCGACACCTGGAACGGCGGCTTTTACTACGGCCTGCTGACCGCCGGTTTCGGTGCCGAAGGGCTGGAGAAGGGCGTACTGGTCGGAGATGCCGCAACTCGCCTCAAGCAGACGCTCATGTTCGACCTGCCCGTCGTGACGAAGGCCGAGGTGCAGGACCTCCTGCGCGCCGACATTGCGGGCGGGGGCAAGCGCGTCGCGCGCTAACTGTTTCGACATGTGAAATACGTAGTGAACAAACGTTTGGTCAGTTGACACTCGCGAAATCCTTGTGCTAAAATTGAATTGCGTTTCTAGCTGCCACCACCATTGCGCCAGAGCTACCCAGGCAAGGCTCCGGCGTCATCGTTCGCGATCCTGCATCCAGCGCAACCTTCGCCATCCAGGTTGAACCGCCGGCGCAGTTAAGGGGTAGCCGCAATGCTGCGAGAGCCATATCCGAAAGAAATAGTGCGGGCGGTCGTGGAGCGCCGCGGTGACGGCTGCGTGCCGCTCACCTTCCACAAGTGGTGGGGCGAGGGCACCTACGCCAAATACGGCACGCAGCTTGACGCGCTCGGCTCAGATATCCCCGATGATGTGCCCGCGGTCAGCTATGTGACGCCGGGCATGTATGAATCGCCCACACCGGACCCCGATTACCGTTGGGCCTTTTCAGGCAGCCCCAGTCCCGGCGCCGGCGGCCTGGACGCCCGCATCCTCCTGTCGGACTGGCGCGACCTCGACCCATACCTGGCCGAGTTCCCCGTGCTGGAGCGGCAGGCCGGCCTGTTCGACCAGGCGCGGGCGTTCGTGGCAGCCCGTCCCGACCAGTATGTGCTCGGCCACTGGTGGTACTGCTTCTACGAGCGGCTGTGGGCCATCCGCGGCATGGAGAACGTCCTGCTGGACTTCCTCGAACATCCGGCGGAGCTTAAGCGGCTGACGCAGGCCCTCCTGGATCACCACGTCAAGGTCGTCCGGGAGTTCAAGGCCGCGGGCGCGGACGGCATCTTCACGTCCGATGACCTCGGCTCGCAGCGCGCGCTGATGATGAGCCCCGCCGTCTTCCGCCGGATTCTCAAGCCGTTCTATGCCGAGTTCATCCGCGAGATACACAGCCTGGGCATGCACTTCTGGCTCCATGCGTGCGGCAATCTGACGGCTATCATCGGTGATTTCGTGGAGATCGGGCTGGATGTG
>DAOUGK010000502.1:0-14476 GCA_034429055.1 Anaerolineae bacterium | reverse complement strand
CACGAAGTCGAGCACCTGCCATTCCCGGAGCGCGGTGATGGCCGTGCTGACATCCGCGTGGCCGGTCGCAATCACAACCGCGGTGCCCTCGTCCATCTCGCTGAGCTTGCGCGCCAGTTCCTTCCCTTCCAGCTCCCGCGCATCCTCGCGCAGCCGGAGGTCCACAAAGGCGAGGTGGAAGTGGCACCGGTCGATGAGCGCCGCGGCCTCCGCGTAGCCGCCCGCGATGGTCAGGCTGCGGCCGGGGCCGGAGGCGGGCGCCTCGACGCTCTCGATGCACTCGCGCAGGAGTTCCTGCCAGGAGGGGTCGTCGTCTACGACAAGAATCCGGTCTTGAAGCATATGTGAACCTTTCTGTTGAACCGCGAAGACGCAAAGCGCGCCAAGTTTTCCTTATGTTTTTCTTAGCGTCCTTCGCGCCTTCGCGACGAGATCAGGCTGGAACCGCAAAGACGCAAAGAACGCGAAGGGTTTCTTTTATCGTTTCTTAGCGTCCTTCGCGCCTTCGCGGTTCAATCACCCGGCACGCAGCCGGATGACGAAGCGGGTGCCCGCCGCGGGGCGGCTGTCCACGCGGATCGTGCCGCCGAAGCTCTCCACCTGGCTGCGCGTCCACCACAGGCCGAGACCGTGCGCCGGCGCGTACCGGTCCGCGGTCGTGGTCTCGCCCGCCTCGAACAGCGTCGGCAGCCGCCACGGCTCGATGCCCACGCCGGTGTCTGCCACCGTAATATCGACCCAGCCGGGCTCGTCCGCGGCCGCGGTGACCGTCAGGATGCCTCCCTCCGGCATGGCCTTGGCCGCGTTATCGAACAGGTTCCAGAATACCCCGGTCAGCCCCGGCCCGGCCAGCACGCGCAGCGGGGCCGGCGGCAGTTCAAGGTTGACTTGAATGGCTCTGCGGCCCTCCGGCGCATCGCCTTGCGGGTGTGAGACGGCCAGATGGCTGCGTGACAGCGCTTCTGTGATGGCGTCTTGCAGCGCCACCGGACGCGAAGTCTGGCTGCGCAGCTCGGTGCGCAACTCCTGGATGATGGCCTTGGCGCGGCCGATATCGCGCTGGGCGCGGCCCACGAACTGCCCGACGTACGGGTAGGCGGCGATCAACTCGGCATAGAAGGGTTTGTGTTGCAGCATGTCGAGCCAGCCGCTCAGCGCGCCGATGGGGTTGTTCAGCCGGTGCACCAGGTCGCCGGCCAGCCCGCCGATGGCCGCGAGCCGCTCGATCTCCGTGCGCTGCGCCCGCTCGATGGCGACCGCGGCCTGCCCCGCGAGAGCCTGGAGGATCCGGGCGTGCTCCGAGGTGAAGAAGGCCGGCGCGGGGCTTTCCAGGTTGAGGACGCCGATCACCCGCTCGCCGCTGACAAGCGGCACGGCCAGTTCGCTCTTCATCTCCTCGCCGAGATAGCGGCGGTACAGCGGCTCCCGCTCCACATCGGGCACGTACACCTCGTTGCGCGTGCTGACCGCGCGGCCGCTGACCGAATGGGCGACCGGCACGCGGGTGCCCTCCGGCTCGCCGCCGGTCGTGCAGACGATGACGAGCTCCTCGCCGTCGAGATGGAGCAGTTGGCCGAACGCCGTATCGACGTGCGTCAGGCTCTCGTCCAGCAGGCCGCGCAGCGCGTCCGCGTTACCCTGGGCCAGGGCCGCGGCATACCGCTCTCCGGCGGCCTGGATCAGCTCGGCCAGGCTGCGGCGCTGCGCCTCAGTGAAACCGTCCTCGCGCGGGGTTTCGACGTTCAGCACGCCGGTGATGGCCCCGCCGGACCAGATGGGCACAGCGAGCTCCGCCTGGATGCGCTCCTTTTCGCGCTCCAGCACGCGCTGGTATGGCGGGGGGTGCGCCACGCGCGCGAGCAGCCGCGGCTGGCCGTCAGCCAGCGCGGGCGGCAGCTCGACCACGTAATAGTCCGGCTGTGTGACATCGGGGACGATGACGGGCCGACGCGCCTGCACGGCCAGCCCGCTGACGCAGTGGTCGGTGCGGAAGCGCAGGCCCAGGTCACGCGGCGGGACGTTCGTCGTGTAGCGCACAACCAGGTCGGCCCCTTCGGTGAGCAACAACTGGCCGAAATGACCTTCGATGAGCGCCAGCGAGCGGTCGAGGACGGTGCGCACGACCGCGTTGACCTCTGTCTCGCGCGCCAGTTGCAGGCTGATCGCGCTGAGCGCGGCGGCCTCCTGCCGCGAGCGCACGAGTTCAACGGTCAGCGCGACGTGGTCGCAGAGCAGGCGCAGGACTTCGATATCCCGGAGGCTGAATGCGCCGGGCTGCGCGTTTTCGAGGCTGATGGCGCCGGTCGCAGTAGCGCCGACCAGCAAGGGCAGCACCAACTCGCTGCGCATGGCCTGGGGCACGCTGCGCGGGGCCTTGTAGACGCGGCGGAGCGCGGGAGGCAATGCGAAGAGGTCGGGGATGTTGATGATCTCGCGGCGGGTGACGCCGAGGCCGCTCATGCAGTCATCGAGCGCAAAGCTGATGCCCAGGTCCGCGCGGTGGCCGGGATCGGTGGCCCGCACGCGCAGTCGTTCGCCCTCCTGCAGGAAAAGCCAGCCCACATCGAACGGGACGAGCGCCTGCATTTCAAATAGCACCGCCTCCAGAAACAGGTGGAGGTCGAGTTCAGGCTGGAGGGCCTGGTGGGTGAGGCGCTGGGCGACGGTCGCGACCGCGCTCAAGTCCGGCAGACTGGCGTCCGCCGGGAGCTCAGGCGTTGGGGGTTGCGCGTTGTCGTGTGTCACCATTGGACCACAGCTTCACGTTGAGTATAACAAAAAGTCCCGGTTTCTGCGAGAAACCGGGACTCTCATCCAAGAGGAGTAAGACAATGAAGAGACCCGGTTTCTCGCAGAAACCGGGTCTCTTGCGTGGCAGGTCTTTATGCGCCGGACCTAGACGTTGTACAGCGCCGGGCGCTTGCTGCGGCGGATGGCCCAGATCATGACGCCGATCAGGACGACCATGATAATCGCGGTCGGGATGTCCACCGTGTCGGAAGCGACGACGATGGGTGCGATGATCAGGCTGATCAGGTTGATGACCTTGATGAGCGGGTTGAGCGCCGGGCCGGCGGTGTCCTTCAGCGGGTCGCCGACGGTGTCGCCGACGATGCTGGCCTTGTGCGCTTCGGAGCCCTTGCCGCCGTGATGGCCTTCCTCAACCAGCTTCTTGGCATTGTCCCAGGCGCCGCCCGCGTTCGACATGAACACGGCGAGCAACTGGCCGGAGAGGATGACGCCGGCGAGGAAGCCGCCCAGGGCCTCAGCCTTGAGCAGGAAGCCGACCACGATGGGGATCAGCACGACGAGGATGCCAACGGGCAGCAGCTCGCGCTGCGCAGCCTCGGTGGAGACGGCCACGGCCTTCTTGTAGTCAGGCAGGACCGTGCCCTCACGCACACCCGGGACTTTGAATTCCTCGCGGACGACGGCGACCATGCCGTTGGCTGCACGGGAGACGGCCTTGACCAGCAGCGCGCCGAACAGGATGGGCACGCCGCCGCCGATGAGCAGGCCGATGAACACACGCGGGTCGGCGATATTGATGACATCGCCGAAGTCAGGCCGGACGAGCTTGATGTCGGTCATGAAGGAGCCGAACAGCGCAACCGCGGCCGTGACCGCCGAGCCGATCGCGACGCCCTTGGTGATGGCCTTCGTTGTGTTGCCAACTGCGTCCAGGTCGGTCATGATCTTGCGGGCGCTGGCCGGCATGGAGGCCATCTCGCCGATGCCGTTGGCATTGTCGGAGATGGGGCCGAAGGAGTCCATCGAAACCAGGTTGCCGGCGTGAGTCAACCAGCCGATACCGATGAGGGCCACACCGTAGATGGCATACTGCGTGCCCAGCGGGCCGTAGACGAGGACGGACGTCATGATCGCCGCGGCAATCGTGAAGACAGCCCAGGTGCTCGACTCATAGCCTTCCGCCAGGCCGCTCAGGATGGTCGTGGCAGGCCCGAAGCGGGTGCTCTTGGCGATTTCCTGCACCGGGGGCTTGTCGGTGGCGGTGAAGTAGGCGGTCAGGCGGTTGACGATGACGTTGAAGATGACGCCTGCGGAGACCATCGCCCAGGGCTGCCACCAGTGCGCCGGGTCGACCGTGCGGATGTAGAAGAAGCTCAACAGGAACGAGAAGGCGATGGTGATGACGGACGAGACTTCGTAAGCAATCTCCATCGCGTGCCAGGCGTTGCCCTTGGCGACCGTGCGTTCCCAGACGGGCACGGAGAAGGTGCCGACGATCGAGCTGATGACGCCGATAGCGCGTACCAGCAGCGGGAAGACGATCCAGTAGACGTGGCCGGTGATGCGCATGAGCGCGAGGCCCAGGATCAGGGCGGAGACGATGGTGACTTCGTAGGACTCGAAGATGTCTGCGGCCATGCCGGCGCAGTCGCCCACGTTGTCGCCCACCTGATCCGCGATGACCGCCGCGTTGCGGGGATCATCTTCTTCCAGGTTTTCTTCGACCTTGCCGACCAGATCGGCGCCGACGTCCGCCGCCTTCGTGTAGATGCCACCGCCGACGCGCATGAACAGCGCCAGCAGCGTGCCGCCGAAGCCGAAGCCCAACAGGGCATCCGGCGCCGCCTTGCCGAAGATGATGAAGATGAGCGTGCCGCCCAACAGGCCCAGGCCGTCGGTCAACATGCCGGTGACGGTGCCGGAGCGGTAGGCGATGCGCAGCGCGTCACCGAAGTTCCGCATGGAGGCGGCGGCGACACGCAGGTTGCCCTGGACGGCCATGCGCATGCCGAGCTGGCCGACGGTCAGGGAGAAGAGCGCGCCGAGGATGAAAGCCACCGCGCGACCGATGGCAATCGTGATGCGGGCGTTGTCGCCGAACATCTCGACTGCCTCAGGGGTCGGTTTCGCAATCCAGACGCTGCCGAACAGGGCAAAGACGAGGATGCCGACGAACGGCAGAATGGTCCGGAGCTGCTGGCCCAGATAGGCATCCGCACCGTCCTTGACGGCGGTCCAGATGCGAATCATGCGTTCCGTGCCCTTGTCCTCGGCCATCACGTTGCGGAACAGCATGTAGGCATACACCAGGCTGATGACCGCAACCACGAGCACCGCGTAGATGGCGCTGCTCTCGAACGAAGTCAGATGGATTTCGCTCATGAAACTCCTTAAGACCTCCTGGTAAGAATGATCACTGGCAGGGCTTGCTGCGCGCAGGCCTGCCTGGGTTCACAGGATGAGAAGCAATAGCCGGTCAAGGTGATCTCGGATCTGGGCATGCGACGGGCCCGGGATGAGGGCTTGAGCCTGGTCGCCAGTAACCCGCGTGCGGCGGTGCAAGGGAGCCTGGCGTCATTGCATGTCCCGATAGCCGCTTGATGGTGCGAAGGCACTATCCTGGGCCATACAGGTTGCATTGTATCGTTTTACCCCAATTTGTCAAGTAGCTTACAGTCTTAACTTGCGACAGGCAACTGGACGTTGCATTTGTGATAGAAGATACAGGTTGCATCAGGCGTACGCCCACAAGGGGCTAGGCTACAACCCGTTCCAGCGCGTAGTCTAAACAGATTCCAGAGTGAGTACCGCGGTCAGGACTGAGACAGATTGACAGGATTGACGGGATTACTCCTGTGAATCCTGTCAATCCTGTCCAGAATCGCCTCTGGTTTTCACATTGAACTGAGTATGGGGCCTTGTTGCGGCGTCGTGTAGGCGACGCTGCGCTGTGCTATAATGCGCTCCACTTGCAGCAGAGGAGGACAACATGGCAAAGGACAGGGATACGAACGCCAGGCCGGTCGTTGGGGTGGATCTGGGCGGCACCAAAGTGCTCGCCGGCGTGGTCAGTCCGACGAACGAAGTCCTGGCGACTGCCAAACGAGCCACCAAGGCTGAGGCCGGGGTAGACACTGTCGTGGAGCGGCTGGTCAAGACGGTGCGGGATGCCGTGTCGAACGCCGGCCTCGAACTGGGCGATATCGCGGCTGTGTGTTCGGCGGCGCCCGGGCCGCTCGATCCGGAGGCCGGCGTGGTGCGCAATGCACCGAACCTGCCCGGCTGGGACAATGTACCGTTCGCTCGCCTCGTGAGCGAGGGGCTGGGCGGGCTGCCCGTCTTCATCGAGAACGATGTCAACCTCGGCACATATGGTGAGTTCGTATTGGGCGCGGGGCAGGGCTACCGCAACTTGGTCGGCATCTTTGTCGGCACTGGCATCGGCGGCGGCATCATCCTGGACGGCAAGCTGTGGCAGGGAACCCACAAGACCGCCGGCGAAATCGGCCATGCAGTCGTGCTGGCCGAGGGACCGGTGTGCGGCTGCGGCAGCCGCGGCTGCCTGGAAGCAGTGGCCAGCCGCACGGCCATCGAGCGTGATATCTGGTCGGGCATCAAGGCGGGCCGCGAAAGCAGCGTCACGGCGATTCTGCAGCGCGACAAGCGCGAGCGGCTGACGAGCGGCATCCTGGCTGAGGCCTTCAGCGCGAAGGATCCGCTCGTCACGGAGGTCATTGGCCGCGCGCAGTTCTACCTGGGTCTATGCGTGGCGAACATCATCAACCTGATCGATCCGGAGCTGGTGATTCTGGGCGGCGGCGTGGTCGAGGCGCTCGATGACAGCTTCCTGGAGCCGATCCGCCGGACGGCTTACCAGTACACGCTGAACAAGCTGGATGCGAAGAGCGTCGAGATTGTGCCTGCGAAGCTGGGGGATAATTCGGCGCTGCTCGGCGCGGCGGTTTATGCGCGCGAGCGGCTGGCGAGGGAATGAGGCAAATGAGTAACCAGTAACGAGTAACGAGTAACGAGCAAGAGTGCTGGAAACGACACTTTACTCGTTACTCGTTACTGATTCCTACCTTCGCTCGTTGTCCTTCACGAACACCGACAGGACGATGCTCACCACGCTGACGATGATGCCGCCGATGAGCGCGGTCAGCCAGGTGTCCACCGTGAAGTGCAACCCCAGTTGGTCAGACGCCCAGTCCAACAGCAACAGCATCCCGGCGTTGAGCAGCAGCGTGAACAGGCCCAACGTCAGCATTTGCAGCGGGCAGGTCAAGAGCGCCAGGATGGGCCGGATCACGGCGTTGAGGATGCCGAACAGCGCCGCGACCAGCAACAGATTGACGACATCGCTGCCGTACGAGATGCCGGGCAGCAGCAGGGCAGCCACGCCCAGGGCCACGGCATTGACAATGACCCGTGCGATAAACCCCATACATCCCCCTACTCGATAAATATCTCTACTCGTTCGTCGTCTTTATCGTCATCCACCTCGATGATACGGCCCTGCATCCCCTGCCGGAGCGCGCTCTCGATGGCGCCCATGTCCATGTCGGCCATCTTGGGTGCAAACCGTGCGCCCATCTTCAGCCCCACATCCACGAGGCCGGTGGGAATGGTGACATTCAGCTTGACGCGGCCGGACGCGCGATCCGTGACCCGGACGCGGAGCCAGCGCGGCTTGGTCACCGGTTTTTCCTGGCTGCCCATCTCGCGCAGGGCCTCGAGCAGTTTCGCGCCTTCTGCGGCGGTAATCTGTTTGTCGCCTACCATTTTCAGGATGCGCATGCGTTCTTCGCCTGTTGCCATCTGCCTGCTCCTACAACCTTAAGTCGTCCGCCATGACCGCGCGGCGCATGGTGACGAGGTCACGCTGGATGCGGAAGCCGGCTGCTTCCAATGCAGCCACGCCCTCCGCATGGTCGCCGCTGTGCTCGACCACGACGGGCCGGAAGCCATTGTGCGCGAGCGCCGCCAGCCCGCGCGCCACAAGCGTCGTTTCCAGGCGGCCACGTGCTGCGGGGCGGACTGCAAACCGCAGGGCGTCGCTGTCTTCGAAGCGATTGGCCTGGGTCTCCACCGCACCCATCAGCACGTTGTCCTGCCAGACGGCCCATCGCTCGACGCGGTAGAGGCCCGTCAGCCGCCCCAGCGCCTCGCCGCTCCACCGCCGGAGGGTCATGGTGTACTCCGCGGGATTGAGCGGCTCGGCCCATTGCGCCAGGGACGGGCGTGCCGCCCGCGCCAGCTCCAGCCAGGCGCGGCCCACGCCGACGTGCAGCGGCTCCAGGCGGATGGTCGGGTCGGGCCGGCACGTCGCCGGCGCCGGCAGCCGCCAGATGCCCTCGCGGCACACATCCGTGAACCCCAGGCTGGCATACAGCCCGCGGGCCACGACGTTATCGGCCCGTACCTGCAGCACGGCCCAATTGCCCCCGCGCTCCGCGATGTCCCGGAGGCCGGCCTGCATGAGCGAGCGGGCGATGCCCTGCCCGCGGTGTTCGGGCGCCACGGCGACGTTGCTGATGCGCCAGCGCGCGCCCGCCACATCCAGGCTTTGCAGCGTGACGTTGCCCACGACCCGGCCGCGCTTGACCCACACATATCCGGCCAGTGCTTCATTGAAGAGCGCCAGGCTGACCATGCCGCCCAGGAACGGCGCGAGCGCGCCCGCAAGGTGCATGTCGCGCAGCGCGCTGCGTCCGCGCGTGTCCAGCTCGCTGGCGAATACCTGCGCGACCAGGTCTGCCACTTGGCGCATGTGCCGGCCCGGGTCGAACGGCGCCAATCCGTCGCCGGTAGACTCGGCCCGCAGCATTACCAGAGATGTCATGCGTCACGTCCTGCCATAGCCCGCCCAGTGTGGGGCAATCTGCGATGCGCACAGTTTAGTGCCATGTGGCAGGCAAGTCAAGCGTTTGACGGATTGGCGGTTACTTCCCCAACGCGCGCAGCAACTGGTCAGCCTCTTCCGCCGAAATCTTGCCTTCCTGCACCATCTGCAAGATGGCGAGCTGTTCTTCGGCGGACGCACGCGGCGGCTCCGGCGCTTTTGCGCGGGATGGCGGTGCAGGCGGCGCCGGCGGGACTGGCGGCGCCGGCGGCACGGGCCGCGGCCCGCGGAATCCGCGTGCCCCCCGGCCCCAGTTGAACTCCCCCGACTCCAGGTTGATGCCTGCCGCGGCCAGCGACGCGCTGACCTGTTGGCGGATGCGGTCACCCAGGTTGTGCAACTCCGCGAACGGGTCGCCTTCCGGCGCGCCGTGGCCGTGCCAGCCCTTGCCCGATGCGCCGTCCTGCGTGATGCGCATGTCGCCCCGGCCAGCCAGATTGATCTGGCTGGCGCCCTCGCCGGTGGTGGCGGAGAAGGTGGGCGTGCCATCGGCCATCGGCGTCAGCGGGACATCGGAACGGATGCGCCCCGCGGCGCGCACTGTCAGGCGCACATCGGCATTGGCCGGCAGCGCAAGCTGGATGTCGCCGTTGGCTGAGACGGAGTAGGACGCACCTGCGCCGAACGGCCCTTCCAGGATGACATCGCCGTTGAGTTCCGGTATATCGAGTCCGCCCGCGATATCGGTTGCGCGCAGGTCGCCGTGCAGCCGGCCGATGTGCGCCGCGCCGCCGATCTCGGCCAGCCGCGCATCGCTGAACGCCTGCCCGATATCCACCGATCCGGACAGGGTCTCCAGCCACAGGTCGCCGTGGACGCTGTTCAGGCGCACGGCGGCCCCTTCCGAGACGCGCAAGTCCCCGGCAATCATCTCTGCGACCAGGTTGCCGCCGCTGAAGCGCAGGTCGCCGCTGCAGCCGCCGAGGATATGCAGCTCGGCCACATCGTCCGCGCGGATGTCGCCCGCGGCGTGTTGCAGCAACACCTGGCCGGAGAGTTGCTCCAGCCGGAGGTCGCCGCGCACATCTTCCAGGTGGACTTCGCCGCCGAGCTTCTGCACCCGAAGGTCCCCCATAGCAGACCTGGCGGCGATGTGCAGAGTATCGGGCACGATCACGCGCTCGACCAGGTCGCCCACAAAGCGCACGACATCGCCCTCCTGGACGAAATCGGTCGCCTGTGTGCCCCGCCGGTGGCAGGTGATTTCGATGTCGGTGGCGTCGGGCATGCCGCGCAGAACGGCATCCGAGGCCAGCGACTCAACGATCAACTGCACCACGCCCGCTGCTGAGTAAGTCGATGTTTCGCTCATTCCGTATTTCCTGCCTTTCAGGTCGCTTGCTCGCGGCCCTGGAGTGTCTGTAGCTGCTGGATGGCCTCCGCCGAACTGACCTTACCGGCGGCCAGGTCGTCCAGGATGGCCTGGCGCTGTTCCGCGACGCGCTGTTTCTCTTCGGCGGGCGGCGCTGCCAGGACCTCATAGCCCATCGCGCGGATGATCTCGTCAAGGCGCGCGCGGACAGTGGGGTAAGATAGCTTGAGTTCTTGCGCAATCCAGTTGAGCTTGCCGTCGCAGCGGACAAACAGCTCGACGAAGTTGCGCTGCTCCGCGCTCAGGCGATCCAGGCGCGAGAACTGAAACCGTCCCTCGATGGCCGTGTCACATGCGGGGCAGGCCAGCCGTGTCACCGTCAGGCTCTCCCCGCACACCGGGCAATGACTGGGAGTGAGATGCATACGGACTCCTTTCAGTATATAATTACTTGGCATTATCATAGCACTGCTTTAATTTCTTGTCAATAGGGTTAAGGGAAATAAAAGAAGGTTCAAATTATATTAACAAGCGATGACGTAAAAAGAAACCCGTTATCTCGCAGATAACGGGTTTCTCATAGATTAGGATACAAAAGCAACCCGTTGTCTGTCAGACAACGGGTTGCTGACCGCAGCGAGCGGTGCGTTGGTGCGGCTAACGGTAGTTCAGCCCCGGCAGAAATGAAGGCAGGGGGAACAGTGCGGGGATGATCTCGGCCAGCGCACCCGCGGGCGCGACGGGTTCTGCTGCGCGCGTCGCACTGCCCATCACCAGGCGCGTCATGCCCGCGCCGTCCAGCTCGAGGCGCTCGCGGCCGCGGACGATTGCATACCGGTCCGCGCCCGTGCCGCCCAGGAGGGGGCCGCTCTGCTCGAACCGCAGCCCGCGCAGCAGGCTCGCGCCGAGGCACGCACGGAGGAGGGGCCGCAGGTCGCGCATAAGACCGGTGAAATCCACGATCCGCAGCGTGTGACCGTCGAGCGGTTCGACCCTGCCGGGGTAATCACGCTCTTCGAGCACCTGGCGCAACCCGAAATCCTGCCACGGCACCGGCACAGTCAACTCCCGCACGTCACCGCTCGCGCAGAGCTGTTCCAGAGCGTCGACCAGCGCGCTGCGGCTGCCCGCATACTCGCTGACGTAGCGGATGCCTGCGTCCGGCTCCGCGCCGTAGGGGCAGCCGAGAAACAGATAGGCCACCGGCTCGCCGCCGCGCTCGACGATACGCGCGTCCGCATGCAGATAGCGATCCTGTCCGCGATGAGCCAGCACGTCCGCAAAAGCCGCGTGCCGGCGGATGTAGTGGACGGGTTCGGCGTGATAGAGGCGGGCCAGGAGCGGCGCATCGGCGGGGGTCATCGGCCGCAGCACGAGATTCGCGGTAGGCCGCAACTCGTCTGCAGTGACGCGGATGCTGAAGTAGTGGTAGCGACCCTGGGGCACGTTGCCCAGATAGGTGTAGAGGCTGCGCGTGCCGGAGATGAGCTGTATGCGCGCGCCCTCACGCACCATCGCGGTCGCGGCGTACTCCAACAACCGGCCGGCCAGCCGCCGGTTCCGGTAATCCGGGTGCGTGCCGACCCCGCCGATGCTGGCGACGCGCGTCACGGCGTCGTGGATCTTGAGCTGATCATGGGCCACCAGCAGCTGCGACACCAACTGCCCATCGTGGGCCAGCACGTAGACCCCGCCGCGCCGCGGCTGGTCATATGGGGGGAGCGCCTGTTCCTGTTCGCTCGTCAGCAGCGGAACGTCGAACGCAATGCGGAACAGCCTGTCGGAAGCCGGGCCTTCCTCCCGCCGGAGCAGGCGGGGGCCGTCGTACGGGCCGTCGAACGGGGCGTCGAACGGGGATGCCGATGTGCTCAAGGGGGGGCTCCTCAAAAAAGAGTCCCGCTTTCGTGTGAAGCTCAGCTTCACCTCAGAAAGCGGGACTCTGCATAGCCTTACATCTGGCGGTATTCGCCTTCGACGACATCCTCGCCGCCGTCACCGGAGGGACCGCCGCCGGGACCGCCCTGGGGCGGGGTCTGCGGGCCGGCCTGCTCGTGCATCCGCCCGCCCACCTGCTGCCACGCGTCCATCAGTGCGTTGACCGCCTTCTCCAGGTCGTCTGCACCGGCGTTGCGATCCAGATCGGCCTTCAGCGCGTCCATGCGCTCCTGCAGCAACTGCTTGTCCGCGTCGGGCAGCTTGTCGTTGTTGTCCTGGACGAACTTCTGCACCTGGTAATGCGCGGTGTCGGCCCGGTTGCGGACCTCGATCTCAGCCTTGCGCCGCCGGTCCTCGTCCGCATGCCGCTCCGCATCCTTGACCATCTGCTCGACCTGGTCTTTTGCCAGGCCGCTGGAAGCCGTGATCTTGATGCCCTGCTCGCGATTGGTCGCCTTGTCCTTCGCACTCACGTGCAGGATGCCGTCGGCGTCGATGTCGAAGGTCACCTCGATCTGCGGGATGCCGCGCGGCGCGGGCGGGATGCCCTGCAGGCGGAAGTTGCCGAGCAGCTTGTTGTCGCGCGCCATGGGCCGCTCGCCCTGCACGATGACCACCTCGACCTCGGTCTGCATGTCGCCCGCGGTGGAGAACACCTGCGTCTTCTTGGTCGGAATCGTCGTGTTGCGCTCGATCATGGGCGTCGCGATGCCGCCCAGCGTCTCGATGGATAGGCTCAACGGCGTCACGTCCAGCAGGAGAATGTCCTTCACTTCGCCGCCCAGCACGCCCGCCTGGATCGCCGCACCGATGGCAACCACCTCGTCCGGGTTGACGCCCTTGTGCGGCTCGCGGCCGAAGAAGCGGCGCACCGCCTCCTGCACCGCGGGCATGCGCGTCATGCCGCCGACCAGCACCACTTCCGCGATGTCGGTCGTCTTGAGCTTGGCGTCGGTCAGCGCCTGGCGGCACGGCTCGATCGTGCGCTCGATCAGGTCCGCGGTGAGCTGTTCGAGCTTTGCGCGGGTCAGGTTCATTTGCAGATGCTTCGGTCCCGAGGCGTCGGCAGTGATGAACGGCAGGTTGATTTCCGTCTGCATCACAGTGGACAGCTCGACCTTGGCCTTCTCTGCGGCTTCCTTGAGCCGCTGCAGCGCCATGCGATCGCCGCGCAGGTCGATGCCGCTCTCGCGCTTGAACTCGTCCGCGATCCAGTTGATGATGCGCTGGTCGAAGTCGTCGCCGCCCAGGAAGGTGTCGCCGTTCGTGCTGAGGACCTGGAACACGCCCTCGCCCACGTCGAGGATGGAGATGTCGAACGTGCCGCCGCCCAGGTCGTAGACCGCGATGCGCTGATCGACCTTCTTGTCGAGGCCGTAGGCCAGCGCGCTAGCGGTCGGTTCGTTGATGATGCGCAGCACTTCGAGGCCTGCAATCCGGCCTGCATCCTTCGTCGCCTGGCGCTGGCTGTCATTGAAATACGCAGGGACCGTGATGACGGCCTGCGTCACGGTGTCGCCCAGATAAGCCTCGGCATCCGCCTTGATCTTCTGCAGGATCATGGCCGAGATTTCCGGCGAGCTATAGTCGCGGCCACCCATGGAAACCCATGCGTCGCCGTTGGAGTGCTCGATAATCTTGTAAGGCAGCACCTTGCGCGCCTTGGCGACTTCCGGGTCGGTGAAGCGCCGGCCCATCAGCCGTTTGACGGAGAAGATGGTGTTGTCCGGGTTGGTGATGGCTTGCCGCCGCGCCACCTGGCCGACCATCCGCTCGTTGTTCTTGGGGTTGACGGCCACCACCGAGGGGAACAGGCGTGAGCCTTCCGCGCTCGGGATGACGACCGGCTCGCCGCCTTCCATGACCGCGACCACCGAGTTGGTGGTGCCGAGGTCGATTCCGACGATCTTGCTCATACGTGCAAATCTCCTTCGCTATGAGATAGCGCGCTACGGAGTAGCGATAATTGACTGATCGGGCTTAGAGTCTATCCGAAAACCTGCTGGGGCCGGTCTCCGACCGTGCCCCTGGCTCGGTCAGAGACCGGCCAGAGCAATTTTCGGATAGACAGTTAACCCTTGGCAACCCGCACCATGCTCGGTCGCAGCACCTTGTCTCCCAGGCGATAGCCGCGCGCCAGCTCGGCAATCACCTGGCCCTCACGATAGCCGTCCGCTTCTTCGTGGGTCACGGCATAGTGTACCGCCGGGTCGAAGGTCTCGCCCTCGGCCGGAATCGGCTTGACCCCCTCGCTCTCCAGGAAGCCGTGCAGCTTACGCTGGATGAGCCGGAAGCCGTTGACCCAATCGGAGTTCGCCTGGTCCTCGGGCACAACCGAGAAGGCGCGCTCCACGTCATCGACAATGGGCAATAATTTCTCGATCAGGCGGGACGCGGCCGTTGCGCGAAACTCCTCTTGCTCGCGCGCCATCCGCTTCTTAGCATTGCTCAGCTCCGCGGTCGCGCGGCGCCAGCTATCGAGGTACTCCGCGGCCTGCGCCTGGGCCTGGGCCAACTGCTCCTGCAGGTCCTCGGCGCCTGTCGGGGTCGTGGCCCCATTCATCTGCTGTTCCGTT
>DAOUGK010000501.1:0-4539 GCA_034429055.1 Anaerolineae bacterium | reverse complement strand
CAGGGTCACGGTCCGGCCGGTCACCAGGGGCGCAAACAGCCCCGTGATGGTCAGGTCGAACGAGAAGGAGGAGTGGATGGGCGCGCCGCTGCCTTCGGCCAGCGGATACGCGCGCTGGCACCAGGTCAGGTAGTTCACCAATCCGCGATGGTGAATCTCGACACCCTTTGGCCGGCCCGTGGAACCGGAGGTGTAGATGACGTAGGCCAACGAATTAGGAATTAGGAATTGGGAATTAGGGATATTGGTTGTGGGCTGGTGCGCGATATCGGGCCAGTCCGCATCCAACCGGATTAGCCTGCCTTGCCGGCTCCCGTCGCCGCCTTCCAATTTCCGGCTTCCAGCTTCCGTGCGCAGCGAAGCTGCGCCCATCCAGCTTCCAGCTTCCAGCTTCCAGTTTCCAGCTTCGGTGACGCGCGCCTGGGTAAGCACGATCTGCGTGCCGGAATCGGCGAGCATATAGGCGATGCGGTCGGCGGGGTAGGTGGGGTCGATGGGCAGGTAGGCGCCGCCGGCCTTGAGGATGCCGAGGATACCGACCGCCATCTCCAACGAACGCTCGACGCTGATGCCCACCAGGACATCCGGGCCAACGCCGAGCCCGACCAGGTAGTGCGCCAGCTGGTTGGCGCGGGCGTTCAGCTCGGCGTAGGTGAGGACCTCGTCGCGGAAGCGTACGGCGACCGCGTCGGGTGTGCGCTCGACCTGGGCTTCGAAGAGTTGGTGCGCAGCCAAATGTTCGGGAAACTCGACTGCGGTGTCGTTCCAGGTCGTCAGCAGCAGCTGGCGCTCATGTTCCGGCAGCAGGTTCAGCCGGTCCACCGGTTGGTCGGGATCGACGGTGATGCTGGTCAGCAGCTCCCGGAAGTGTTCCAGCATACGCTCGACGGTTGCGCGGTCGAACAGTCCGGTGTTGAACTCCAGCGCGCCACTGAGCTGCTCGCCCTCTTCGATCATGAACAGGGTCAGGTCGAATTTCGCAGTGCCGCTGTGGGCTTCCACCGGACTGATGGTGACTTCGGGCAGCTCCCGGGCCCGCAGCGGCGCGTTCTGCACTGCGAACATGACCTGGAACAGGGGCGAGTGGGCCAGGTTGCGCTCCGGCTGCAGCGCGTCCACCACCATCTCAAAGGGCAGGTCTTGGTGCGCGTATGCTGCCAGGGTCGTCTCCCGCGTGCGGCGCAGGAACTGGCGGAAGGATGGCACGCGGCCCGTGCCCGCGCCGTCGAAGCGGGCGCGCAGCACCAGGGTGTTGACGAAGAAGCCGATCAACGCTTCGATGTCGGCCCGGTTGCGGTTGGCGATGGGCGAGCCCACGGCGAAATCGACTTGCCCGGAGTAGCGGTGCAGCAGCGTCTGGAACGCGGCCAGCAATGCCATGAACAGGGTGACGCCCTCCCGCTGGCACAGGCCGCGAATCTGTGTGGAGAGCGCAGCCGGCAGAGCGAAGGTGACATAATCGCCATCGAAGGTCTGCACCGGGGGCCGCGGCCGGTCGGTGGGCAGCTCCAGCACGGGCGGGAGGCCGGCCAGCGCCTCCTTCCAGTAGCCGATCTGCTGCGTCAATACATCGCCGGAGAGCCAGTCCCGCTGCCACGCGGCGAAATCGGCATACTGGATGGGCAGTTCGGGCAGAGGCAAGGGGGCAAGCGAAGCTTGCCTCTGGCCCTGGGCAAACGCGTTGTATAGCAGGCCGATTTCCTGCACCAGCACGCTGCTGGACCAGTCATCGCCTACGATGTGGTGCATGGTCAGCAGGATGATGTGCTCGGTCGGGCCCAGGCGCAGCAGCCGGCCGCGTATCAGTGGGCCGGCGGCCAGGTTGAACGGCGTCTGCGCCTCAGCCCTGGCCTGCCGCGCCGCCTCAGCCTCGGCAGTGGCGGCGGGCAGGTCGCTCAGGTCCACTACGGGCAGGGCGAGCGTGAGCGCGGGCGCGATGACCTGCCGCGGCTGCCCGTTCACGGTGGGGAAGGTGGTGCGCAGCGCCTCGTGGCGCCGTACCACCTCGTTCAGGCTGCGGATGAGGCTCGCCTCGTCCAGCGGGCCGCTCAGTCGTACAGCCTCGGGCAGGTTGTAGAACGGGCTGTCCGGCTCGAGCTGGTCCAGGAACCAGAGGCGCTGCTGGGCAAATGACAGCGGCAGCTCGCGGTCGCGCGACACCGGGCGGATGGGCGGCGCTTGCAAGCCGGCCGCGGTCCGTTGCGCTTCCTCAACCTGTTCGGCCAGGGTCGCGATAGTCGGTGACTCGAAGATGTTGCGCAGCGGCAGGTCAACCTGGAACGCATCGCGCAGTCGCGAGACGAGCTGCGTGGCCAGCAGCGAGTGCCCGCCCAGCGCGAAGAAGTCATCGTGGATGCCGATCTGTCCCACGCCCAGCACATCCGACCACAGGCGGGCCAGGACCTCCTCCACGGGCGTGCGCGGCGCAATGTAGGTCTCTTCCGTCCCGCGCTGCGTCCAGTCGGGTTCCGGCAGAGCGTTGCGGTCCACCTTGCCGTTGGGGGTCAGCGGCAGGCGCGAGACCTCCACGAAGGCCGACGGCACCATGTAGTCGGCCAGACGATCCAGCAGGTAGCGGCGCAGCTCGCCGCTCTCCGGCGCCGACGCATGGGCGGGTACGATGTAGGCGACCAGCCGCTTGTCGCCGCTGGGCGCGGTCCTGGCCGCGACGACGGCCTGACGTACGCCGGGATGCCTGCCCAGCGCAGCCTCGATCTCGCCGGGTTCGATGCGGAAGCCGCGTATCTTTAGCTGATAGTCGCGCCGGCCCAGGAACTCGACGTTGCCATCCGGCAGCCAGCGCGCGAGGTCGCCGGTGCGGTAGAGACGGGCCGACGAAGGACGATGGACGATGGACGATGGCGCCTGTGAACTGGCCGGTGCTGATCCTTCGTCTTTCGTCGTTCGTCCTTCGTCCAGCCCGAACGGGTCCGGCACGAACCGCTCGGCGGTCAGGTCCGGCCGGTTGAGGTAGCCGCGGGTGACGCCGAGGCCGCCGACGTAGAGCTCGCCGATCACCCCGACGGGAACGGGCTGCTCGTGCGCGTCCAGGATGTAGAGCCGGTTGTTGCCGAAGGGCCGGCCGATGGGCACGAGGCGGTCCGCCGGCATGTCATCCAGCGCACCCTCGAAGTAGCAACTGTCGATGGTCGCTTCGGTCAGGCCGAACGAGTTGATGAGCCGCGTCTGCGGCCCGCACAGCCGCTGGAAGCGCTGGTACTCGCCCACATACCAGCTATCGGAGCCGCACAACAGCAGGCGCATGAAGTCCAGCGTCTGCCGCGTGTCCTCGAGGTACTGCACCAGATGGCGCAGCACCGCGGGAACGAACTCGGCGCAGTCCACCCGTTCGCGGCGCATGAGCGCGTAGAGGCGCTCCGGGGCCAGCAGCAGCTCGCGCGGGGCCAGCACCAGCTTGCCGCCGGAGCACAGCGCGCGCACGAGGTCGCCGGTGAAGACGTCGAACGAGAAGCTCGCCATCTGCAGGTGTACGGCCGCGTCGGTGCGCAGCCGGTAGTCATCTTCCCAGGCCAGGTACGCGTTGACGATGCTGCGGTGGCTGACCATCACCCCCTTCGCCTGGCCGGTGGAGCCGGAGGTGTAGATGACGTAAGCCAACGAATTAGGAATTAGGAATTGGGAATTAGGAATATTGGTTGTGGGCTGGTGCGCGATGTCAGGCCAGTCGGCATCCAGGCGCACCAGCATCCCTTGCAGCCCTTTACCATCAGCTTCTAGCTTCCAGCTTCCAGCCTCCAGCTTCCAGTTTCCAGCTTCCGGCACCCGGGCCTGGGTAAGCACAATCTGCGCGCCGGAGTCTTCCAGCATGAACGCAATGCGATCGGCCGGGTAGGTCGGGTCAATGGGCAGGTAGGCGCCGCCGGCCTTCAGCACGCCCAACACGGCGACGATCGTCTCCAGCGATTTCTCGGCTGCGATGCCGACCACGGTCTCCGTCCCGACGCCGAGCTCCCGCAAGTGATGGGCCAGTTGGTTGGCGCGCGCGTTCAGCTCCGCATAGGTGAGGGATGCACTGCCGGCGACGACCGCGGGCGCATCCGGGGTGCGGGCTGCCTGCTCCTCGAACAACGCGTGCAGGAGCGCGGGCCGGCCGCCCAGGTAGTCGCGCGCCGTGTCGTTCCAATCGATCAATATCTGCCGGCGCTCCGCCGGGCCGAGCAGCGGCAGGCGCGAGATGCGCTGGTCAGGCGCGGCGACGGCGCCTTCGAGCAGGTTGCGGAAGTGGCCCAGCAGCTGCGCCATGGTGGCCGCGTCGAAGATGTCGGTGTTGTACTCGACCGAGGCGTCGAAGCCGTCAAGCTCTTCCGCCATCGACAGGGTAAGGTCGAAGGTGGCCGTGCCCATGTCTACGTCGAGTTGTTCCAGGCGCAGGCCCGGCAGCTCCTCCGCGCGGTTGGGCGCGTTCTGCAGGATGAACATCACCTGGAAGAACGGCGCGTGGCTCATATCCCGTTCGGGCTGGAGCTTTTCAACGAGCATCTCGAACGGCAGGTCCTGGTGCGCATATGCGCCCAGGGC
>DAOUGK010000500.1:0-14374 GCA_034429055.1 Anaerolineae bacterium | reverse complement strand
GCGCTGCGGGTCGGCTGCATCATGCAACCCAGCGCCAGGTTCTTGAACACCCCGCCGAAGCCGCACGATGGATGCCCCTTGATGTGCGCCAGGTCGATGAGGAACGTGGCATCCTGGATGCCCCCGCCCACCATCCAATCGGTGATGTTCTTGAACGGATGCGTGTGCCGGTAGTAGTAGTGTTCGTCCAGCCCGCCCGTCGGGAAGACCGAGCAGCCTACTGTTTCGGCGGTGTAGCCGCGCTCCGCAGCGTTGCCGGCTGACCAATTAAGGTCCACGATGAAGGGCCGGCCGCCGCCGTCCTTGACGGCTTGCACGACCCTGCGCACGAACACCGGGTGCAGGGTCGAATAGCCGACATTGCCGCCCAGGTGCATCTTGATGGCGACACTCTCACCCCTGACCCGGTCGCGGATGTGCAGGCTGTCTACGATGCGGTCCAGCTTGATGGGCAGCGTTTCGTTGGCGTCCAGACGGGTCTGGCGCGGGGAAGCGTAATACACGATGCTTGGCATGAAATTACCTCTGTTGTGTATATGGTGGAAACGGCTCGAATGTGAAAGGAGTTACAGTATGCCGTGAGAAGGCGGGCTTGTCAAACCGGCTTGCAGTCGGGTATGTGAGGCTAACCTCGCTGAAAGCACTTCACAGGTCCATCTGTGATATACTGCACGGCACAAGACACCTGCTGCTTATCTGCAATTCCCTCAACGCGGAGGAACCCATGGACATCGGAATCCCCAAGCAACGCCGGCCCTTTGACTATCGTGTCGGCCTGACGCCGATGGGCGTCGAAATCCTCACCGGGCTGGGCCATCGGGTATATGTCGAACGCGACGCCGGGCAGGGCAGCGGCTTCGAGGACGAGCGCTATCGTGCGGCGGGCGGCCAGATTGTCTACTCGGTCGAGGAAGTCTACGGCCGCGCCCAGATGATACTCACCGTGTCGCGGCCCACGCTGCCGGAGTTCGACCTGCTGCAGGAAGGTCACATCCTGGTCGGCTTCCTGCACCTGGCAGTCTCCCATCCCAGCAAGGTGGAGATATTGCTCGAACGCAAGGTGACGGCCATCGCCTACGAAACGATACAGGAACCGGACGGCCATCTGCCCGTCCTGGCCGCGCCGAGCCAGATTGCCGGGCGGATGATCCCACCCATCGCGGCCCAACTGCTGCAGAACAACGAGGGCGGCCACGGCATCCTCCTGAGCGGTGTGCCTGGCGTGCCGCCGGCGCATGCCGTCATCCTGGGCGCAGGCATCGTGGGCAGCAATGCCGCGCGTCTCTTCAGCGCGATGGGCGCGCGCGTGACTGTGATGGACACCGACGTGCGGCGGCTGCAGGCGCTCGAAGAGCGCGGCTGCAAGGCGGATACGATGGTGGCCTACGACTTCAACATCGCACGGGCGGTCAAGCGGGCGGATGTGCTGGTCGGCGCGGTGCTCATCCCCGGCGCACGCACGCCGCACGTGGTCACGCGCGAGATGGTCCAGACGATGAAACCCCGCTCGGTCATCATGGATGTTTCGATCGACCAGGGCGGCTGCGTCGAGACGAGCCGGCCCACGACCTATCAGAACCCCACCTACATCGAGGAAGGCGTGACTCATTACTGTGTGCCGAACATGACCGGTGTGGTTGCGCGCACGACGACGCACGCGTTCAACAACGCGGCCTGGCCCTATATCCTGGAGATTGCGCAGAAGGGACTGGCCCAGGCCCTGGCCGATGATGCAGTCTTGCGCCACGGTCTGAACATCCACAATGGCGAGATCGTCCACCCGGCGCTGCGCGGTTCGCTCGGAGGTGAGGCATGAGGGCGGCGTCTTACCATAACAAGCTGTGCTCCGCAGATGCGGCGGTGGAGGCCATCCGGTCGCACGATCGCGTGTTTATGACCGGCAACTGCAGCGTGCCCAAGGAACTGCTCGGCGCGCTGGTGCGCCGGGCGCCGCAGCTCGAGAACGTGGAGATCATCCAGGTCCTGACGATCGGGCCTGCCGAATATGTTGCGCCGGAGATGGCCGGCCATATCCGCGTCAATTCGCTCTTCATCAGCCATAACGTACGCAAGGCCGTCAACGAGGGCCGCGCGGATTTCACGCCGATCCTGCTCAGCCAGATTCCGCGCGCGCTGCGCGATCCCGCCCTGCTCAAGCCCAAAGTTGCGATGATTCACTGCTCGCCGCCGGACGAGCACGGCTATTGCACTTACGGCGTGGAAGTCGGGCTGACCAAGCCCGCAGCGGAGGCGGCGGACATCGTCATCGCGGAAGTCAACGACCAGATGCCTCGCTCGCTGGGCGACAGCTTCATCCACATCAGCCGGCTGACCCATGTCGTGCCGGTCAGCTATCCGATTGTCGAAGTGCCGATGGGGTCGCCCGGTGAGTTGCAGAAGCAGATTGCCATGCACATCGCGGACCTGATTCCCGACGGCGCGACGATGCAGATGGGCATCGGTGAGATTCCCGACGCGGTGTTGCTCTATCTGAAGGACAAGCGGGACCTGGGCGTGCACACGGAGCTATTCTCCGATGGCGTCATCGAGTTGATCGAGGCCGGCGTGCTGACGAACGCGGCCAAGACGATTCACAAGGGCAAGTGCGTGGCGGGCTTTGCACTCGGCTCGCAGCGGCTCTACGACTACATGGACAACAACCCGTTCTTCGAGTTTCATCCGCAGGATTATGTGAATGACCCGTTTGTCGTGGCGCAGAACACGAAGCAGGTCGCGATTAACTCCGCGCTGGAGGTGGACCTGACGGGCCAGGTGTGCGCGGATTCAATGGGCACGCAGTTCTACAGCGGGGTGGGCGGCCAGCTTGATTTCATGTACGGCGCGTTGCGGTCGCCGGGCGGCGTGCCGATCATCGCGCTGCCCGCGACCGCAAAGGATGGGGCCATCAGCCGGATCGTGCCGACGCTGAAGGTCGGCGCGGGGGTCGTGACCACGCGCAACCATGTGCGCTATGTCGTGACCGAGTATGGCGTGGCTGATCTGTACGCCCGCACCGTGCGCGAGCGCGTCAAGGCCCTGGCGAACATCGCCGCGCCGCAGTTCCGCGACGAGCTGCTCTACTTTGCAAAGCAGCAGCATTGGACCTGATAAAGAGAAACCCGCTCTCTGCGAGAAAGCGGGTTTCAAGAAGAAAGCGGGTTTCTGTGCGAGACTTCGTTTCGCCGGGAAACCCGTTTTCTCAAAGCGAACCTACTTGCGCTCTGCGATGGGCACCCAGGGCAACTGGTGTTCGCCGGTCCAGTTGGACAGCGGGCGGATGAGCCGGTTGTTGGACTGTTGCTCGTAGACGTGCGCAGTCCAGCCGACGATGCGGCTCATCGCAAACATGCAGGTGAACGCGTCGACCGGAATGCCGATGGAATAGAGCAGCGGCGCGGAGTAGAAGTCCACGTTCGCGCTGAGGTTGCGCGAGCGGAAGTACTCGTCCTGCATGGCGGTCTCTTCCAGCTTGCGCGCAATGTCATACCACGCGCGCTCGCCGGTGGCTTCCACCATCTTCTGCACATTGACCATCAACGCACCCGCGCGCGGATCACGCACCTTGTATACGCGATGGCCGATGCCCATGACGCGGCGCCCGGTGCCTTCCAGCCCGCGGAACCACGGTTCGACGTTCTCAACCGTCCCGATTTCCAGGAATTGCTCCATCGCCTCCTGCACGGCCGCGCCGTGGGCCGGGCCTTTCAGCGCGCCCAGCGCACCCGTGATGGCCGAGTGCAGGTCGGAGCCGGTCGAGGCAATCACGCGCGCGGTGAAGGTGGAGGCGTTGAGCTCGTGTTCGGCCAGGAGCAACAGGTACTGGTCCAGCGCCTTGGCGGCCTGGGGGTCTGGGTCATCGCCCGTGAGCATCCACATGAAGTTCGCGGCATGATCCAGGTCCATGCGCGGTTTGATGGGCTCATCTCCGCGGCGGATGCGCTCGAAGGCGGCAATAACGCCTGAAATCTGGCCCAGCAGGCGGCACGCCTTGTGCTGGTGCGCGGCGGGTGTGTTATCTTCAGACTCGGGATCATAGTGCGCCAGCATCGAGACCGCCGTGCGCATAACGGCCATCGGGTCTGCATTGCGGGGCATGTTGCGCAGCGCAGGGAAGATTTCCGGCGGCATGAAGCGGCAGGCCCGCGACTGGCGTTTCATCTCGTCCAGTTCGTCCGCCGTGGGCAGCCGGTTGTTCCAGAGGAGGTAGGCGACTTCCTCAAATGTGCTGTTCTCGGCCAACACCCGGATATCGTAGCCGCGGTATTCCAGGATGCCGTTCGTGCCGTCAACAAAGCTGATGTTGCTGTCGGCCACGACGATGCCCGCCAGGCCCCCGCCCTTGCTGGCTGCCGGTTTCACTGCCTCTGTCGTGCTCACGGATGCCTCCTGTGTTCAGCTTGCCGTTGCATTGGGATTGACGCCCGCGACTATACTGTAAGCCTGTGCGGGCGTCAAGTGGTCTGTGGCCCTATCCTTCAAGGAGCTTGGCGAACTCGCGCATGAGCATGGGCTCGGGCACGGCGCCTTCGATCTGGATCGTCTCGTTGATGACCGTGCGCGGCACGCCCATGACGTCGTACTTAACGGCCATGTGCGGGAACTCCACCACCTCAACCATGTGGGCGCTGATGAGATCGCTCTCCATTGCCAGTTGGTACGCGAGCAACACGGCTCGCGGGCAGTACGGTCAGGTAGGGGTGATGAACACCTGAATGGTGGCGGGCTGTTTGAGCCTGGCGACCATTTTCTTCGTCTCAGCAGACAGCCCCGACTCGCCCTCGGACACCAGTTTGATGCTTTCGATCAGGCTGCCGAACTCGTAGCCGGAGGGGATGCCGAACATGCGGATGCCGTAGTCCTTCCGGCCCACGACTGCCACGCCGGGCACCTTGTCGATGCCCAGGCTGTCAGCCAGCGCCTTGTCCGCCTCGAAGTCATAGACTTCCACGGAGACCTTATCCGACAGCTCGGCAACTTCCTCGATAAGCTCGCGGGTCTCTTTACAATACTGGCACTCGAACTTCTGAGTGAATACCTTGAAGGTTACGGGGTTGGCTACGTCTGCCAGGGCTTCAGTAACGTCCTTACGAATCTGCGCATTCAGGAGCGCCATTAGGTCCGGACCTCCTTCTAAGGTGACCGGCGCGGGGCCGGCGGTTGGTGGTCGGCCCGCAGCGTCCGGGCCTGTCGATAACTCAGATGGCGGTTTAGGGTCAAGGGTTACAGCCCGATTCTAGCATCTCCTCGTGAGCCCGTCAATCGTTCCAAAAAACAGGGACGGGTTGTCAACCCGTCCCTGTTGCAGGGTAGGAATTACTGCTCCCCAAGGTAGCGGCGGCCAACAGTGAAGACCACCAGGAGGGCAAGCGCGGCGCCGGCCAGGGCCGCGACCCACGGCTTCTGCTGCATCGTCTTGCCGGCATGTACCGTCAACTCGCTCGCCTGCTTGCCGAATTGCTGCGTGGCCGTCGAGACCACGTCATCCAGCACTTCCCGCTTCTCTTCGTAGGCCGATATGAGCGGCTTCAGGTCGAGACGCGCCTGCTTACGCTTCTGCTCGTACCGTTTGCCCAGCATCTCCTGCAACTCGTTGAAGGTGTTGCTGAGGGTCTCCAGGTCACGGTCGCTCAGCTTCTCCCACCGTTCCGTGACGGCCTCGCGAATCTGCCGAACCCGTTTCTCCATATCACGATTTTTTCTTCTCAACATAGTGATTCTCTCCTACTATCATCAATTAGACTGCGACATATGGTCTGGAGCGGCTGGGCTGTCAGCCACTCGCTTCAGAGCCTCCACATCATCGTGGACTTCCTCCAGCTTCTCCTGTACAGCCTCCAGCTCCCCCTGACCAAGTTGCGCGAACTCTGTTTGGAGTTCCTCCAGCTCCTCGTCGGGCCGATTCTCCACATCCACCAGATGATTCCGCGCGTTCTCCATCACACGGATGAGTTCATCAACCTTCAGATGCAGCGCCTTGGCATCGCGGTTCTGTGAGTTCTGGATGATGAACACCATCAGAAAAGTGATGATGGTGGTCGATGTGTTGATCACCAGCTGCCACGTATCCGAGAAGTCGAAGAACGGACCGCTCACCAGCCAGCCCACAATCAGCAGCAGGCCAACGACGAAGGCCCACGGCGAGCCGACAACCTCGGCGGTCGTGCGTGCAAACTTGCGGAAGAACTCGTTCATTGGGCTGGCAGTCCTTCTGGCAATATCGAGTAGCGGGCCTTTTTTCTGCTTGAGTCCGTTCATATCCTGCGCCCCCGAATGAACCACGTCACGGCAATTGCCGTCAGGAGCGAGGCCACTTGCAGGGTCAGGTTGCGCGATTGGCCCTGTGCTGCACTCGCTGCATTACGCATGCCCAGGTCACGGACATTTACTTCGCTCGGTTCCTGGGGCCGGTCAGTCACGCCTGCCATGACCTGCAACACGCCCCGCTCGACAAGCAGCTTCTCACGAAATAGCACTTCCCATTCTTCATGCTGAATTTTGGCTTCTTGCAGGTCGCGTTCGAATTCATGGAGTTTCTGTGCCAGGTCGTGTGGCACGAACCCATTCGAGCGCGCCCGTAGTTGATCCCACAGCCGGCCCAGCCGGTCCTCCATCTCATTAGCCTCCTTCGTCCAGGTCAAATAGGCCTTTGAGAAGGAAAGCTGTTCAGCCACAATGGCGCGGGCATGAGCTGCGTCGTACTTGCTGCCGTTGATCACGAGGTCTGACGGATGCAGGATTAGCTGCAACCGGCTGGAGACCAGCGTCGTCAGATTGTCGGCAATCAGGTTGTAGCTTCCGCGACCGGATAGAACTGTCATAACTTTTAGCGGCAGGCGCAACATCCAGTTGGCCTGCTGGCGCCGCACTTCAAACCCGGCCTTGTTCAGCGCCTCCGAAATATCATGGACGGTGTCCATGTAGTCCTGCTCTTCCACAATGATCGGCAGATGCTCGGATGTCCAGCGCTTCAGCATCGTGCGCGCCTTCATAATCGGCACGAACACAATCATCATAATGAGCGCAATCGAAATCGCGAGCGTCGAAGGGTAGCCCCGGAAGATCGCCTTGACCGTTGCGCCCCGGCCCTGGGGCCGATCCTCAGGATCCAGCAGCTTCAGCGACACGAAGCCCACGATCAAGGGCAGCAGGAGCGCAGCGGCCAGCATGGCGAGCCGGACCATGTTTTCATTCACCCACTCCGGCAGCGTAACAAACGAGAGCAGGAACACGCCTGCCTTTGGAAAAATGACGCCGATGACAACCACCAGCCAGGCCACCGAGGCCAACGCCAGGACAGACAGCCATGTTTGCCGTTCTTGCGGCACCTTGCCGAAGAGCGTCGTCGTGGCCCAGCCGAACACCGTGTTCAGCAGCCGACCGGCCTGACGGGCCAGAGCGGCAAAAAGAGTCTGTAGGATCGCCATGCTGTTGCTTCTCCCGCTGATCCGATGCTGCAAAATGACCTGCACGCCAGGTGGTGTGCCCAGCCACCTGGTATGCAGGTCACTTTGCATCATGCGTACTATCTGCTTGTCCAATCGAACATCATGATGCATGATTATCAACGAACGGCCTGAGTGTACTGCATTCGGGGCGCAGAGGTCTTTACAAGCAACTCAAGGCAACCTTAAGAAGGTCTAAAGGACAGCCGGCAGAGTGTGACCATCCGGAGCCATAGGGGAGGCGAAGGTATGAACTACTGGGAGGGTGCGACAATCCGCTTGCGCGGCATCGAGCCGGGAGATGCACAGCACTTCTTCCGCTGGAACCAGGACAGCGAGCGCGCCCGCCAGCTCGACTTCGTCTGGCCGCCCACATCGCTGGCTTCCGTGGAAGCCTGGACTGCGGAGCAGAGTGGGCAGAAGCTGAAGGATGACGCGTTTCACTGGGTTATCGAAACGCGCGCCGGCCAACCGGTCGGCTCGATCAGCACGCACGACTGTGACCGGCGCAACGGCACGTTCAGCTACGGCGTGGACGTGGCGGAGGAATATCGCGGCAATGGGTATGCTGCGGAAGCTGTCCGTCTGATCCTGCGCTACTACTTCGAGGAACTGCGCTATCGCAAAGTGAATGTTGGTGTCCACAGTTATAACGAGGCGTCGCTGCGGCTGCACGACAGGCTCGGCTTCGTGCGTGAGGGCGTCGTCCGGGAGGCCGTTTACACGCGGGGACGGTACCATGACCTGGTCTTGTTCGGCATGACCGCAGAGGAGTTCCAACGTTAGCGGGTTATCCGAATCACGCGGCAACGGATCAGAACGGATAAACGTTTGATCCGTTGCCGTGCGCCATTTCAGCTCGCCGCCCGCTCGACGATGAATGCCTCGGCGCGTTCGCTGTCCACCGTCAACGCGACATCCGCGCTCGCGGCGATGGTTTCGGTCGGCGCGGCGACGAGCATCTGCCCCGCGGTATGGCGGCCTTCGGTCTCGATAAGCGCGCGCACCGGCTCCCAGCCGACGAGGTCAGGCTCGAGCAGGCTGGCCGCGGCCAGCGGGTCGTGCAGGAAGGTCCAGCCGCGGTGGGCAAACCCGGGGTAGACGTCGACCTGGTGCGCGACGGCCTCATGGTAAGGATCGCCTGTCTGGCGGATGCGGGCCACGTCCGCGGGGCGGATGCGCACCTGCGTGGTGACATCGAGCGGCACGATGCGCAGCGGCGCGCCCGATGACAGGACGACGTGCGCGGCCTCCGGGTCGCAGCGGATGTTGTGTTCCACCCAAGGCAGGTGGAGGTTGCCCGCGCCGCCTATGACCCCGCCCATCAGCGTCACCCCGGCCACGTTCTGTGCCAGTCGCGGCTCGCGCAGGAAGGCCAGCGCGATGTTGGTCAGCGGGCCGATCGGCAGCAGGGTAATCTCGCCGGGCCGCGCCATGACCATCCGCACGATGAGGTCAACCGCGTGTTCATTCACCGGATAGAGCGCCGCGTCGGCCTCGGTCAGCAGCCCCTGCCCCTCGTGCCCGCCCCAGTAGATCGGCACGCGGCCCAACAGGGGTGACTGCGCGCCCAGCGCGACCGGCACATCGTGACGCCCACGCAGCGTCAGCAGCTTCAGCACCATGCGTGCGCGGAGCAGCACGTCTGCATATACGGTCGTGACTGCGGCGAGTTCTACCTCCGGTGAGCCGAGGAGCAAGGCCAGCGCCAGGCAGTCGTCCACATCGGTGCCGATGTCAGTGTCGAGGATGATGGTTTGCGGCTTCATTCTGCCTCCTCTGGCAGTAGTCCCTTTTGACTGGAGGGCATTATTGGGGCAGCAGCTTGTCAGCCACGAGGCTGGCGTAGAAAGTGCGCTCGCCTGCGGTGACGAAGTTAACCGCTATCACCATGTCCTTGCCTTCGGGCGTGATGGCGGTAATCTCGCCGGGCCCGAAGCGCTCGTGGTGGACGCTCATGCCCACGCGATACGGCTGCGGCTTGACCGGCCCCTTCTTGACCGGCGCCTGGGTCGCAAGGTTGGCCTGACGATCCCACCACATTTCCGCGTACATGTTCAGCTTCTCTGGCGGGTTGAGCTTGCCGGTGAACTCACCCGCGCGGCGCCGCGCCATGCTGATGAGCGGCATGAGCTTCTGCTTGCGCGCATGTGCGACCCGGGTGTTCTGCGCCAGTTGCGCGGCTGCGCGCGCCAGCCCGCTCTCCAGGTTGCGCAGCGCGACGCGCGGCTCGCCGTCCGGGTCGATGCTGACCAGGACAACGCCATGCGCGCGACAGACCGCGGCGCGTGCATCCTCGCGCTCCGCCTCCGCCATAACCTCTTCGTCGCTCTTGCGCTGGCGGCGCTGCGTGCCTTCCAGCCCGACGAAGCGTACGGCCAATCCGATATCCGGGTAAAGGCAGTCGAGCTTGAGCCGCCGGTTCGTGTCGGGGTTGACGAGCCATTCCGGCATCACGCCGTATTCCGTCTCGAACCCGTCGAACACGCGCGCCAGCACTTCCCGCCAGCCGTTAACGAGGTTTGCCTGCATTTGTCTGCACCTGTACGTGATAAACGTGCGCAGCCCACAGGCTCGCGCACGTTAGTTTGCTGATAATAACACGCTGCGCAGGCGGTGTCAAAGCGGCAAAATGCAGGGGGTGCAATTCAGCGGAGCACCCTGACCGGAGGGCCGCAGCCCGTAGTCGAAGGATGCTTGGTTGCCCCGAAATCGAAACGGACCTAATGCAGGAAGCACGATGCATTGATGCCTTGTTAAGACAGGTTGACGACCAGAACATACAGGTAGTATAATGTCATCATCCAGCTTGTGGTCCTTGCATGTCAGGAGCCCCTTTCCTGCAGTGCATTGCATAGAAGATCGTCGTCGCGCTTCTCACACAAGGAGGAAATGATGCGAAGGTTCTCACGTCGTCAGTTTCTAGGCTTTGCAGCCGCGACCGGCACTACGCTTCTTGCCGGTTGTGTCGCGGCACCGGCCACACAAGCCCCCGCAGGCGAAGCCCCGGCAGCAGAACAGCCGGCCGAGCAGCCCCCGGCGGGTCAGAAGGTCGCCATCGAGATGTGGACGCCACATCCCCTCGACGAAAACATCAAGATCAACGAGTTCCTGGCCGAGAATTTCCTTCCTGATCACCCCGACACTGACTTCAAGTTCACACGCGTCCCCGACGAGTGGGAGCAGAAGTTCAAGACCGCGGCGGCAGGCGGCACGCTGCCGGACATCTTCGCCGTCGACGGCATCAACCTGCCCACCTTCGCCTCCCGCGGCCTCTGCGCGGAGTTGGATGAGGCCGTCGTGCCTAAGTCGGTCCTGGATGACTTCTACCCGTCCGCCCTGGCCGAGATGCAGTGGCGCGGCAAGACCTACGCCACCACGATCGAGACGAACTCGCAGGCGCTTCGCGTCAACATGGACAAGGTGGCCGAGGCGGGCGTCGAGCTGCCGACCAACTGGGACGAGATGATCACGGTCGGGCAGGCGCTGACCTTCGATCAGGCCGGCAAGCATCCGAACGAGGCCGACTTCAATTGGGACGCCGTGAAGCAGTGGGGCTTCGAGACGTGGTGCTGCCTGGGTGAAGGCTCCACCTGGATGATCCTGCCCTGGATCTGGATGAACGGCGGCGATGTCTACGAGGAGAGCACCAAGAAAGTGACCATCGCGGACGCGCCGGCCGTCAAGGGCATCCAGTTCCTCAAGGATCTGGTCCACACTTACAAGATCTGGCCGCGCTCCGGCGTGGCGCAGGCCGGGCCCGAAGGCACCTTCTACGGGCAGGTCGTCATCATGAGCGCAACAGGTGCGTTCGACCTGGCGAATCTGACAGTGTCGAATCCACCTGAGTTCAAGTGGGACATTCTGAAGTTCCCGAAACCGGCAGATGGCGAGTACATCAGCGGCGTCGGCGGCTGGCTCATGTCCGCCAATGCGGCAAGCAAGAACCTCGCCCAGGTCATGCCGTTCATGACCTTCACCACCAGCGACACCTGGCAGTTGCATACATCCGAGTTCGGCTACGCCCTGACCGGCCGCAAGAGCATTGCCGAGCAGCGGCTGGCGAAAGTGCCGCAGCTTGCAATCTTCCTGGAAGCCATGGCGACCGGACGCGCCCGGCCCCGCAGCACGCAGTATCCGCTCATCACCGAGGCCCTGCAACTGGCCTTTGACGAAGCGATCTTCGGTGACCGGACGCCTGAGGAAGCTCTGGCGGATGCCAAGCCCAAGATCGAGGACGCGCTGGCCAAGGAAGAAGCCGAGTAAAGCAGTCTCTTTGTTGAGATTTCGGCGGCCGGCGGATCTGCTTCGCGTAGAGTGCCGACCGCCGAAGTCTTGATGGTAAAGAGGAATGGTCTATGACAGGCACAACTCACAGCGTCGCGGGAAGGACCACCGGCCGCCGAGGGCTTTCGCGGGAAGCACGCTGGGGCATTTTTTTCGTCACCCCCTGGGTAATCGGCTTTCTCATCTTCACCCTGGGGCCCGTCCTGGCGTCACTGGGCCTCAGCTTCATGGACTATGAGCTGATCACGGCCCCCACCTGGCGCGGCCTGGAAAACTACGTCGAACTCCTCTCCAGAGACCGCCTCTTCGGTCTGTCCCTGTATAACACGGTCTACTACACCCTGTTCAGCGTGCCTCTCGGCCTCATGGCGGCCTTCTTGCTCGCCCTGCTGCTCAACGTCAAGCTGCCGGGGATGAACATCTATCGCACGGTGTTCTATCTGCCCGCAGTGACTTCCGGTGTGGCAGTCTCGCTCCTCTGGGTCTGGCTGTTCAACCCCCAGTTCGGCCTGATCAATCACCTCCTGCGGTCCATCGGGCTGCCCGGACCGGGCTGGTTGGTGGATGAGGCATGGTCCAAGCCGGCCTTTATCCTGATGAGTATCTGGGGCGTCGGTGGAACCGCGGTCATCTTCCTGGCCGGGCTGCAGGGCGTGCCGCGCAGCCTGTACGAGGCGGCTGAGATCGACGGTGCAAACACCTGGCAGCGTTTCCGCAATGTGACGGTGCCCATGATGACACCCGTCATCTTCTTCAATATGATCGTCGGCATCATCGGGTCGTTCCAGGTGTTTACCTCGGCGTACGTCATGACGCAGGGCGGGCCGCGCGAATCCACCCTCTTCTACGTACTCTACCTGTTCAGACAGGGGTTCAAGCTGCTGCGCATGGGCTACGCGGCGTCGATGGCCTGGATCCTCTTCATCATCATTATCATCCTCACGCTCATACAGCTCCGCCTGTCTACGAGGTGGGTCTACTATGAGAGTGAGCTGACGGAGGAGTAGGCCCGATGAAGACGACCGCTGAAACGTTTGCGCCGCTCAGCCAACCCCTCACGCCCAGAGTCAGCCGGCACCGTGTACAGAAATGGGTGGCGAAGGCGCTTTGGTATGTCCTGCTTACCGGCCTGGGGATTCTCTTTTCCCTGCCCTTCTTCTGGATGCTGTCATCCTCGCTGAAGATCGAGGCGCGCATCTGGATTTACCCGCCCCAGTGGATTCCCGACCCCTTCCTCTGGAGAAATTACCCCGAGGCGCTGGATCTGATGAACTTCGGCCGCGCGCTGCGGAACACAGTCTTCCTGACCGGCGTGGGGACGGCGGCGATCGTCCTCGCCAGCTCCTGGATCGTATACGGTTTCGCCCGCTTTCGCTTCCCCGGCAAGAATGCGCTCTTTCTGGTGTTGCTCTCGACGATGATGCTGCCGGAACAGGTGACGATGATTCCGCGCTTCATCATGTTTAAGGAGTTCGGCTGGCTCAACACCTACCTGCCCCTGTTGGTCCCGGCGTTCTTCGGCGATGCCTTTTACATCTTTTTGCTGCGCCAGTTCTTTATGACCATCCCGACGGAGCTGGATGATGCCGCAAAGATCGACGGGTGCAGTTATATCGGCATCTGGTGGCGCATCATCTTGCCGCTGTCGAAGCCTGCGCTGGCAACCGTGACAGTATTCTCGGTGATTCGCGGGTGGAACGACTTCCTGTGGCCGCTAATCATCCTGAACGACGCGGCGAAATACAACCTGGCGTTGAGCCTGGCATCGTTCAAGGGCCTCTACAGCACGCAATGGGGCTACCTGATGGCGGCATCGGTCGTATCCCTGCTCCCGATGATTACCCTCTATTTCTTCGCACAGAAGTACGTAGTCGAAGGCATCACACTCACCGGGCTCAAAGGCTAACCGATCCTAGAGTGAGTACCGCGGTCAGAACTGAGACAGGATTGACAGGATTGACAGGATTGACGGGATTACTCCTGTAAATCCTGTCAATCCTGTCGCCTCTGGCTTTCACATTGGACTGAGTATAGACCAGCACATCACGGAGGCATGCATGGCACAGACCAGAACCTATAATGGTTCGTACACCGCAGACAACCTCGACCACGTCGCCTTTCCCCTCGGCGGCATCGGCGCGGGCATGATTTGCCTCGAAGGCACCGGCACGCTCTCGCATGTATCGGTCCGCGGGCAGCCCAACGTCTTCAACGAGCCGATGATGTTCGCCGCGCTGCACGTCCGCGGTGAGCGGCCCACCGCGCTGGTGCTGGAAGGCCCCGTGCCGCGGTGGAAGATTTTCTTCCCGTGGGACAACCTGTTCGGCAGCGCGGGCAACGGCGGGGCCGGCAAGACTTACGGCCTGCCGCGGCATGAGCACGCCGAGTTTCGGCCGCACTTCCCGTTCGCCTCGGTCGACCTGGCGGATGACCGGCTCCCGCTGCGCACTGAACTCACCGGCTGGAGCCCGTTCATCCCCGGCGATTCGGACAACTCCAGCCTGCCGGTCGCGGGCCTGGAGTACCGGTTCACCAATCCGACCGGTGAAGCGGTCGAGGCTGTCTTCTCCTACCATGCTGTGAACTTCCTGGCCGCAGGCGAATGGACCGCGGACCGGGCCTGGCACGGCGAGCGCGGTGTGGGC
>DAOUGK010000499.1:0-12162 GCA_034429055.1 Anaerolineae bacterium | reverse complement strand
AGGAAACGGCCCACGTGCAGCGGCCGATAGCTGGCCTTCCACGCGTTGGCCCAATCCTCCTCGGCCAGCGGGCGAATCTGCGGCTCGCTCAACGGGTAGATGCGGCCCAGGAACCACAGCCCCTCTTCGATCTGGTGCTGGCGGTCCGCGCTGTCGGGCTCGCCCGCGGGCAGATAGGTGCGCACGGTCACAAACGGCCGGTGATCGTCGCCGACCGGATCGAATCCGCCGACCTCGGTGACCGCGCCGCCCTGGCCGTCCGGCCGGCTGTTCAGCCGGTTGAACAGCTCGCTGACGGCCTCCGCGGCCTCCCCGTCGGCCCGCACGCTAATCTCGACCCACTGCACGTGAAAGCTCCTTTACTGGTTACTCGTTACTCATCACTCGTTACTGATTACGTAAACAAGTAATGAGTAACGAGTAACTCATTGCCCAAACGCATCCCCCACCGCGTCGATCAGCTTCTCGAACAGGCTGCGGTTGTCCTTACCCAGCGACTCCAGCCCCAGCGACTCGCCCAGCTCCTTGAGCAGCTTCTTCTGCTTGTCGTTGAGCTTCTCCGGGACGACCACGCGCACGACCACCAGTTGATCCCCGCGACGGCTGCTCCGCAGGATCGGGACGCCCTTCCCGCGCAGGCGGAAGACCTCGCCGTGCTGCGTGCCCGCAGGGATGGTCAGCTTCGCTGTTCCATCGAGCGTCGGCACATCCAGTTCCGTGCCCAGCGTCGCCTGCACGATGTTGATGGGCAGCTCCAGCAGGATTTCGTTCTCCTGCCGCTGGAACAGCGGGTGCGGCGTGACATGCAGCACCACGAACAAATTGCCCGTCGGCCCGCCGCGCTCGCCCGGCTCGCCCTCGCCTGCCAACCGGATGCGCATCCCATCATCCACGCCCGCCGGGATGCTCACGGCCAGCTTGCGCGTGACCTGCACGCGGCGCTGCCCGCGGCAGTTGGTGCATGGAGTCGTCGCAATCTCCCGCTCGCCGTTGCAGCGCGGACAGGTGCTCACGCTGACGAACTGGCCCAGGATGGTCTGCTGCGCCCGGCGCACCTCGCCCGTGCCGTTGCACTGCGGGCAGCGGATGGGCTTGGTGCCCGGCTCCGCGCCGGAACCCTGGCACACGGGGCAGGCTTCCTGCCGCGGGATCTCGACTTCCTTCTCCGCGCCGAAGACGGCCTCCTGGAAGGTGATTTCGAGGTCATAGCGCAGGTCCGCGCCGCGCGCCGGGCCGCGGGCCGCGCCGCGCATCCCGCCCATGCCGCCGAAGAATTCCTCGAAGATGTCACCGAAGCCGGGGAAGCCGCCATAGCCCGCGCCGCCCGGCCCACCCGCGCCGAAGCCTCCCTGCGTCGCAGCATGGCCGTAGCGGTCATAGGCCGCGCGCTTATCCGCGTCGCTCAGGACCTCGTAGGCCTCGTTGATCTCTTTGAACCGCTCCTCGGCATCATCCGATTTGTTGACGTCGGGATGATACTGGCGCGCGAGACGCCGGTACGCGCTCTTGATGGCATTCTCGTCTGCGTCACGACCGACGCCGAGTACCTCGTAATAATCACGCTTGCTCATTGACTGTCACGGTCTTCCCAACTGATGATCCAGACACACAACCCCGCCAGCCCGATGGTGGCGGCGATGAGCGCGGCCCACTGGCCCGGCTGGAAGCCCACATGGCGCGCCGCAAAGTATAGAATCACGACCATGCCGGCCGCCAGTGCCAGCCAGGACACCAGGTTCGGATGCTCGTCCCACAGCTTACGCAGTTGTGTCATACTGCAACTCCCGATAGTTCCCTGGCGACTGAAGTCACGGCTACTGATGCAAAGTCTCCGAAGGGAGACTTTGCATCAGCTATACTGAAACCCGCAAGTCTGCGAAGGCAGACTTTGCAGAGGTGGCCGCGGTTTCAACCGCCCGGAACAGACTTCTCAACCAGCTTATTGCAAGAAATATTCGTAGATGATTTCATCCACCTCGCGGCCGTCGAGCCGCGCCTGCCCGGTCAGCCGGCCGCACGCACGGAACCCCAGCCGCTCATAGAAGGCCTGCGCACGGGCGTTATCGGCCCGCACCATAATCACGAACTTGCGATAGCCCATCTGCCGCGCCGCGGCGCATGTCTGCTCCATGAGCCCCTGCCCGAGGCCCCGGCCGCGCACGGGCGCCGCGACGTAGGTTCCCAGGCCGGCGACGTGGTCCATCGCGCCCGTGTAATCCGCGTAAGGCTCCATCACCTGGAACCCCGCGATCACCCGCCCCAGCCGGGCGACGGTCAGCCGGCTGCGCGGGGGCAGACTGCGGATGAACCGGCGCTCCTGGACGGGCGTGAACGTGCGGTCGATCACCGTCTGGCCACCCTCGCGCACCACGCTGTTGAGCACTGCGGCCACGCCTTCGGCGTCCTCATCCGTCGCGGCAGCATATTCCGGCGGCGGCAACGGCGCGGCCAGGCCGGCCCAGCCCGCCAGCACGGCCAGGTCCGTCTCCGCGTACGAGCCATCGGTGTTAATGACCCGGTCGGCCTGCCGGGCCATCTCGGCGGGCGGCATCTGGTTCGCCAGCCGCCGCCGCACCTCCGCTTCAGACATGCCCCGGCTGGCCTTGAGCCGCGCCACCTGAGACCGATAACTACAGTGCGTCACCCACACCACATCGCACAACGCACGGCTGAGCCCGGCTTCCAGCAGCTTGATGGCCTCGATAACGAAGACCGACGCTTCTGAGGCTGCCAGCCGGCCCTTGATGGCCTCATGCACCGCCGGGTGGACGATGCTTTCCAGTTGCCTTAATACTACAGGATCGGCAAAGACCCGTTGGCCCAGCCGCGACCGGTCAATCTGTCCCTCGGTCGTCAGTATGTCACGGCCAAACGCGGCCACGACCGGCTCGAAGGCCGGGCCGCCGGGCAGCATGACCTCGCGGCTGATGTGGTCGGCGTCCACCCCATCCGCGCCCAATGAGACGAGCGTATCCAGCACACGGCTCTTGCCCGTCCCGATGCCGCCCGTCAGCCCGATCACCTGCCGCGGCAAGACCACCCCCTATTTGAGCGGCCCTGCCCGGCCCATTCATTCTCGCGGCTGCACAGGCAGAACACCAGGAGTTCATCAATCGCTTCGCCTTCCCGCAGACTCTCTCTGACCGCCAACACACCCGCCATCGGCAGCCCAGCCTTGATTCTGCCATACGCCAGACCGATCAGTGTGTTGGCGTCGTGAGTCAGGATGACTCTGCCTTGCGAAGCCGCCCACTCCAGAACCGCCTCATCCCTGGCCTGTCTGAGCCCAACATCCTGCACCCGTTCTATGTCGATATCGGGTTGCAGGCGTAGCAGGCCCGACACGATGTCGTTGTTGAAATTCTCGTCAGCCAGCAGCCGAATCACGTTGTGCCTTCTCTAGTTCAGCCTTCCGAGCCAACAAGCGCGCGCGAATATCCTTTGGCGGAAACTCGCGCTCGATTATCGCCTGAAGCGCATCAGCTTCCTGTTCACGCTGCGCCAGATATGCGTCAACCTCCACCCGGTTATGCAGATAGTAGCTGAAAACACCATAGACATCAGCCAGGTCCAGCGTCGGGAATCTTGCCGCAATACTTTCGGCTGAAAGACCTCGACGATAAGCCGCAATGACTGTATCCAGCGTAACACGCGTATCCCCCACACGCAGCACACCATCTGCATCCACCCTGATCGGCGTTCGTAGTGCAATATCCATAATTCCCTCCCAACCCTACGCCATTTCCGCCCACTCGCTCATCAGCCGGTGCAGCTCGGCGTCCAGCTCGCTGTAGGTCACGCCCAGGCTGTGGACGCGTGCAACATCGCCCGCGAGGCTGGCCGCCTCGAGCTGCGTGCTGAGCGTGTTCAGCCGTGCCTCCATTTCATGGATCTGCGCCTCGACCGCAGCGGCAGCCTCCGCACGCTTCTCCGCGGCCTTGCGTTGGCGACGCTCCTCGCGCGCCCGCTCGCGGTCCGCTTCGGTCGGCACTGTCTTCTCCGGCGCGTCTTCCAGTGCAATATCCGGCTGCAACACAATGGCGCGCTGGCGTAAGTACTCCTCATAGTTGCCCTGGTAGGCCAGCATCTCGTTGCCGTCCACACGCCACACCTGGGTTGCGAGCCCCTGCACGAGCCAGCGGTCGTGCGTCACCAGCAGAACCGTGCCGGGGAAGTCCTTCAGCACGGCTTCCAGGATTTCCTGGGTATCCAGGTCGAGGTGATTCGTCGGCTCGTCCAGCAGCAGGAAGTTCGCGCCGTGCAGGGTCAGCCGCGCGAGCGCAACGCGACTGCGCTGGCCGCCGCTCAACGTGCCGATGGTGCGGAAGACATCCTCACCGATGAACAGGTACTGGCCCAGGAAGCTGCGCGCCTGCGTCAAAGGCAGGTTGCGGATTTCCAGGATGGCATCCAGCACCGTCTCGTCGGGGTCCAGCCCGGCCTGCGCCTGGGCCAGGTAGCCTGGCTCCACGCTCGCGCCGAGGCGGATGCGCCCCTTGAGCGCCGGAATCTCGCCCAGCACCGTCTTGAGGAAGGTCGTCTTGCCGGCCCCATTCGGCCCGATCAGCGCGACGCGGTCGCCCCGGCGCACTTCGACATCGGGACAGTAGAACAGGGGCCGGTCATAGCCGACGGCCAGGTCTTTGGTCGCCAGCACCAGGTCGCCGGAGCGAATCTGCGTTGTCAGCCCCAGGCGGATTTGCCGCTGATCCTGCGGCCGTTCCAGCGCCTCGTCGCGCAGGAACCGCTCCAGCCGGGTGCGGCGGCCCTGGGCCTCCTTCGTCCGCTGGCCCGCGAGGTTGCGCTTGATAAAGTCCTCGGTCTTGGCGACAAACTCCTGCTGCGACTCCCACTCCTTGCGCTGGCGGTCGAGCCGCATCTCCTTCTGCAGCCGGAACGCGGAGTAATTGCCGCGATAGGTCTCCAGCCGACCGAAATTCATGTCCCAGATGCGGTTGGCAACCTTGTCCAGGAAGTAGCGGTCATGGGCCACGACCACCAGCCCGCCCTTCCAACGCAGCAGCGTGTCCTCCAGCCACTCGACAGCTTCGAGGTCCAGGTGGTTCGTCGGCTCGTCCAGCAGCAGCAGATCCGGCTCGCTGAGCAGGAGCTGGGCCAGCAGCGCGCGCGTGCGCTCGCCGCCGCTCAGATGCGCCAGCGGCTTATCATGCTCGTCCTCGTTGAAGCCCAGCCCGCCCAGCACCTGGCGGATGCGCGTCTCGTAGTCGTAGCCGCCGGCCACCTCGAACGCGGTCTGGGCCTGGCCGTAGGCTTCCAACAGGGCCGGGTAATCCTCGCTTTCGCGCGCGGCTGCGGCGGCCAGCTCGTGCTCCATGTCTGCCAGCCGCGCGCCCTGCACAATCAGCGGCGCAAACACCTCGAGCATGACCTCGTGGATGGTCTGATCGCCCGCGGGCGGCGGGTCCTGCGGCAGGTAGCCGACCGTCAACCCGCGCTTGCGCGCGATATCGCCCGCGGTCGCAGATTCGTCGCCCGCGAGGATGCGCAGCAGGGTGGTCTTGCCCGCGCCGTTGGCGCCCACAAAGCCGATGCGGTCGCCCGCCTCGACCCGCAGGTCGATGCCCACGAACACATCCAGCGCGCCGAAGGCCTTGCTCAGACCGTTCGCAATCAGCAGAGACATGGCACCCTTTTACTCCACATACCCCTTATTATATCCAATAACCGCCAGGATACGAAGAATGCGTGCGGCAGGAACGTGCACTTTAGCCAATTGCAACATCATCGTTTATAATCTCTCCATTAACTTGCTTGAGAATCGGCTATGTCTACGGAAGTGCTCGCCTGCGAGCTATCCGGCGTCGGGCGAGTGACGCTCCGGCTCCGTCCCACGGCCATCAACCTCCTCGTCGGTGACGCGGAGCCGAGCTACTCGTTCGACCTGGCGGGACGGTTGATCGGCGCGTATGTGGGCGGCCTGAACTACCGGCGCAGCCTGGACAACCGCGTCCTGTCCAAGTGGAGCGGGCCCGACGGCGTGCGCCGGCGGCGCTGGTTGGCAGCGGATGAAGCGGCGTATTTCCTGACAGCCGCCTACGACCTGGCAGACCGGGCTGCGCGTGCCACCGACGATCCCCGGCTGGCCGTGTTGCAGGGCTGGGACGAAGCCGCGTTGGCCGCGGATGCAGAGCGGTTTGCGGCGGTGTATCGCCCGGTGAGCATCCTGCCGCCCGACCAATACCTGGCGCTGGTGCTCCAGGCCACGGAAGGCTGCTCGTACAACCGCTGCACCTTCTGTGACTTCTACCGCGACCGCCCGTTCCGCATCAAGAGCGCAGATGAGTTGCGGGCGCACATCGCTGCCGTGCGCGCGTTCTTCGGCCCGGCCATCGCGCTGCGCAAGTCGTTGTTCCTGGCCGATGCCAACGCGCTGGTGGCGCCGATGGGCCGGCTGCATGCCTGGCTGGATGTTATCGAGGCGGAAGGCGTGCTGCCTCGGTCCGGCATTTTCTCGTTCATCGATGCATTCGATGTCCACCGGAAGAGCCTGGCCGACTGGCAGGAGCTCGCCGGCCGGGGGCTGCGCCGGGTCTACATCGGCATGGAGACCGGCGACGATGCGCTGCTGCGGTTTCTGCGCAAGCCGGGCACCGCTGCCGACGTGATTGAGGCCGTGCGGCTCATCAAGCAGGCCGGGATTGCGGCCAGCGTCATCATTATGACGGGCATCGGCGGTGAGGCTGGCGCGGCGGCGCACGAAAGCGCCACCATCGCCGCGCTCAATGCCATGCCGCTGACCGCAGGCGACATCGTGTACTTCTCGCCGTTCGTTGACTCGCCCGCCTCGGAATACGGGGCGCTGGCCGCGGCAGCCGGTATCCGGCCGCTGACGCCGGCGGCGATGGCCGAGCAAGAAGCGCGCATCCGTGCGGAATTGCGACCGGAACAACCGGCCCGGCCGCCGCAATACGCCAAATACGACATTCGCGAGTTCGTCTACTAACTCAGGAGGCTTTGCATGACATTACCTCGTTCTGGCATCCGGCTCCGGCTCACCGGCCTGTCCGTGATGCTGCTGGCCCTGGTCCTGGCAGTCGGCGCGTGTACGGCGCCCTCGATCACGCCAACTGCCGTACCTGAGGCCACCGCGCCTGAGGCCGCCACACCGGCCACGGCGGCGCCTGTCCCGGAAGGTACCGGCGGCGACGTGCCGGTGGGCGTCGATGCCGACGGCAACTTCTACCGCGGCAGCCCCGATGCACCGGTCAAGATCGTGGAGTTCTCGGAGTTCCAGTGCCCCTTCTGCGCGCGGCATTTCGAACAGACCGAGCCGTCGCTCAGGGAAACTTACATTGCGACCGGCCAGGTCCAGCATACGTTCCGTCACTTCCCGCTGGACAGCATTCACCCGAATGCGACGCCCGCCGCGAAGGCGGCCTACTGTGCCGGCCAGCAAGACCCCCAGTTCTTCTGGGACATGCATGACTGGCTGTTCGCCAACCAGGCAACGTGGTCGGAAGCCTCCGATGCGGCGGATCAGTTCCGCGCGCAGGCTGTGACGCTGGGCGTCGATGGCGCGCAATTTGACACCTGCCTCACCGACGCCGCGACGCAGACGCGCCTCGAAACCGACCTGAACGAAGGGATGTCCCGCGGGGTGCAGGGCACGCCGGCCTTCTTCGTAGGCGACTTCTTCATCAGCGGTGCGTATCCGTTCAGCGAGTTCGAGGACAAGATCGAGCGCGTCAAGCGGGGGGAGAAGCCCGCGCCGACTCCGACCCCTCTGCCCCAGGGCGTCGAGTTCTACTACGTAGACCCGAACCGCCCAGGCTTCACCTATGACGGCAGCCCGACCATCGGTTCGGCGGAAGCGCCGGTCCTGATGATTGCGTTCGAGGACTTCAAGAGCGCAGAAGCGGCCACTTATGCACTGGAGGTCGAGCCGGCCCTGAAGAGCAAGCTCATCGACACGAACCAGTTGCGTGTGATGTTCATGTTCTACCCGTCCGATGCGCCCAGGGCTGCCGCGGCAGCTTACTGCGCGGGCCAGCAAGGGAAGTTCTGGGAGTTCCGCACGGCGCTCTACGAGAACCAGGCGGAGTGGACTGAGGGCGATGCTGCGGCGATGGCCGGCTTCGCCCAGGAGGTGGAGCTGGACGCGGCGCAGTTCACGAGCTGCCTGGCCGACCCAGCCACGCTGAACGCCGTTTCCTACAGCTACGAGTTTGCGCAGCAGCAGATTGGCGTGCCAGTCGCGCCTTCGTTCCTGCTGCTCAAGCTGGCCGCCGACGGCACCGTCGAGAACGGCCGCGGCATCGAGGGCACCCTGCCGCTGGCCGACTTCGAGAAGGCCATCCAGGACATCCAGTTGCCGCCGACGCCCATGCCCACGCAGCCGCCGCCCGTCTCACAGTCGCAACTGGCGAGCCTCGAGGTGGGTGTGGACGCGGAAGGCAACTTCTATCGCGGCGACCCGGATGCACCGATCCGGCTGGTGGACTTCTCGGACTTCCAGTGACCGTTCTGCGCCCGTCATGCTTTGCAGACGGAGCCGCTTCTGTATGAAGCGTACGGTGTCACTGGTCAGGTCGTCCATGTCTTCCGCCACTTCCCGCTGGACATTCACCCGAATGCGCCCGCGGCGCACAAAGCTGCATACTGCGCCGGTCAGCAGGACCCGAAGCTGTTCTGGGCTATGCATGACTGGCTGTTCCCCAATCAGCAGGGCTGGCAATCTTCGTCCGCCGACGTAGCCGCCCGACAGTTCCGGGACCAGGCTCTTGCCATCGGCGCCGAGGCCGCGGCGTATGACGCCTGCCTGACCGACACGCAGACCGAAGCCGCCATGCAGAAGGACTTGCAGGCGGGCGCGGAACTGGGCGTGCGCGGTACGCCGGCCTTCTTCATCGAGAAGCTGGGTGCGGACGGCAAGGTGGTCGAGACGCGTCCGCTCTCCGGCGCGCTGCCCTTCGAGCAGTTCAGCCAGGCGATCGACGCCCTGTTAGATTAGTGGTAGGGGCCGGCCTGCGTGCCGGCCCACGGCAGTAGGGGCCCGCCTGCGAGCCGGCCCACGGCAGTAGGGGCCGGCCTGCGTGCCGGCCCGCGGCAGTAGGGGCCGGCCTGCGTGCCGGCCCCTACGTATTCCCCGCCGCCTCGCACTCGGGGCAGCGTCGCGGATCGGTCAGTTCGAGCACGTGCTCCGTGCAGACCGCGTAGACGCTGACGCGATCCAGCACCGCCAGCCGCTTCTCCACGGACGCCTCCAGCGCGAGGTGCTTGCAGGTCGTGGTGCGCAAGATGCCCGGCACGGGGCAGGTGTCGCACAGCGCGCGGCGCCAGGGCCGCCGGTTCGCGCGGTTACGCTCGATCAGGCGGCACTTCTCGATCTCGCGGCCCCGGTGATAGTCCCCGAAGAAATAGGGGCAATCGACAGGTTTCGGCATCAGCAACACATCCTTTGCTCTCCAGTCAATCCTATATCAATACCAGCGCAATCCCCAACAGCGCCACCCCCGCACCCACCAGCTCATTGATCTGCGGCACCTGGTTAAGCAACAACGCACCGAGCAGCACCCCGCCCGTGACCTCCTGCGTCGCGACCAGATTGACCGTCGTCGCGTGCGTCCGTCGCAGCGCGGCATTGTACAGCGTGTGGCCCGTGCCCAATGGAATGAACGCCGCGCCGAGCAGCGCCAGCAGCGAGCGCGGATTATACCCCGCCGGCGTAAAGCTGAGGACGGCCACAGGCAGCGCCCACAGCGCAGCCAGGCTGTAGACCGTACCCGTATAGGTGAAGAGCCCGTAACGCTCCCGCTGCGAGCGTCCCGCGACAGAGTACAGCCCGTATGTCACCGCAGACACCAGCGCCAGCCCATCCCCCAGCAGCATGCGCCCGTCAAAGCGCGGTTCGAAGCCCGCCAGAATCGCGATCCCCGCCACCGTCACCAGCACACCCAACCACTTGCGCCACGCGATGTGCTCGTGCAGGAACCATACGGAGAACAATGTCACGAAGATGGGCGCGGTGTAGACGATCGCCAGCGAATGTGCGATGGTGGTATAGTTGAGCGAGGCGATGTAGCTGATGAAGTGGACCGCGGTTATCAGGCCGAACAGGGCGAAGCGGGGCAGATCAGCCCGGCGCGGCAGCAAGGGCTGCCCGTTGAACCGCGCCAGCAGCCAGACAAGCGCCGCCGCGCACGCCAGGCGGCCAACCGTAATCTCGAACGGGCTGAGCGGCGCAGCCCAGAGCACCAGTACCGGGCTCGTCGAGAAGGCCAGGACCGCGACCAACACCAGCCCAACCCCGGTCCGGCTGCGCGCGGCATCTGACGCTGTCTCGACGGCGGAGGCCATCGGCTCAATACGGCCCTGAAAGGACTCCGGGCAGATAGGCCAGGACCATCGACAGGACGATGACCAGTGAAATGATAATGAACACGACCATGCGCCAATCGCGGCGCGGGGCGGCTTTCTTACGTGCCATACTATGCCATCCTCTAAAAAACAGTGAATCGGGACGTGTGCCAGCCCCCGATCCTGCCACATTATAGCCGCTGTGCAGGGCCTTTGTCAAACGCTTTTGGTATGTAGCAAGTACAATGCGACATGCGCGCCAGTTGCACTGTCTGCATTTATGGTTTAGTATGCCAGATGTATTGGCAGGCCCGACCGCGAGGATCGCGGGAGTCGAGTGTAAGGAGTCAATCGTATGTTCAGACGCAAAGGTGAAGGCAGCTCAGGAAGTTCGGAACCCAATCCAGAAGAACTGGACCTCGGCCCGTTGACCGAGCAAAAAAGCCCGGCCGTTGAGCCTGATACAAGCTTTGAACCAGTTGAACGTGCCGTCGAGCAGGGCACGGCCGCCGTCGAGTCCGCTGCCGGGTCCGTCATCGGGACCATCGACAGGGCCATTAACGAAGCCAAACCTGCTGAGGCGGCAGTTCCGCGCAAGAAGCGCTACTACAGCCCCAGTGAGGTGCGGCGCAAGAAGGGCTGCATCGGCTGTGGCGGGATGGTGCTTGCGATTCCGCTGTTGGTCTCGGTCGCCGGCATCGCGGTTGCGCTGTTCTAAGTACAACCACGGAATACACGGACTACGCGGAAGGTTATTTTCGCCTTATGAAGGGCACGATCATCCGACGAGTTCAGTGTGGTTGTACTTAGCCCTGTCGAAGTAAGTTATGCAATCTTCTGGCAAAGGAGACAAATCATGTGTGGCTGGATCGGTGCGTTGCTCGTCACCATTGTCATTGTTGCGATCGTCGAGAAGATCTCCAAGACACCGCTACCCTACGGCTGGATCGGCAATATCGTCGTCGGCTTCATCGGCGGCGTGATCGGGCAGTTGTTGCTCGGCACGTGGGGGCTTTCCATTTCCGGCGTTTATGTCATTCAGACGTTCATCGGCTCGCTGGTTGCCATCCTGGCGACCAAGTTCATCCTGACGCAACTGGCCCGCAACCGCACGACCAAATGACGGGGCCATGTAGGGGCGGACCTGTGTGTCCGCCCACGGCAGTATATGGGGGCGGACACACAGGTCCGCCCCTACTTTCATTCACTCACCAGTGGCAGCCCCGCGTCCTGCCACGCGGCAATGCCGCCTTCCAGCGCCGCCACGTTCGAGAACCCCAAACCCTCCAAAATTTGCGCCGCACGGGCGCTCGTTGCTTCGTCCGGTCAGGCACACAGCGTGACAACCAACCGGGTCTTGTCCAGCCCTTGCGCCGCAGCAGGAATCTCCTCCAGCGTCACCAGGCGCGAGCCGGGCAGGTGCGCGGCTTCGTAAGATGAGTCCGAGCGGAATTCCCATACCACCGGCGGATTTGCGGCCGCCAGTTGCGTGTGCAAATCCTGGACACTGATACGCGCCACGCCGTCCCCGCCTATGGTCAGGAACGACTGCGTAGTGGGTGGCACCGGCGGATTCGCGGCCGCGGGCGGTGCGGATTGGGATATCAGCAGGACGCCGGCGACGATAAGCAGCACGCTTGCTGCCACCAGCACCCACAAGAGTGGTTTTTGCAACGTCAAACCTCCCAAATGTGCAATGTAACTTTATCTGCATTCTACCCCAACAGGGCACCAAGCGACAAGCACATGGCCTTGTGAGTCCCGGAGTAGCGCCAAGAGAAATTTGGAGTCGAGGCTTCAGCCGGTTAGTCTGGCTGCATGCGTACACCGCCTAGGCGTGTGGGC
>DAOUGK010000498.1:0-2295 GCA_034429055.1 Anaerolineae bacterium | reverse complement strand
TGACCGGCTAAAGCCTCGACTCCAGTCTCCGGCAGAGCACGCTACCGCCACGCGGCCACGACCGCGGCCAGCAGCGCAGCGTCTTCCTCCGGCGCAACCGTGCGCGGGTCGAGCAGCAGTTGACCGTCCGCGATGCGGGCGACGACCGGCGGCACGCCCCGGCGCAGCGCGGCGGCCAGCGCATCGGGCCGGCCGGTCGCCAACGCGACGGCGTGCGTGGGGAGCGTCTCTCCCGGCAGCGAGCCGCCGCCCACCGTGGACGTGGCAGACACAACCGTCGCGGGGATGCCCGCAGCCTGCAGGTGCGCCGCATACTCGCCTGCGCGGCCGGCCAGCGTCTCCAGCGGCGCGGCGAGCATCCGCCAGACCGGGATCGCGGTCTCCGCCTCCCCGCGCAGATAGTGCAGCAGGGTCGCCTGCAGCGCGGCCAGCGTGCTCTTGTCCACCCGCAGCGCGCGGGTCAGGGGGTGGTGGCGCAGCGCGTCGACCAGGTAGGCGTTGCCGGCGATAATGCCCGCCTGCGGCCCGCCAAGCAGCTTGTCGCCGCTGAACGTGACCAGGTCCGCACCGGCCGCGATGCTCTCCTGTACGACCGGCTCCGGGCTGATGCCGAAGCGGGCCGTGTCGAGCAGCGACCCGCTGCCGAGGTCGTCCACGACGGGCACGCCTTGCTCACGGCCCAGGGCCACCATGTCAGCCAGGGCCACCTCCGCGGTGAAGCCGATCTGCTTGAAATTCGAGGAATGGACGCGCAGCAGCAGGGCCGTGTCCGGGCCGATGGCCGCGCGGTAGTCGCGCAGGTGCGTTCGGTTGGTCGTGCCGACCTCGACCAGCTGCGCGCCGCTCTGCCGCAGCACGTCGGGGATGCGGAACCCGCCGCCGATCTCGACGAGCTGCCCGCGCGAGATGACCACCTCACGGCCGCGGGCCAGCGCGGATAGCACGAGAAAGATCGCGCCCGCGTTGTTGTTGACCACGAGCGCGGCCTCCGCGCCGGTCAGCCGCCGCAGCAGCGCCTCCGCATGGATGTAGCGCGAGCCCCGCTCGCCCGCGGCCAGGTCGTATTCCAGGTTGCTGTAGCCCGCGGCCACGGCGTCCATCGCGCGGCGCGCGGCGTCGCTCAGCGGCGCGCGGCCCAGGTTGGTGTGGATGATGACGCCCGTCGCGTTGATGACCGGCGCGAGGGTGCCGCGGGCCAGCGCGGCGAGCCGTTCCGCCGCGGCCGCGGCCAGCGCCTCCGCGGTGGGCACGGCTGCGCCCGCACCGGCCGCGCGCGCCCGCGCCTCGGCCAGCACCTCGCGCACCGCGTCCAGCGCCAGGCTGCGGCCGTGCTCGGCCAGCGGGCCGGCCAGCGCCGGGTGTGCCAGCAGCCGGTCCACCCCGGGCAGCCGCCGCCGCGCATCGACCTTCGTTTCGTCGGTCATCCCATCACCCCCCATAAACAAACGGCCCGGCTCCCCCGCCCCAGCCGCAGAGAACCAGGCCCTCATCACGTCGCTTCCAGCTTCCAATACCCAGCTTCCAGCACCAGTATGGGCGAAGAGGGGCTCGAACCCCCGACCTCCTCGGTGTAAACGAGGCGCTCTGACCGGCTGAGCTATTCGCCCGTGTCCACGCGGACGTGCATGTCCAAGCGGACTCATACGTCCGCCATTATAATGCAGGGCAGGCGCGCGCGCAAAACGAGGAGTTTGGACCACGAACGCACGAAGACGGCGAAGCGCACGAAGCGCGAAGACCGCGAAGGAGTGCGATTCCAACGCATCTTTGCTGATCCAGCCCGCCAGGCATCCTGAGCGGAGCCTCGCCCGGAGGGTGAGGCGTAGTCGAAGGAACCGGGCTGGATCTTGAGCGGCGCTCCTTCGACTGCATGCGTGAGGGCCAGGCTGTGCCCGGCCCTCACGCCCTCCGCTCAGGATGCGCCGGAGCCAGGTTATCACCGCTCAGTCGGAATTACCCCGCGCAGGGGTTGTGTCGCGGGCAGAGCTTCGCGTCCTTCGCCACGCTTCGCGACTTCGTGGTCCAAACCTCACTCCCCGACCTTCCGCAACAGCTCCTCCGCCTGCTCCACCGACACCCCCAGCACCCGCGCCACCCCTGCGGGCACGCCCGCATCTCCGCTCGCCTGCCACAGCCGGTCGAGGCTGCGTATTGTGATGGCGCCGTTGTGCTGATCGTTGTACTCAGCATAGGTCTCCAGTGCGCGCAGATAATGTGCGGACGCCTGCGCCCACTGCCGCTGCTCCTGCGCCACTATACCCAACTGGTGGTACGTCACGGCCTGGCGGTAGCGGT
>DAOUGK010000497.1:0-3770 GCA_034429055.1 Anaerolineae bacterium | reverse complement strand
TGGGCCGCCCCCCTGCGCCGGCGGACACTCCGCGCGAGTTCGTCCGGGGAGTGGTGGGCGCAACGACGCAGCGGGCGCGACGTGCCCGCCTTCTGAAGGGCGTGACGCGTGCTGCGGCGGAGGTCGTGCAGGCCGATGCGTCGGACCTGCTGCACAGCTACGAGGCCGCGCAGTTCGGCCCGAAGGTGGAGGCCGAAGCCGCGACGGAGAAAAAACGTACCCGCCGCTGGGCGCGGCTGTGGCCTGCGCTGCGGCGGGTGTGGCTGGCAAGGTAGAGGATCGGCTAGATGTTGAACCGGATGTTCAGGATGTCTCCGTTCTGCACGATGTATTCTTTGCCTTCGAGCCGGAGCAGGCCCTTCTGCTTGGCCGCCACCATGTTCCCCGCGCCGATCAGTGCATCGTAGGCTATCACCTCGGCCCGGATGAAGCCGCGCGCGAGGTCCGTATGGATGGCGCCGGCCGCGTCCACTGCGTTTGCGCCGACCGGAAGCGTCCACGCCCGCACTTCGTCCTCCCCGACCGTGAAGAAGCTGTGCAGCCCTAATAACGAGTAGCTCATGCGGATGATGCGGTTCAGCCCCGGCTCGCTGATGCCGTAGCCCGACAGGAACTCGGCGGCCTCGTCCGGCGGCATCTGTGCCAGCTCCATCTCCAGTCGCCCTTGCAGCGCGCCGATCGTCGTGTGCCGGTGGCGGTAATCGCAGAGCGACTCGATGGCCGTGTCCGCGGCCGCGTCGCCCACGTTGAGCACGACCAGCATTGGCTTGAGGGTCAGCAGGCCGTAGTTGCGCAGCATCTTCATTTCCGCTGCTGTCAGTTCCATATCGCGCAGCGGCGCGCCCGCGTTCACCGTCTCGTTGAGGCGCAGGAACAGCGCCAGCTCGGCCTCATCGCGGGCCTTTGCCTGCTTGTCGCCGCCCTTCTTGAGCTGCGCCTGCAGCCGCTCGATGCGCCGTTCGATGATGATCATGTCGGACAACAGCAGCTCGCCGTCGATGATTGCCAGGTCGCGGCACGGATCGACGCTGCCCTCCGTGTGGGGCACGTCGGGGTCTTCGAACGCGCGGACCACATGGAGCAGCGCGTCGCTCTGGCTGAGCGTGTTGAGCAGCGGGCCGCTCAGCCCGCCTTCGCCGACGCCCTTCGCCAGGCCCGCGATATCGGCGTAGGTGACCTTCGCATAGGTGGTCTTGCGCGGCTTGAACATGGCCGACAGGCGGTCTACGCGCTCGTCCGGCACGTCCACCGTGGCGGAGTGGACATCAAACTGGCCGGAGCTGAACGCGGCGGTCTCGAGGTCGCCGCGAGTAAGCGCGTTGAAGATGGTCGTCTTGGTGGAGTTGGGTAGTCCGATAATCGCGATATGCATGGTAGTTCGCCTGTCTGTATTCCTTCAAACTATAGCGGATCCCGGTGCGGCATCCGTAGCCTGGGGCCTTGTGCCCGTCAGGTCGCCCACAAGGGGCTAGGCTACCCCTCTTTCGGGTGGGACACCGAGCAGGTGCTGCTCCTGGACGACGAGCGCGGCTGCACCGAGCAGGCCCACGTCATCGCCCAGCGCGGCCGGAACGATGGTCAGACCCTCGACATAAGCGGGCTTCGCCAGCGTACGGATGGCCTGCCACATAGCGTCCATCAGCAGGTCGCCCGACTTCATCACGCTGCCGCCGAGGACAATCATGTGCGGGTTGAACAGGTAGAGCAGGTTGGCGATGCCGATGCCCAGGTAGTGTCCGGCGCGGCGGAACGCCTCGCAGGCCAGCGCGTCGCCCGCGTGCGCGGCCTGGCTGATAATGCGCGCGCTGACCCGCGCCAGGTCGCCGTCCACGAGGCTCCGTACCTGGCTCTCTGCGCCCGCGGCCAACTGCTCCCGGACGAAGCTGGCGATGCCCGTGCCCGCAGCGAAGGCCTCCACGCAGCCACGGTTGCCGCAGCCGCACAGCGGGCCGTCGGCCTGGACGACGATGTGACCTGCCTCGCCCGCCAGCCCGCGCACGCCCAGGATGAGCCTGCCGTCCGCGATGATGCCGCTGCCCACGCCGGTGCTGATGGTCAGGTAGATGACCTCTCGCTCCCCGCGCGCCGCGCCCCAGAGCGTCTCCGCCAGACCTGCAACGTTGGCGTCGTTGCCGAGGTAGGCGGGCCGACCCATGTGCGCGCTGACGATGTCGCGCAGCGGGACATTGCACCAGCCGGGCAGGTTGGGCGCGCTGATGACGACACCCTGCATCGGATCCAGCGGGCCGGGCGAGCCGATGCCGACGCCGGTGATCTGCTCGACGGAAACGCCCTCGATCACTTCGGAGATGGCGTCCTTGATGCGGGCGATGACGGGTTCCGGGCCTTCCACGGCCAGCGTGGGCCGCGCGGTCCGGCGGTGTATCTGGCCGTCCGGGTCACACAGTGCGGCGCGAATCTGCGTCCCGCCCAGGTCCACGGCCAGGATCGTGGGTTGCATGCCTGTTCCTCCGGTCTCTAGTGGAGCACAGTCGATCAGTATACCATCAATTCGCGGCAGGGCGCGAATGCGGGTATCATTGTGACGGGGTGAAGAGGTGAAGAGGTGAACAGGAGAACGGGAGAAGAGATGAATTTGCCTTCACGAGGTGAAGCCGAGGCCATGCTGCGCGAGGCCGGGGAGCTGAATCCCGGCCCGTGGACTGCGCATTCCGCGCTGGTGGCGCAGGCGGCGGAGCGCATCGCGGCGCAGCTGCCGGGGTTGGATCCGGAGCACGCGTACGTTGTCGGCCTGCTCCACGACATGGGGCGCCGCGCCGGCGTGACCGGCAACCGGCATGTCTACGACGGGTACCGCCATCTGAGCGACCTGGGCTATGAGCCGGCCGCGCGCGTGGCGCTGACGCACTCCTTCCCGTGCAGGAATATCGGTGAGGTCTTCGGTCCGCTCGACTGCACCGCGGCGGAGCAGCGTTTCATCGAGGACTACCTGGCCGCGGTCGAATTCGATGACTACGACCGGCTGATCCAGTTGTGCGACTCGCTGGCGATGGCCGACGGGTATGTGCTGATGGAGAAGCGGATGGTGGACGTGCTCATGCGCTACGGGCCGAACCCGTTCGTCGTGCCCAAGTGGCGGGCCGTCTTCCGGATTCGCAATGACTTCGAGCGGGCGATGGGCCGGTCGGTCTACAGCCTGCTGCCGGGCGTGATCGAAAACACCTTTGGTTTGCATAAGGAGGGGTAATGCGCGTGTTTATCGGCGGCGTCATGCAGGCGTCGCGCGTGGACGATGACATCGAGGATCAGGGGTATCGCAACGAACTGGGCGCGGCGCTCAACGCGCGCTGGCCGGAGCTGGAGGTGGTGGACCCACTGGCCCTGCACCCCAACAGCGTGACCTACGATGACGCGGCCGCGAAGTCCACGCTCTTCGCGCTGCTAGAACTCGCGACCGGCTGCGACGTGCTGATTGCCTACGTGCCGCAGGCCAGCATGGGCACCGCGCTGGAGATGTACGTGGCGTACCAGCGCGGCGTGCCGGTCATCACGATTACGCCGATGCGGGCCAACTGGGTCGTGCGCGCGCTGTCCACGCGCGTGTTCCCCGACACCGCCGCGTTCCTCGCGTACGCGGACACACTGGCCTCGCCGGAGGAACTGGCGGGGTAGCATGAGCCTGAGACCTTCGAGGTTTTCCAAAACCTCGAAGGTCTGCTAAAATCGACTTCAGATGCCCCCATAGCTCAAAGGATAGAGCAGGTGCCTTCTAAGCACAAGGTTGCAGGTTCGAGTCCTGCTGGGGGTAT
>DAOUGK010000496.1:0-5950 GCA_034429055.1 Anaerolineae bacterium | reverse complement strand
GATGAGGTCATCCAGGATCTCGGTGATGTGGCCGCAGGAGCGGAACTTGATCCACCCTCAAGTTGTTGTGGCGGCCGCAGAAGGGGCTGCCGGGTGGTCTGCACCCCGGCCCGCTCCGCATGATGCGCGCACGATGAGCTCCACGGGCAGCACGTGGGCACGCTCGACGGACTCGCCGTCGAGGAGCCGGACCAGGACCTCCGCGGCGCAGACGCCGATTGCGTAGGCGTTCTGGCGGACGGTGGTCAGCGGCGGCGTGACGAGCGCGGCGACCGCGTCGTCATCGCACCCGACGAGCGCCAAGTCAGCCGGGATGCGCAGGCCCAGCGCGCGGCATGCGTCGAAGACCTCCAGCGCAATCAGGTCGTTGCACGCGATGAGCGCGGTCGGGCGGTCGGGCCGCGCCAGGAAGCCCTGGATCGCGCGGTTGTCGAACTCAGAGAGATCGGGCGTCGTGCGCTTGAGCACCTCGATCTCCCGCAGGAACGGCAGCAACCCCTGGAAGACCCAACCCGGCTCCAGCGTGATGCCCGCCTCCACCAGCGCCTGGCGGTAGCCTTGCAGGCGTTGGGCGACAGACGAGACGTAGAGGTTGGGCCGGGTGACGAAGCCGATGCGCGTGTGGCCGAGCCGGATGAGATGCTGCGCTGCAAGATAGCCGCACTGGATATTGTCGGACACGACATAGGGCAGCGTACAGGCCGCGAAGTAGCGATCCACGAACACGATGGGCGCCCCGTCTGCGCAAAGCTCGCGCAGCCTGTCGTGGAGGTCTACGGCGTCCGCGGACATGAGGATGAACCCATCGGCGCGCTGCCCGGTCCACAGGTCGCGCAGGTATTTCTGCTCGACCGGAATCTGATTGCCTGCGTTGGCGAGGATCAGGTTGTAGCCATGCTGCGCCGCAATTGACTCGGCCCCGGTGACGAGGTGCATCAGGAAGGTGTCGCGCATCTCCGGCCCGATGAGTGCCAGGTTGCCGGTGCGCGGGCGGGCAAGCTGCCGTGCGCGGGCAAGCTGGCCCGCGGTGCGCGAGACGAACGTGCCGCTCCCCGCTACAGCTTCCACCAGTCTGTCGGCCTTGAGCAGTTCCAACGCGTGGCGCACCGTGGGCCGGCTGACGTGCAGCGCGGCGGCCAGCTCGAACTCCGAGGGCAGCGCTGCACCCGCGACATACGCGCCCTCAGTGATCCGCTGTTTGAGGTAGGCAGCCACCTGGCGATAGATCGGCTCAGACTGGGTGCGGTCGGGTTCGAAATCGGTCATCATGGCGTCAACCTGCGTCTGGCGGATACACTCACAGGTGCTTGTGCAGGTACGCCTGCACATCGACGGGCGCGTGCGTGTGCGCCGACTCAATCGCGGCGAACAGCAGCGCGGCGCACTGGATATTATCGTCCAGGTGGTTGGGCGGCGGCGACCCACCGGCCAGCCAATCGCAGAATAGCTCGGCCAGCCACGCATTCATCCAGACGGGCTGTTCGAGCAGCGGCAGCGGCTCCGCGACCGGTGCGCCGTCCGGCCCGGTGCGCAGCACGCGCAACTGCCGCCGGTCCAGCTCCAGCGTGCCGTCCTCACACTCGGCGCGCAGGTAGTCGTTGCCCCAGCCGTTCATCGTCGTGGCGTTCGCTTTCGCGCCCTCGTACGCGCAGGGCACGCCGTTGGTCATGGTCAGGTTGATGAGCGCGGTGCTGTCGCCTGCGTATTCGCCCCACGGCGGATTCCACGTCGTCGCGTAGACCGTCTGGCCGTCCGCGTCGGTCAGTGCGCGCAGGATGTCGAAGTGGTGGACGGCGCCCTCGACGAGCAGCGGGTCGGGGATGCGGTGGCGGAACTCGCCCCAGGAGCCGAACTTGCGGCAGTTGTGGGTGAAGCGGTGCACCACGTAGTTCAGCCGCCCGTACTTGCCGCTCTTGATCGCGGCTTCGAGCGACTGCTTGTCCTGGTCAAACCGGTGGCTCATGGTGACAGCCATCTTCTTGCCGGCCGCATTTACCTTGTGGTAGATGCGCGCGCAGCCCTCCATGGTATCCGCGATGGGCTTTTCGGAGAGGATGTGCAGGTCATGCGCCAGGGCCGCATCGACGATGTGCTCGTGATGTGCGGGCGGGACCACGACGATGATGAAGTCGGCAGGGTTCTCGTCCAGCGCGCGGTTGAGGTCGGCGTAGCAGCGATCAGCGGGCAGGCCGAGGTGCTGCTGCGCGTTCAGGAGCGCGTCGGCACGCAGGTCAACTGCGGCGACGGGCCGGGCCTTGCCCAGCTCTGCCAGCCGGGGGAGGAAGAAGCGGGACCAGTACGCGCCGAAGCCGCCTGTGCCGACGATGATGTAACGGAGCGGATCGGCCATGATCGCCCTCCAGGGGATTGCGGAGATGTAGGTTGACAGGTCAGCCAACCTGTCACATACAGGATAGTATAAGTGGGGGAAGCTGTCAAGTGAGGAACGATAGAGACCCAGTTTCTGCCAGAAACCGGGTCTCTGGGCTTCACTGCTCACGCAAAGCCGCAAAGAGCGCCAAGGTATTAAGTATCAAATCTTCGCGTACTTTGCGTCTTTGCGTGAGAAACTTGGTCTCTATCCCATCCCGAGCATGACGAGGGCCGTCTCGCGCACCTGCTCAAAGCCGCCCGCTGCTACCATGAAGTGCCCGTAGAACTTGTAGGCGTTGTCAACTTCGTAGCCGCCTTCGGCATAGATCTCAGCCGGGGGCAGGTAGCCGATGTCGCCGTTGGCGTACCCTACGACGTACACGCGCGGGCCGGCGGCCGCGCGCAGGTCCACGGCCAGGCGGGAGAACACCTCCGCGCTGACTGCGACGAACGCGGCCGGCCCGATGCGCACGACCTGGACGTCCACCGGAATCGTGGTCGGCGCGGACTCACCGGCCAGCAGCGCGAGCGTCTCGCGGCGCCAGTCGGCATAGGCGCGGGCTGCATGGTCGTAGAAAGCCGAGCGGGGATCCAGCGCGGTCATCTCGCGCACATACTCAGACTCCACCTCCGCGGGGGTCAATACGTCGAGCGGTAGCGCCAACGTTGCCAGCGCGCTCGATAACCCGGCAGACTCGTAGCTCACAGCCTGCACCTGGAGCGCATAGACCGCTTCCCTGCCGAGCCGCGCGCCGAACTGCTGCATGACCGGGTAGCAGGGGCTCTCGGCGGGCGGGTTGATGTTGCCGCAGCCGCCCTGCGTGAACAGGCAGACCGGGCGGCCGGGGAGGTGCGCCTCGGCGTGGCGCGCCGCAGCCCCGGACACATCGGCGGAGATGTGCCGGTTCTCCGACGACAGCGCGACGTTGTGCATGGCATAGTTCGCCAGCAGCGCCGCATAGCTGCCGTCGCCGCGCTGGAACCCGACGACCGGCAGTGCAGAGTCCGCATGGCTCCACGGACCGGGCGGCCGCCGGACCTGGCCGAGCGTGCAGCGGCCTTCGCCCACGCGCAGCGTCACGTCCTCTGCCGCGGCGATGGCTTCCCGCGCGACCTGGAGGAGATAGCCGGGGAGCGCGGCCATGTAGTCCCCGTCCATGTCGCCGCACCAGCGGAGGAACACGGTGGCCGGGCCGGAGTGGGTGTGGGTCGCGCTGAGCAAGACCTGGCGCGGGGCCAGCCCGAACTCAGCCGCGAGCCGTTCGCGCACCTCCGCGGCCAGCTCGCGCGAGAGGCCGATGAGGTCCGCGTGCAGCCACAGCAGGCGTTCATCGCCTGCGGCGAGATACAGCGCCCGCGCATACAGGTCGTCATGCACGCCGACCGACGATCCCTGCCGCGCGGCAAACCCGGCCAGATCGGCCCCGACCCGCGGCGTAATGACCACCCGGCTCGCACTGCATTTCATGAGTGCCCTCCGTTGAATCTGAACCGCGAAGACGCAAAGACGCCAAGAGCGCAAAGTGTAAATAGCACCTAATCTTCGCGTGCTTTGCGGCTTGGCGTAAGCCTCTCGTTCAGAAGTTACAAGAGCTTACTTCATAAGTTCGTGTCGTTGCGCGTGGACCTTGGCGACGGCGGCGACGATGTCGTCCATGTCGGTCTGCGTGCCGAGCAGCGTCTGCTGGGAGAGCCACACGGCCTCCTGACACGCCTGCTCGCAGACCGGGTAGTCCGCCGGGTCGTAGTGCAGGTCGGGCCGGGCAAGGCGGTAGCCCTGGTAGGGGCCGAAGTTGCGCTGCGCGAAGAGCGGCTGGCGGTACAGCCCCACCCTGTACCCGCCGCTGCACGGGATGCCCTCGGCCTGGAGCGCGGCGAGGAAGCGGTCGCGCGGCACGCCGTCGAACGCGGCCGGGTCGTAGCGGAACATATAGAGGTGGTACGAGTGCCGCGTCTCCCCGCGGTCGCGCGACATCGGGCGGATGCCGGGGATGGCGGCCAGCCGCGCGTTGAGATAGCGGCCGTTCGCGTCGCGCGTGCGCGTCTGCCGCTCCAGCCGGTCCATCTGCGCCAGCAGCAGCGCGCCCTGCAGGTCGGTCATGCGGTTGTTGCCGCCGATGATGTGGTGTTCATACCACGCGCCCTCGGGCAGCCGCCCGCAGTTGTGGAATGACCGTGCGAGCAGCGCGTAATGCTCCGAGTTCGTCGTGATCGCGCCGCCCTCGCCGCTCGTCAGGTTCTTCGACGATTGGAACGAGAAGCAGCCCATATCGCCCAGACTGCCGAGCCGCTGCCCCCGGTACTCGGCGCCGTGCGCGTGCGCCGCGTCCTCGATCACGACGATGCCGTGCTGCGCAGCGATCGCGCGGATGCGGTCCATGTCCGCGGCCTGGCCCGCGAAGTGGACGGGGATGACGGCGCGCGTGCGCGGGGTGATTGCGGCCTCGAACGCGGCCGGGTCGAGGTTGTAGGTGTCCGGCTCGATGTCCGCAAAGATGGGCGTGCCGTTCGCCTCGACCACCGCGGAGGCGGTCGCCAGGAAGGTGTAGGGCGGGACGATGACCTCGTCGCCCGCCTCGATGCCCGCGGCCAGCAGCGCCAGCCGGAGCGCGACGGTCCCGTTCGTGACCGCGATGGCGTACGCCGCGCCCTGGTACGTGGCGAACGCTGCCTCGAATGCAGTCACCCGGTCGCCGTCCAGCCGGCCCCAGTGGCCGCTGCGCAGCGCGGCGAGCACGGCCTCTTCCTCGGATTGGTCGAAGACCGGCCAGGCGGTGAACGGCGCGGTGCGGACCGGCGGCCCGCCGTGGATGGCAAGGTGATGGGTCATTTGCAAACTCCGTCTAGAACAGGTGCGGGTTTGGGCCTCACCCTCCAACCCCCTCTCCTGAGCTGCGCAATTCGCAGCTCAGGAGAGGGGGCGAGGGGGTGAGGTGCGTCCCGTCCAGCGGAAGCGGGCGGGTACGCCGGGGCGGTCGGTGCGGTCCTCCTGGAACATCGCGTGCGGGAGGCCCGTGTAAAGCGGCTTGCCCGCGAAGTCCAGCCGCGTGCCGTTGATGAAGCCCGCCCACCCTGATCCCTCATCCACGATTGCGAACGCGGCATCGGTGACCAGCGGGCCATAGGTGGTCCGGCCCTGCTCGAAGGCGTAGCGCGGGCGCACATCCTCGGCCAGGAGCGCGGCGGCCAAGTCGTTGGCTGCGGCCAGTAGCCGCGTCGCGCCCTGCCATCTCAGCCGGACGGCCAGCCCGCGGCCTGCAGGCTCCGACGGCATGACCTCGACAGTCGGCGCGTCGGCGCCCGCGGGCAGTGCATAGGCGTGCGGCCAGAGCACGGTCACGAAGTTAGTGAACTGGCCGGTGAGCTGTGGGCCGGAGTGGAGTGTCGCCAGCAGCGTCTCGTCATGGAAGGCGCGGCGGTCGCGCACCTCAGAATGAGTCAACGGCTGGCCCGGGATATCGGGCGTGTAGATGCGCAGCGCGGCATTCTTGGCGTTCTGCCAGCCCTGGATCGCGGCGATGTGCGTGTCGGCCCAGCCGGGACCGCGGGTCAGCACGTCCGTCGTCCACCAGAGCAG
>DAOUGK010000495.1:0-3502 GCA_034429055.1 Anaerolineae bacterium | reverse complement strand
CGTACGACGCGCGGCACCCGTGTACTTCAGGTTACTTGGGCATGCCCGCAAGCGCGGCTTCGGCGGGCCGGCCGGCGATGCCGAACGCGGCCAGCTCTGTCCCCGGATTGGTGATGCCGAAGTTAAGGTTCCAGGCGAACATCGGGCCGACCCAGCCCCACGACTTCGCCAGTTGATAAGCCTTGACGAGGTACTGGGCCTGCTCATCCAGCGTGACGTCGCGCGCGTACTCATAACCGGGCACCGGGTTGCTCTCGGACGCCCAGCCGAATTCGGTCGGCCAGATGCGCTTGCCGCTGTCGCCGTTGGCGACCATGACCGCGCGATAGCGTTCCATCGTATCCCGGAAGAAGAAGCTCGGATGGTTCTTGAAGCTCGGCTCCGCCGGGTTACTGTAGCCCATCTTGGCGTCGGGCGGGTTGTTGTAGCCGCTGGGATGCGCGCCGACCGCATCGAAGCAGTTCTTCGCGCCCGCGGCATACATTCGCTGCAGGTAGGCCACATCATCGATCGCGATGGAGCCGTCGTTGACGCCCGTCGGCGTCAGCGCGCCCAGCACGACCGTCATGTTAGGGTCTTGCTCCTTGATGGCCCGGTACGCCTTGCACAGCATATCGACGTAGCGGCCCGGGTCCAGCGGCTCGCGGCCCCACTCGTACCAGAGGTTCTGCTCATTCCAGATTTCGACGGCCTGCACGCGGCCCTTGTAATGGGCGGCGAACGCACGGACGAAGTCCGCGTAGTCCTGATTGTTGGCCGGCGGCCCTTCGACGCTGAAGTCGGTGTTGCCGGGCCGCGCCCAGTTGGGCGCTTTCACGATGGAGGCCAGGATGTTCAGCCCACCGCCGCGCAGCGTGTTGACGATGTTATCCATGCCGCCCCAACCGTACGCGCCCTTGGTGCCCTCGAAGTCCTTCCAGGGGAGCTGGAATTTGACCCAGTTGAAGCCCATGTTGCGGGTGGCGTTGACGACATAGCCCAGGTCTGCGCCGCCGTAGACCTGCGCCTGGACGCCGTAGCCGAACGTGCCGGGGGCTCGCGGGTAGGAGGCCGCGGGAGCCGCCGCTGCGGGCGCGGCTGCAGCCGGGGCAGCCGCAGGCGCCGCGGCCACAGGGGCCGGGGTCGGCGGCGGTGCAACTTCCACTACGGCCACCGATTCGGAGTTGCCGCGGATGGTCACAAGTTCGCCCGTGACCCAGGCCGTGCCGTCATCGTAGTTGATCTGCCACCAGGAGCCGTTTTCGTTCTGGCCCACGATGCGGTAGGTTGCGCCGCCGCGCAGCGTGCCGACCCGCGGGTAATCCGTGCCCGGGCCGGAGCGCACGTTGGCGTTGGAGTTGGCGACCAGCTCCGCAAACTCCGGCGTGGGGCTGGGCGATGGCGTGGGCGTGAATTCAGGTGTCGGCGTGGGGACAGGCGTATAGGTGGCGACCATGACCGCCTGGCCCTCTGGCTGCGCGAGCACCTGGCCGCGATCCTTGACCGAGACTTCCACCTGCACGGCGCCCGGCGCATCCGGCGCGGCCAAGACGACGTTCGGGTCGGCCAGCGGACGGACCTGGCTCACCAATTCGCCATTCGCATCCTTGATGGTCCACTCGACCAGGAAGTCGCTCTGAATTTCCTGGGCCTGGCCCTGCTGGTAGCTGCGCATGAGCGACCAGAGGTCCGTGTCCAGCCCGTCGCCGGGGACGTTCTCGACCGTGAAGCCCTGGAGGTTATAACGCTTGAGGATTTCGAGCTTGTGGCTCAGGCTGGCCGAGTTTTCGAGCCAGACCGTGCGCGCATTGCCCTGGTCATCCTGGTAGCGGTAGACATAAGCGCCGATGTTGGGATCGTACACGAGGCCGCTCGTCGGGCGGCTGGAGACCAGGGCGAGATTCAGCGGCTGGCCCGGCTCGACGACGGTCTGATCGGTCGCGACCCGGCCAATGAGCGGCTGGAGTGCGTCGCTGTAGCTCTTTTGGAGCAGATAGGCGCCGGCCAGTTCCACGCTGCGGCCGGAGAAGACCGGCTGAATCTTGAACCGGTCGACCTGTCCCACGGCGTAGCGCAGCAGGGCGTCGAACTGCCCGCCGGGCGCATACGCGCGCGGGTCGACCGGCGCGGGAATGCCCACGGTGTCGGCAATCATGCCGATGGCCTGCCAATCGTACGCACCGGTGTCGAAGCGGTCTTCGGCAACCTGGCTGGCCGGCTCGACGCGCACGCTGAGCTGCTTGTTCTGCGCGTGCAGCTTGTCGGCCAGCAGCTTGAGGAACTGGTTGAACTCGCCGCGCAGGTTCTTGTCCAGCCCGCGGTAGTCGAGGTCGATGCCCTTGTACAGGTTGCCGACTGCCAGATTGACGAGCGCATCGATGTGCGCATCGCGCTGCGCGGTGTCCACGAGCATGTTCGCCAGGAGGTCTGTGCGGACGATGGGGCCGTCGTAGTTGCGGATGACAGGCGTGACCGCGAACGTGCCGCCGAGCTGGTCGAACGTCGCGTCCACCGAGCCGTCGATCGCGCCGTTGCCGCCGAGGTACAGGCCGGTCGGGTGCACTTCCGCAATCGCGCCGCTGCCGTCCGCGGGCAGGTTGCCGGCCAGGGCCGCATCCATCGCCACGAGTGCAGGCTTGGGGTTCGTCTGCACGATCATGAACGAGGTCGGCACCGCGTTGACGCGGCTCTCGATCTGGTCGTCCTCGCTGATGACGGTGTGCGGCAGCCACTGCCACTGCTTGGCGGTGCTGTCCCAGGTGTAAACGTCGAGCGTCTCGTACGGCTCGCTGTCGTTCGGGATGGGCGCCACCCAGACCGATTGTGTCGGCGGCTCACCGCGCAGGGTCAGTTGGTAGAAGGGGCTTTTCGCCACGAGGTTCTGCGGGATGGCCTTGGCGGCATCGAGCAGCTCGCCGCCGGCGCTGCCTTCGAGGAACGTCACCCGCGGGATGGACGTGAGGTTGGCGCGGAAGGGTCGCGCAATCGTACCGGGGTTGAAGATGACCTGCGTGCCATCGGGGTCGCTCAGGGTGCCGCCGGTTTCAGGGACCCGCGCCGTGCCCAGATCAGTCACGCGGTCGATCAGCGAGATGGGGGGCAGGAGCAGCGCTGCAATCAGCAGCACAACCAGCAATACATCCAGAATGCGGCGGCTCCGCTTTCCCTCTAGCCAGGTCGCAAAACGGGACTGCTTGGGATAGTGGGTAACTGCCATGTGTTTTATCGGTACTCCTGTACGAGATTGTAGTCAGCGGGCTGAGGGCGCCTCTGGAACACCCAGAGGGCGGCAGCTTCAACCAGGCCGTGTCATTCCTCGGGCGTTTGACGCTCAGTGATGGCCGCGAGGTTAATAGTCATTCTCAGGCAAACCCCGCGAGGAAGACGGGTCTGCCGGAAAGTGAAGTGCATTCTAGCACACACAAATGGTTTAGGCAAAACAGCCACAGCAAGACTTATGATGATCACGACTGAACTAGGCTTGCAAGCCATCCTGTGCTATCATATCCTTATCTGCTCCACA
>DAOUGK010000494.1:0-14154 GCA_034429055.1 Anaerolineae bacterium | reverse complement strand
ACCTCGTGCAGCGTCTGCCGGTCGCCCCCGCGCTTGACCGCCTCCATCAATAGCCGCTCGGTGGCGGCGAACGGCCCGTAGACCGCCAGCAGCCGCGCGGCCGCGCGTTCGTCCACCCGCAGACCCGCGACCAGCCGCAGCCCGCGGCGCAGCAGCTCGTCCGCCATCAGGAAGGCCTCGGGCAGGACGCTGCGCCGGTTGGCCGAGTCATCCAGCGTCCGCTCCAGCAGGCTGTGCGCGGCATTGTCCCACGCGACGCGCGGCAGCGCGGCGAGATGCCGCGCCAGGCTGTCGATGTTCTCCGCATGGATGGGGTTGCGCTTGAACGGCATCGCGCTCGAACCGACCTGCCGGCTGCCGAACGGCTCAGCCCATTCGCCCAGCGGCGGCGACTGCAGCACGCGCAGGTCGAACGCGAACTTGTACAGGGTTGCGGCCAGCCCGGCCAGCGCAGCCAGCACGCGATAGTCCTGCTTGCGGGGGTAAGTCTGCGTGGCGACCGGGAACGCGGGCAGGTCGAGCGCGTCCATCACGCGCTGCTCCAGCGCCGCGGGCGACAGGTTCGTGCCCGCGAGAAGCTGCGCATAGGAGGCAGAGGTGCCGACCGCACCCTTCAGCCCCTTGCCGCGGATCTCGCTGCGCACGCGCGCGAGTTCTGTGTGGTCGGCCAGCAGGTCCTGGCCGTGCTGCGCGAGGCGGTAGCCGATCGTGGTCGGCTCCGCGGGCTGCAGGTGGGTGAAGGCCATCGTGGGCGTATCCGCCCAGCGTTCGATCTGCTCTGCGAAGGCGGCCAGCAGCTTGCGCGTGCCGGCCAGGAGGAGGTCCAGCCCCTCGCGCAGCCGCAGGGCATCCGCGTTGTCCTCGATGTCCATGCTCGTCGCGCCGAGGTGGATGATGCCGCCGCCGGTGGAGCACTGCTCCGCATAGGTGCGGACTTCGGCCATCAGATCGTGGTGAATCTCCGCCTCGATGGCATGGGCACGGGGCAGGTCGATGTCTGCCGCATGGCCGCGCAGGTCTGCCACCTGCTCCGGCGTGACAAGCCCCGCGGCTTGCTCGGCCTCGGCCAGCGCAACCCAGATGCGCCGCCAGAGCCGGCGCTTGTGCGCCTCGCTCCACAGGCTGCGCATCTCCGATGAGCCGTAGCGCCAGGTGAACGGCGACAGGTAGGTGTCGTGGGTGAAGGACTCTGCCATGTTGCGCTACATCACGATCAACTGGTCGCGTTCGGGGCCGACGGAGATGTACTGGATGGGTACGCCCGCCAGCTCCGCGATGCGGTGCAGGTATACACGTGCGGCCTTCGGCAGGTCGTCCCACGTGCGCGCCTCGCGTGTCGTCTCCTGCCAGCCGGGCCACGTCTCGTAGACCGGCTCGGCCAGGGCCATGTCGCAGGTGTCGGGCACGCGGGTAATGACCTCCCCGCGGATGCGGTAGCCGGTGCAGATGTTCAGTTCCGGCAGGCCGTCGAGCACGTCGAGCTTGGTGACGGCCAGGCCCGTGAATCCGTTGAGCCATGCCGCATACGAGATGGCCACCCCGTCGAACCAGCCGCAGCGCCGCGGGCGGCCGGTCGTCGCGCCGAACTCCTGGCCGACCTCGCGCAGCCGCGCGCCGGTTTCGTCGTGCAGTTCCGTGGGGAACGGTCCCGCGCCGACCGCCGTGCAGTACGCCTTGACGACGCCGATAACCCGGTCGATGGCGCGCGGGGGCAGCCCCGCACCGAGGTATGCGCCCGCGGCCAGCGGGTTGGAGGAAGTCACATAGGGGTAGGTGCCCCAGTCCAGGTCGCGCATGACACCGAGCTGGCCTTCCAACAGCACCTCGTGGCCCGCGCGCACGGCCTCCTGCACCATCGGCAGGGTGTCGGTGATGCGGCCGGCCAGCGCCTCGCCCCAGCTCAACGCCTCACCGATGACGTCTTCCAGCGCGAGGGGGGCAGCGCCGAAGTGGGCCAGTTCGCGGTTTTTGTTGGGCAGGATCAGGGTCAGCCGCTCACGCAGATAGTCGGGCCGCAGCAGGTCGCCCAGGCGGATGCCGTGCCGCGCAGCCTTGTCTGCGTAGGTCGGGCCGATGCCGCGCTTCGTGGTGCCGATCTGCGCACCCCCGCGCGCCCCCTCCTCCAGCCCGTCGAGCAGCCGGTGATAGGGCATGACCACATGGCCGCGCTCGGAGAGCCAGAGGTTGTCCAGGCTGACGTGCGCGGCAGCCAACTCGGCCATCTCGGCCAGGAGCGCGGGCGGATGCACGACCGTGCCGGGCCCGATGATGCAGCGCGTGGCCGGGTTGAAGATGCCGGAGGGGACGAGGTGGAGCCGGAAGAGCCCCAGGTCGTTGACGACCGTGTGCCCCGCGTTGTCGCCGCCCTGGTAGCGGATAACCAGGTCCGCTTGCTGCGCGAGGTAATCTACGACGCGGCCCTTGCCCTCGTCGCCCCACTGCGCGCCTACGACTGCCGTGATTGTCATGTGCCTGCCTCTCAAAATCCGGGTGTTATACTCAGCGCGGGTTCGCCTGGTAATTCGGCGCTTCCTTCGTGACCAGGACGTCGTGCGGGTGGCTCTCGATCAGCCCCGCGTTGGTGATGCGGATGAAGCGCGCCTTCGCGCGCAGTTCGGCCAGGTCCGCCGCGCCGACGTACCCCATGCCGGAGCGCAGCCCGCCCATCAACTGGAACACGTAGTCGGCCAGCGCGCCCTTGTAGGCGACCTGCCCCTCGATGCCCTCCGGCACGACCTTCCCGCCGCCCGCCTGCCCCGACGCATAGCGGTCGTTTGCCCGGCCCTTCATTGCGCCCATGGACCCCATCCCGCGGTATTCCTTGAAGCGGCGGCCCTCGGTGATGACGGTTTCGCCCGGCGACTCGTCCAGCCCGGCCAGCAAGGAGCCGAGCATGACCGCATCCGCGCCCGCGGCCAGCGCCTTCACGATATCGCCCGAATACTTGATGCCGCCGTCCGCGATGATCGCCACCCCGCGCGGCCGCGCGGCAGAGGCGCACTCCGCAATCGCGGAAATCTGCGGCACGCCGACGCCCGCAACCACGCGCGTCGTGCAGATGGAGCCCGCGCCGACGCCGACCTTGACTGCATCCGCGCCTGCGTCGATGAGCGCCTCGGTCCCTTCCGCGGTGACGACGTTGCCGGCCAGGACAGGCACCTGGGGCGCAATCATCTTCGCCCGGCGGATGGCCTGCAGCACGTTGGCCGAGTGGCCGTGCGCCGTGTCTACGGCAAAAGCATCCACCCCGGCATCCAACAGCAGCTCCAGCCGGTTGTCCAGGTCGCTGCCCACGCCGATGGCCGCTGAGACCAGCAGCCGCCCCCGGCTGTCGGTGGCCGCGTCGGGAAAGTCCTGCTTCTTCAGGATGTCCTTGTAAGTGATCAGGCCCTTGAGCATCCCGTGCTCATCCACGATGGGCAGCTTCTCGATGCGATGGCGGTGCAGGATAGCCTTGGCCTCTTCCAGCGCGATGCCCATCGGCGCGGTGACCAGGTTTTCGGCGGTCATGTATTCGCGCACCGGCGCCTGAGGATGGGTGGCGAAGCGGATATCGCGATTGGTCAGGATGCCGACGAGCCGCCCGTCCTCGGTGATGGGTACGCCGGAGATGTGATAGCGCGACATGATGACTTCGGCATCTGCGAGGGTTGCGTCGGGGTGCAGCGTGATGGGATCGACGATCATGCCGGACATCGACCGCTTGGCCTTGTCCACCTCCGCGGCCTGCGCCTCGGGGCTCAGGTTGCGGTGGATGACGCCCAGCCCGCCCTGCCGCGCGAGTCCGATCGCCATCGCGGCCTCGGTCACTGTGTCCATAGCGGCGGAGAGCACGGGGATGCTCAGAGCGAGCGTCTCATGGAGTCGCGTGTGGATGTCCACATGCGAAGGCAGGACTTCGGCGTAGCCCGGGACCAGGAGGAGATCATCGAATGTGAGCGCCTCGGCGGCGCGGAGATCGGCATATTCCATGCAGCAGCCTCCCAAATAGAAAGCCCTACCCGTGACATCGCGTCAGGGTAGGGCGGCAGCTCGTCGCTGAAGGTGCGGATAAGCCCTGGCTGCTATTTTACACTTGCGGACATCGGGAGGCAAATAACATCCACCTTCACCACTTGCCGCTGCGCCCGCCGCCGCGGGACCGCCCGCCGCCGAAGGATGAACGCGAGCTGCCCGATGACCGGCGGCTCGACGACCGCCCGCTCGACGACCAGCCGCCCATCGAGCGGGCAACCGGCGCAGCGGCGGCACGCACAAGCCGCGGGATGGTGATGTCATTGGCGTTCTGATAGTTGCAGTTACGGCAGGCGCGCTCGATGCGCTCGACGCCGGTCCGCTCGTAGGTCGGTTCGACGAGGCGCTGGCGTTGCACGCTGAGCGCCTGATAACCGCAGCTCGGGCAGCTTTCATAGCCTGAGAACCAGCGGCGCTCCTTGCGCAGCACGTGGTTGCCGCACTGCTCGCACTTCCAAACCGCATAGTTGACCGAGTTCAGGAGTTCCTCGGTCTGCTGGCCCGCGTTGAGAAAGGCATCGTCGGCGGCTTCGTCCAGCACGTGCATCTGGCTGCCGCAGTTCGGACACCGCCGGCTGCGCCGGTTCAGCAGTTGATACACCCCGTAGCCGCCCAGCCCCAGGACGCCCAGCCCGCCGGGAATCGCCACCAGGGGGCCGATGGGGATGCCGCCTGAGCCCGCCGGCGGCGCGGCCGCCGGCTGCTCCGCCGGTGCAGGCGCCGGTGCAGGCTCCTGCCCGCCGATCTGCATGCCGGATGGCGTGGGCGCGGGCGCACGGGTGCGCGCCGGGTCGACTCCGCGCTGCCACTCCTCAGTGAGCACATCCGCCAGGCGCAGCGCGCCGTCGCGCAGCCCGCGGCCATAGTCGCCTTCACGGAAGCGCGGAATCAACTGCTCATCGATGATGGCCTGCACCGGGTCGTCTATGGCGGCTTCGTAGCCTGCGCCCAGTTCGATGCGCACCTCGCGGTCGTTTACTGCCAGCAGCAGCAGTACCCCATTGTTGAGCTCGCTGTCACCGATGGCCCAGGTGTTGAACAGGTTGGTCGCGAAGATTTCCAGGGTGCGGTCGCCGGTGCCGAAGCTGCTGAACGAGGGAACGGTGACTACAACGGCTTCGACGCCAGTCTCTCGATAGAGCTGGTCCAGCCGATCCGCAATCTGGTCCGCTTCCGTGTCGCTGAGGACGCCTGCGAAGTCGTTGATGTAGGCGTCCACCGGGGCCGGATAATCGCGCCAGGGGGCAAACAATCCCGACAGGACAAACAGCCACAGTGCCAGAAGGACCTGATACATGATGTGCTCCACTTTTCTGGTAATGAACGACCGTAGTGGCAAGTATAAGGAGCTTATGACGGAACGTCAAGGAGGGGAAGCTGTTCGAGGCAGCAATGCCCCTGTTTCTATGAATGAATCGTCACGTTTGGCATGTAATTTGTCGTTGACATTGCCAAAACCAGGTGCTATAATGTACGCGTCTCTCTTAAGTCCATCTTTCCAATTTTGACAGCCGTCCCTGACCGGAGGCCGCCCATGTGTGCCCACCCTGGCGGGAAATCCGTGTCCCAGCGCGTATGCGCGCCCTTATTTGAATCAGGCCACCCTTCGTGGGACGAACCGGCCGGGCCCGCCTGCAACGGTCATTCAGGCGCGCCCCATCGCATCCGGCTTGCTCTCGGCCCGCCCGTTGTATGCATTCCTCGCCACAGGCATGCGCAGGCTTCTTAGCGTTTCGGTCAGACAGCAGGCCTCATGCTGTTTGCACTCCCAATTCTTAGGAGGAACGTACATGACCCCAACCGGTATTGGGCGCAAAGCGCCTCCCCTGTCACTCTTCGTGTTGCTTGTTTTGCTCTTGTCGATGGTCATCGTGGTTCCCGCGGGCGCCGAAGGCGCACCGCTGGATCGTATCCCTGGTTATCCCAGGGCCGGCTGTTATGATCTGGAGGTGCGCGGGACAGGCATGTGGTCCGGTTCATCCGGCGCCCCCCTCGACATCTCGGTGCCTGGGCCTGTCGTCGATGCTTACCTGGTCTGGATCGGGACCGAGGACGTCGGCGCACCGAGCTCACCCAACAACAGCGACCTCACGGTCAACGGTACGACCGTCATCGGCCAACTGGTGGATCAGAAGAAGTCCAGCCCCAGGAGCGCCGAGTGGTTCATGTGGCGTGCGGATGTGGGCCCCAACGGTTATAACCTTGTCCAACAGGGCGCCAACAGCTACACCCTCTCCGGCTGGGGTGCGCTGCCGGAAGACACGCGGCGCAACGGCGCCAGCCTCATGGTGGTCTACAGCACCGGGGCTTGCACTACGCCCAAGTTGATCGACTTGACGGATGAGATGGACTGGTATTGGGAGAACACGCCGGGCGAGGAAACCACCGGTCCGGTCATCTTCGAGTTCGAGTCGGCGCCGACCGATCGCACGGTGACGCTCTTCCTCAATCATGCCGGTACGGATCATTCGAATCCCTGCCGCCCCGAGAACCTGTGGGGCGCATGGGGCACGGGGACCCCGCCCGATAGCCTCATCAAGTACGGCATGCCCTCGACGGGCGTCAACGGCGGCCGGCTGCTCGCCAAGAATCCGTTTGGCCGGTATTACGAGTGTGGGACGACCACCTATGCGCCTATCGTCGAGTACTTCGGCGGCTATGTCGGCGCCGAATGGGCAGTGACGCGTCTGAAGGTGAATATCCCTGCAGGCACGACCTGGCTGGCGGTGCAGGGCGAGTCCGTGGATACCGGCGCCCAGGAAATCCAGCAGATGGGCGAGAGCGGCGCATGGTTCGTCCAGGCATCTATTCCGCTCGCCAACCCTGAACTCAAGATCAGCAAAACGGACGGCCTGGCTGCGGCGGCGCCCGGCGACACGCTGACCTATACGATCGACTACGAGAACTACGGCTTCGGCCCTGCGGCCGACACGGTCATCGTGGACACCCTGCCGGAGCGCGTGAGCTACGTCAGCGCGACTAACGGCGGCGTCTACGACAGCGCGACGCACACGGTCAAGTGGGAGCTGGGCACGCTGAATGTGGGCGCGACGGGGCAGGTCGCCGTGACCGTGCAGCTTGACCCGGTCTTCCCGCCCGGCATGACCACGGTCACGAATCGTGCGGTCATTAGCACCACCTCCGCCGGCGACACGAACCCTGCCGACGACGAGGCCGCCGATGACACCAGCGTGACCGCGCAGGCGGAGCTGAGCATCGACAAGACCGCCGCGCCTGAACCGGTGGATGCCGGCAGCGAGCTGACCTACACGGTGGACTGGACCGTGGGCGGCAACGCCTACACGGAAGATGTGACCATCGTGGATACGCTGCCGCAGGAAGTCACCTTCGTCAGCGCAACGGATGCGGGCCTGTATGACCCGAACACGCACACCGTCACCTGGCTCCTGGGCGATGTCACGCCCGTGACGTCCGGCGTGTACGAAGTGACGGTGGAGGTCAAGAGCCCGCTGTACAATGGGACTACCTTCACGAACGACGTCACCATCACCGACAAGGCGGGCGACAGCGCGAGCGACAGCGTCGATAGCACCGTGCGCAGCAGCCATGAACTGGTGGTGGACAAGACCTCCGCGCCGGATCCGGTGGATGCGGGCGCCGAGCTGACCTATACGATCGACTGGGCTGTCACCGGCAACGAACCGGCGGACAACGCGGTCATCGTGGACACTCTGCCCGACAACGTCACGGTCGTCGATGCGGATGGCGGGACGTATGATGCCGTCGCCCACACGATTACCTGGAACCTGGGTGACCTGATGACGCCGGAGAACGGCAGCTTCACGGTCGTCGTGCAGGTCGCCAGCCCGCTGTATGACGGCACGCTGTTGACCAACGTCGTCGATTTCAGCGACGAGACCCCCGGCTCCACCCCGGTCAAGGACACCAACGTCACGACGGTGCGCGCAGACCACGTGCTGACCCTTGACAAGGCGGACAGCCCGGACCCGGTGGCAAAGGGCGCAGAACTGACTTATACGCTTTCCTGGGGCGTGACCGGCAATGAGCCGGCGGACGGCGTGGTCTTGAAGGATCCGCTGCCCTTCGGCACGCAGTTCGTCAGCGCCTCGGACGGCGGCGTCTATGACCCCGCGACGCGCATCGTTACGTGGAACCTGGGCGACAAGGTGCCCGGCGACTCCGGCACGGTGACGCTGGTCGTCAAGGTCAACCTGGACTTCCCCAACGGCCTCAACATCGAGAACCGGGCCACCATCTCCGACGAAAAGCCGGGCAAGGATCAGGAGGCGGTCGAGCTGACCAACGTCCTGCAGACGCCTGAGGGGACTATCGGTGATACGGTCTGGTACGACAACAACCGCAACGGCATCCGCGAGCCCGGCGAGCCGGGCCTGGGCGGCGTGACGGTCACGTTGTCGCTGGCCGGCGCAGACGGCGTGTGCAGCGCCGACGATACGGTCGTCGCCACGACAGTGACGAACCCCAACGGCAATTACCTGTTCTCGGGCGTGGGCGCGGGCATCTACTGCGTGCGCGTGGACGACGCGACGCTGCCTGCGGGGCTGACACTCGTCAGCGGCACGGACCCCCACGGGCCGATCGCCCTGGCGACAGGTGAGAACTACCTGAAGGCGGACTTCGGCTACTCCAGCGACCAGGCCATCGGTGATCGCGTGTGGAGCGATGCGAACGGCAACGGCGTGCAGGATGCCGGCGAGGTCGGCATCGGCGGCGTCACGCTCAATTTGCTCTCGGCGGGCGCCGACGGCCAGTGCGGGACCGCCGACGACAGCGTGGTCAGCAGTACAACGACCAACGCGGCGGGCGTCTACCTGTTCACGGGCATGGGCCCCGGCGCCTTCTGCGTGCGTGTGACGGATACCGCGGGCGTACTGACCGGCCTGACGCAGACCGGCGGCACGAACCCGCACGGCCCGATCACCCTCGCGGCCAACCAATCCTACCTCGACGCAGACTTCGGGTATCAGCGCCAGTGCGTCACCATCGGTGACCTGATCTTCTACGATGCCAACCGCAACGGCGTGTACGAGCCCGGCCCGAACGAGCGCGGCATCTCCGGCGTGACGGTCAACCTCGTCGCACCCGGCCCGGATGGCGTCCTCGGCACCGCGGATGACGTGACCGTGGCGACGACGACCACTAACGCGAGCGGCGCCTATCTCTTCAGCGGCCTTGCCCCCGGTTCCTACTGGGTCGTGGTCACTGACCTCAACAACCGGCTGTTGGGTTATACGCAGACGTACGGCGCGCCGAACGCGAATAACAACGGCCAGGTGAGCCCGTACCCGGTCACCATCGACGCGTGCGGCGACGTGCTGACGGCGGACTTCGGTTATGCCGACGGCCACATCCTGACCGTGACGAAGGACAACAACCTGCCCGCGGGCCAGCCGGTCGAGGCAGGCGCTGAGTTGGTCTGGACCATCACCTATGCCGCGGCCGGCCGCGAGGCCGCGCCCAATGCGGTGCTAACGGACTACCTGCCCATGCAGGTGGACTTCATCGGCTGCAGCGACTTCTGTGCGTATGACCCGGCCACCCGCACGGTCAAATGGAACCTGGGCGACCTGCAGCCGGGCGACGAGGGCACGCGGACGCTCACCGTCAAGGTGAAGCGGCCGCTGCAGAATGCCAGCTACATCTTCAACACGGTTGTCATCCTGGATGACGCGGGCGTGCGCGACGAGGCCACGGATGCAGTGCGCGTGCGCGCGCTGCCGGTGCTCCGGCTGACCAAGGTCAACGATCCCGCGGGCGCAGTGAAGCCGGGCGACACGATCAAGTACACGGTCTGCTTCGGCAACACCGGCAACGGCAACGCAACGGGCGTGAAGCTGGTGGATCCGATTCCGACCAACACGACGTACGTGCCGGGCAGCGCGACCGGCGGAGCCACCTATAACGAAGCCACGAAGACGCTGACCTGGGACCTGGGCACGCTGGCCGTGGACCAGGAGGGCTGCGGCTCGTTCGAGGTCAAGGTCAACATGACGATCGTCGGGCTGACGGGCCAGGCGGCCGCGCCGCTGAGCTTCGCGGAGTGGACTGCCCTGACGATCGACAACATCGCCACGCTGGAGACCAACGAGGTGCCGGACGTGACCGCAAAGGTGAGCAACCCGCTCGACGCAACGGTCAAGCCGGAAATCTACAAGTCGGTCAACAAGTCGCAGGTGTGGATTGCGGAAGGCCACCAGGAGACCATCGTCTTCACGGTGCGCCTGACCAACAGCGGCTCGGCCAATGCATCCGACGTCGTCATCACCGACATGATTCACCCGAAACTGGTGAACGTGACCGCGACGACGACCCAGGGCACGGCAACCTATGATGCGGCCACCCGCATGTTGACCGTCACCGTGGGCGAGCTGGCGCCGGGCGGCGAGGTCGTTGTGACGATCACCGGCAAGACCGCGCCGGTGGCGCCGGGCACGAAGGTGCCGTTCCAGTACCTGATCACCAACGCGGCCACCGTCAGCTTTGCAGAAGGTGCGCCGCGCGAATCCAACGAGGTGTCGGTGACCGTACGGGCGCTGGCGCCGGAGGAGATCCCCGAACCGGGCACGCTGCTGCTGTTCGGCAGCGGGCTGGCGGGGTTGGCCGGTTACGCGCGGATGCGGATGCAGGCGCGCCGGCGCAAGAACGACTGAGGAATAGCAGGGGCGAGGGGGCGAGCATTGCTCGCACGAGAGGCGAGCATCGCTCGCCCCCCCGTTGAGCTGAAGCCAGGGGGAGACGGTGATCCACCGTCTCCCCTTTGTGTTACGATTTGTCCCTGTTGCTGTCCATGATCTTGCTGAAGGCATTCATGAACTCGATAGGCACCGGGAACAGGATCGTCGAGTTCTTCTCCGCCGCAATCTCCGTGAGCGTCTGCAGGTAGCGCAACTGGATGGCGGCAGGCTGGCGGCCGATCATCTCCGCAGCCTCGGTCAACTGCTGGGAGGCGACCAACTCACCTTCGGCGTGGATGATCTTCGCGCGCTTCTCGCGTTCAGCCTCGGCCTGGCGGGCCATCGCGCGCTTCATGGTATCGGGCAGCTCCACGTCCTTGACCTCGACGATGCTGACCTTGATGCCCCACGGTTCGGTCTGTTCGTCGATGATGAGCTGCAACTGCTGATTGATCTCGTCGCGGCGGGCCAGCAACTCATCCAGGTCTGATTGGCCCAGGACCGAGCGCAGGCTCGTCTGCGCAATCTGCCAGGTCGCGCGGCGGAAGTCCTCCACCTTGACAATGGCCTGCGAGGGGTCGACCACCCGGAAGTATGCCACCGCATTGACCTTGACCGTCACGTTGTCGCGCGTGATCGCTTCCTGCGCGGGAATGTCGAGTGTGACCACGCGCAGGTCAACCTTCACCATCCGATCCACAATCGGGATGATGAAGAACAGACCGGGGCCTTTGGCCCCGACCAGCCGGCCCAGCCGGAAAATGACGCCGCGTTCGTATTCCTGGACTACCTTGATGGCCGAGCTGGCGAGCACGAGCAGGGCCAGGATGATGACGCCGAACGAGGTCAGAAACTGGAACAGGAAATCCATGTGCTTCCTCCTGAGCAAAGGGTGCAGTGTGGGTGTTCGTCTCCACCCATTATACCGCAGAAAATCGTGAATGGCATTTGACGCGCGCGGGCAACCATGATAAGATGCGCCGCGTCATCATGTGGGACATCGAAGCCCTCCCAGCAGCGAATAGACTGTGCGGAGGGCGTTTTTGCGATTACGCAGTCTGGAGGCCGGTTGGGCATGCATGTTAGCATTGATGCAAGACTGGTGTATTACACGCGCGCCGGGATTGCAGCTTATACCCTCTCCCTGACCGATGCCTTAGCCGCCGCCTTTCCTGAAGAACGATTCACGCTGTTGCAGGATGCCCGCAGCCGCGAGCCGTTGATCAACGCGCCCAACGTCAGCATTGCGCGCACGCGCGTGCCCAGCCACCACCGCGCCGAACAGTTTCTGATGCCGTGGGTGGCGCGCGGTATCGGCGCCGATGTCTTCCACAGCCCTGACTTCATTCCCCCGCTGCGTTATCGCGGCCGGTCGGTCATCACCATCCATGACCTGGCTTTTCTGATCTATCCGCACTTTATGACCCGCGACGCTGCGCGTTATTACGGCAGCATCGACCGCGCCGTCCGCCATGCAGACCAGATCATCGCCGTCTCGCAGAGCACCAAGCGCGACCTGATTCGCATGTTGGGCACGCCGGAGGAGAAAATTTCGGTCATCTACGAGGCCGCAGACCCGCTGATGGGCCCGGTGGATCGGACCGAGGCGTTGCAGCGGGTGAAGGCGCTCTACGACCTGCCGGAGGAGTTCATCCTGTTCGTCAGCACGATTGAACCGCGCAAGAACGTCGGCGGGCTGCTGCGCGCCTACAGCCGCTTGCGCCAGGACTACAAGCTGACCCCTGCACTGGTGCTGGTGGGCGCGCCGGGCTGGTTGAGCGATGACGTCTACGCGCTGGTGGACAAGCTCGAAATCCGCCCCTATACGTTCTTCCTGGGCCGCGTCGAGGCATCCAACCTGCGCTATCTGTATAACGCAGCGCGCTGCCTGGTGCATCCGGCCTTCTACGAAGGGTTCGGCCTCACGCCGTTAGAGGCGATGGCCTGCGGCACGCCGGTCATCGTGTCCAACATCTCCAGCCTGCCCGAAGTGGTCGGTGACGCGGGGCTGCTGGTGGACCCGCAGCAGGACCAGGAGATTACCGTGGCCTTGTGGCGGCTGCTGACCGACGATGCGCTGGCCGCGGAACTGCGGCGCAAGGGCCTGCAGCGCGCCAGCGGCTTCTCCTGGCAGCGCGCGGCCGAGCTGACGATGGATGTGTACCGGAGGGCGGCCTACCTGTGACCCGGCTAGAGACTCTAAGCGCAGTCATCGGCGGAAGCAGCCTGAGCGGAGGCCCGCCGCAGGCGGGCCGCAGTCGAAGGCGTCCTTCGACTACGCTCCCGCCGGTCGCTCCGCTCAGGATGCGTATTTCCGATCCTTGGCATTGCCGGTGACCCGGCTACATCGGACGCCGGAGCCGGGAGATTCGCAGCAAGCTCACATGACGGGAACACAATGGCGCGTATCCTGATACTCACCCCGCAGTTGCCCATCCCACCGCAGGCCCTGACCGGCACATCGCAGGGCACGACGATTCGCAACTTCAATCTGATTGCAGGACTGGCCCGGCGGCATACGGTGGACCTGGTCTCGTTTGTCGCGGCGGAGACGCCCGCCGACGCCCTGCCAGAGGCTTTGGTGCGCTGCTGCTGCCGGATTATTACCGTGCCGCAGCCCACGCGCACCACGCGGCAGCGCATCCGCGACACCTTTCTCAGCCCTCTGCCCGATATGGCGCTGCGTCTCGCCTCACCCATCATGCACGAACATCTCGACCGCCTGCTGGCCGGGCAGGATGCGGTCGAGTATGATGTGATCCAGATCGAAGGCATCGAGATGGCGGGCTACATGCCGCGGCAGCCTGGGCGCAGCGCGGCCCGCCTCATCTTCGATGACCACAATGCGGAGTATGTGCTGCAACGCCGCGCGTGCCTGACGGACTTGCGCCGCCCGCCGCGCTGGCCTGCGGCGGTCTACTCGCTGATCCAGTGGCGCAAATTGATGGGCTACGAGCGGCACGTCTGCCGGGAGGCCGACCGGGTGGTCGCCGTATCGGAGGCCGATGCCGCGGCGCTGCGCCGGCTGCTGCGCGGCTTGGATGTGACCGTCGTGCCGAACGGCGTGGACCTGGCCTTCTTGCAGCCCGGCGTGGTCCCGGCTCAGCCCGGCCTCTCGCGCAACGCGCTGGTCTTCACCGGCAAGATGGACTACCGGCCCAATGTGGACGCGGTGCTCTGGTTTGTCGATGCGGTGTTGCCCCTGATCCTGGAGCAGGCGCCCGACGCGCACTTCTACGTGGTCGGCCAGCAGCCGCACGCCCGGCTGGCGCGGCTGGCGGAGCACCCCGCGGTCACGCTCACGGGCCGCGTGCCCGACGTGCGACCTTACATCGCGGGTGCAGGGGTCTACGTCGTTCCGCTGCGCATCGGCGGCGGGACGCGGCTCAAGGTGCTGGAAGCGATGGCGATGGGCCGGCCCATCGTTTCCACCCGCCTGGGGTGCGACGGTTTTGCGTTCACC
>DAOUGK010000493.1:0-2133 GCA_034429055.1 Anaerolineae bacterium | reverse complement strand
GTTGGCAAACCAGTACAGCATGGTAATCTGGCCGGGCAGGAGCGGCTGGTCCCCGTTGAGGTGCGCGCCTGCTGTTGCGAGGATGTAGCGGTACACGCGCGTCTGGAGCCGCGCGTTGAGCCACGCCTGCTTGGGACGATGCTGGCCCGTCTTCCAATCCACAATGACCGCGGCCTGGCCCCGCTGCACCGCAATGAGGTCGTACTTTGCCACGATGCGGTACTCGCCTGCGGGCACGGAGAGCGTGATTTCCGGATGGCGCGCCGGCGGCAGGTCAGCCGGGCCAGCCGCGAGGTAGTTCTGCCACCAGGTCAGCAGGCGGCGTTCATCGCCCGCATCCTCAGCCTCGTCGTCGATGCCGCCGGCCAGCGCGGTGAGCCGCTCGACGGGCAGGCCGAGCTGGTGCTGGTGGATGAGCCGGTGGAACGCTTCGCCCGCTGCCACATGCGCCTCGTACTCGTCGACCGGCTCTGCCTCGACCGCGGGCCACGCGAGCTGGTAGATGTACCGCAGCAGAAAGCGCCGTTTGCACTCCACATAATCCTGGAGGCTGGCCTGGCTGAACTGGAACTCAGGGGAAAGGATGCTCATGGTCAGGCTGTCTCCTGGGAACGTCGGGATTGCCACCAGGTCTGCAACGCGATAAACGGCACGGCGGGCTGCGCACGATACGTCGCCGAGCGACCCGTGTTCCAGGTCATGATCAGGTCGCGCCGCGCACGGGTGATGCCCACATACAGCAGGCGTAGCCGTTCCGCCGCGTAGTCGAGCCGTGCCTGGTTGGTTGCTTCGCCCTCCGGGGGCGGCGGCTGACCTTCCACCGCCGCGGCAAGCTGAGCCAGCGTCTCGGCTTCGAGGTTGAGCCGGTCACGGACGAACCACCGCTCCGAGATGAAGGTGTCGCCGGGCATGGCCGAAGGGAAGTCATAGTTGTTGGCCGACAGCAGGTAGACACGGTCCCATTCCAAGCCCTTCGCCTTGTGCGCCGTGGCGACCACCACCTTGCCCCGGTGGGCCTGCGGATCGAAGCCGGTGTCCTCGTCGGCCAGCCCCAGGAACTTGCGCTCGTTGCGCGCGATGACGGCCAGCTCCTGGGTCAGCTCCGGCAGCCGCCAGTGCGGATGGCTGGCTGCGGACTGGCGCAGCACGGCGGCCAGCTTGTATGTCAGCGCCAGGTCCGCGGGCCGCTCGAAAATGTCCTGTCCCACGGTCAGCAGGAGCTGGTCGATGGGCAACGTGGTCGCGGCCTGCCACCGGCGGACGAACACACGGAACTCCGCCAGGTGCTCGCGCAGGTTCAGGTCTCCGTCGCCCTCGACCAGCGGCACCGCGTCGAGCGCCTCCGGGTCGGGCCGGGGCCAGACGAACGCCTCCACCTCGCGCACCTTGCGCAGCGCGCGGGTCGCCGCATCCAGCCGCACACGCAAATCAGGGTCCTCCCGGTCTGCCCGCCGCCAGACCTCGTAGGCCCGCGCCAGCTTGGCCGGGGAGGCCGGGTCGGCCAGATAGTTGATGATGTTGCCGAGCGCGCCCGCGGTGTCACGTGTCGAGCGCGTGCTCTTGAGCATCTCGACGACCTCGATCTTGCGGTTGCGCAGCGCGTTCACGACCTGTTCCCCGCGATCGTTGCGCGGGGCCAGCACGGCGACTGTCTGCTCCATGTGTTCCGGCAGCCACTGCACGATGGACCTGACCACGGCCTCAATTTCCTCGTCGGGCGTCAGCTTCCTGGCGACCAACTGGATGGCCTCGGGTGCGTCCGGCGGGTTGGGCTGCGGGTCGCCGGGCGGCGTCGGCTCGATGCGCGTCGGCGCGAGCGCATCGCGGAGGGCGTCGATGGGATGCTCGGTCCGGCTCCATTCCACGAGGTAGTTCGCCAGCGCCATGATGCTGGCGGTCGAGCGGCCCGAGTTAGGCAGCTCGCGCGCGGTCACATCCTCTGCGGCCAGGAAGTCGCGCAGGTAGCGCGGGCTGGCGGTGGTGAACGTCTCGTAGATAGCCTGGTTCGGGTCACCGACGCGCACCCAATTGCCGTTCGGGCCGGCGAGCAGGCGGAGGATTTCCTCCTGCAGCCGGCTGGAGTCCTGCGCCTCGTCCTCCAGGATGTACGGCCAGCGGAAGCGGAGCCGCTGG
>DAOUGK010000492.1:0-16440 GCA_034429055.1 Anaerolineae bacterium | reverse complement strand
GGCGGAGCGCTTTGTCGTGGTCTTCGCGGCCATCGGCATCACCCACCGGGAGGCCACCGCGTTTCAGCGCACCTTCGAGGCCTCCGGCGCGCTGGATCGCACCGTGCTCTTCCTGAACCGCGCGGACGACCCCACGATCGAGCGCATGCTGACGCCCCGCGCCGCGCTGACAGCCGCCGAGTACCTGGCGTTCGAGCAGGACATGCACGTACTGGTCATCATGACCGACATGACCAACTACGCCGAGGCACTGCGCGAGGTGTCCACCGCGCGCGAGGAAGTGCCGGGCCGCCGCGGCTATCCCGGCTACATGTACACGGACCTGGCCTCTTTGTACGAACGAGCGGGCCGTATCCAGGGCAAGCGCGGCTCCATCACCCAGCTTATGATCGTGTCCATGCCGGACGACGACATCACACACCCCATCCCGGACCTGACCGGGTATATCACCGAGGGCCAGATTGTGCTCTCGCGCGACCTGCACCGCCGCGGCATCTATCCGCCGATCGATGTGCTGCCCAGCCTGTCGCGGCTGATGAATGCGGGCATCGGCGCGGGCAAGACGCGCGAGGATCACCGCCAGGTGGCGGACCAGCTCTACGCGTCGTATGCGCAGGGCCGCGATCTGCGCCGCCTCGTCGCCATCATCGGGGAGGGCGCGCTGTCGGCGGAGGACCGGCTCTACCTTCAATTCGCGGAAGCGTTCGAACGCGAGTTCATCGGCCAGGGACGGCACGACCGCACGATCGTGGAGACGCTGGCGCTGGCCTGGCGGCTGCTCGCCGCGCTGCCGGTCACCAGCCTCAAGCGCATCAACCGGGAACTCATCGCGCGTTACCGGCCTTAAATGGGGAGGCGGCCCCATCCGGGACCGCCTCAGAGAGCCAGGAAGCGTGTGCCTGCGGGCACACCAACCGGCTGACATGCCAGCCGGCGAGTGGGCCAGCGGGCTAGGGTTGTGCGTCGTTCTCCGGTGCAGCCTCATCGCCAGAGGCAGGCTGGCCGGAGATCTTGGCCCACCATTCGTCCGACCCGATCACATCCTCGGTGGGTGCCTCAGCAGCAGGGGCAGCCGTACGCTCTTCCGCCGCCACGCCAGACGGGCGCGCACTGGCGCGTGCCGGACGGGAAGCGGGCGCCAGCTTCTCCGCTGCCTCATCAGTAATCATGTGGAAGTCGCCGTTGTAGAGTCCGCCCTCCTGCACGATCAGGCGCCGGGCCGACACCGTCGCTTCGACTTCGCCGGTCGGCATGATCTGGAAGATGCCCCGGCACACCACTTCACCCTGCAGCTCGCCTGCAATGGTGATGGTGCTCGCTGTGACCTTCGCCTTCACGCGGGCGCCTTCTGCCACGGTGAGCGTGCCTTCGCACTGGATTTCGCCCTCGGCGATGCCTTCGATGCGTAAGTTCTGACGCGTTTCATACAGGCCGTTGAAGTGGGAGTCGGAGTCGATGCGGCTTTCGCTCGGCGGCTGCTCCGCCTGGGTTGCGCCCCGCAGTGAACTCGCAGGGAGTGTCGTTGTGCTCATATCTCTGCATTACCTCCCGGCACGCGCCATGCTGAAACGACAGTTGACGGTCGCGCCTTCTTCGATAACCAGCACCGGCGTCTTGATTTCGCCGCTGATCGTGGCGGAAGCTGCAATCTGTAGCCGGTGCTGGCAGACGATTTCGCCGTCGAACGAGCCGGAAATCACGGCATCGTTCGCCCGAATCTGCCCCTGGGTTTGCGCGCCATCTTCGACCCAGACGGTCTGCTTGGCCTCGATTTCACCCTGGAAGAGGCCCTCGACCAGGACATCGCCCTGTGAATGGAGCGTGCCCGTGATATCGGTCTTGCGGTCGATGACCGCGGCGTCCTCACGATTGACACGCGGCGCCTGTGCAGGTTGTGGGATGGCTTCGGGAGCGGGTGTTGGAACAGGTTCGTTGACGGGCGCAACAGCTGGCCCAGGAGTGGCCGGTGTTGCGGGTGTAACAGGCGTGGGTTGCGAGGCAGTCACCCGCGCGGCGCGGTCGCTTGCCGTAGTATAACCGGCACGACTGGCCGCAGACCCCTGTGGGGCAGGGGGCGGGTCGGGCTCACGTTTGAAAATCGGCATAGGGTGGTATCTCCTTTTCCGGTCTAGGTTCGGAGCAAGACCAGCCTGGCTCTAGAACGATTAACGTCACGTACGCGGAAAAGTTCCGCGTTGCGACGTAATCCTCTCCTTTCAGGCAGAAGCGTCTGCCAATCAGAAGCGTCTGCCCAAGCAGAAGCGTCTGCCAATCACTGACTTAACAGGTCATGCTCGCGCACATACCGCATGATCGCAACACGCGTGCGCAGCCCCAGTCGCTCGGCCAGGTCCTGGCGCATCTGTTCGACCCGGCCCAGATCCATCTCCAGCGCCAGGGTGACCTGTGGCATGGACAGGCCCCGCCCCAGCAAGCGCAGCAACTCGGCCTCCGCCGGCGTCAGTTGGTCGGCAGGCGAAGGTGTGGTGGGCCGAGGCGCCGCCTCCGCTCCCTGTGCTCGGCGCATCTGGCGGTCCACATACACCTCCCCCGCCGCACTCGCATGGACTGCCGCGACCAGGTCCGACTCGGCAGTACGTTTGATGATATATCCATATGCCCCGGCTGTCAACGCTTCGCGTACAAGATTTGAGTCTTCGTGCATGGTCAACACAACCACATGCACATCCGGCAGCACATCACGGAGCTGGCGGGCCAGCTCGATGCCGCCGGGGCCGGGCATGCTGACATCCGCCAACAGCACATCGGGCCGCGGCTCCGCGGCGAGGGCCAACGCCGCATGACCGTCGTCCGCCTCCCCTACGATTTCGAGGTCCGGCTCCAGGCGCAACAACATGCACAGTCCGGCGCGCGCCATCCGGTGATCGTCCGCGACCAGCACGCGAATCGGGCGTTCACACCGAGGATTCGGGATCGTCAAGAGCCACCTCCGCCAGCAGAGTCGTGCCCACACCGGGTGCGCTTTCCACGGTCAGGTTGCCGCCGATGGCCGCCACACGCTCGCGCATACCCAGGAGACCCAACGCACCGCGGCGCTGGGCCGCGACCGGGTCAAAGCCAATACCGTCGTCTTCAATCAGCAGGCTCAAGCGTTGATTGGCCCAGCTCACGCCGATGCCGACCGTATCGGCCTGGGCATGACGCACGATATTGGACAGGGCCTCCTGCGCCACCCGGTAGAGAGTCACCTCGACTTCCGACGGGATGCGCAAACCCCGCAGCCCCAGGGTCTCAAACTGTACGGTCAGCCTGTGCTCGCGGCCAAACGCCTCGCAATACTGCTTGAGCGCCGGCGCCAGACCGAGCCGGTCCAGGCTGGCAGGCCGCAGGTCAACCGCGAGGCTGTGCAGCCCGGCCAGAATCTGATCGGCCATCACCTGCATCTGCGCCACGCGTTCGCCGGCCTGGCTGGTCGCCGTCGCGGACGGGCCGCCCTCCAGCGCCTGCGCCGTCACGGTCAACTGGAACTTAAGCGCGGCCAGCACCTGCGCGGCCTCATTGTACAACTGATCGGCGACATGGTGGCGTTCGCGCTCCTGAACATCGAGCACGCGCCGCGAAAGTGCCTGGAGCTGCGCGCCGGTCGCCTCGACCTCCTGGTAGAGACGCGCATTGGCGAGCGCCACAGCCAGCGAATCCGCGACCCGGGTCGCCAGCGCCAGCGTTTCTTCACCCCAAGGGCCTGCCTCGGCCTTGCCCAGCAGCAACGCGCCCAGCCTGCGCGCGCCCACATTGAGGGGCAGCGCCGCGACGGCCCGTATGCCATCCGCCAACAGCGCCCGTGTCACAGAACTGGGGCCCGGCTCCACAACCAGGTCGGGGAATTGACTCGCTCGCCCCTTGAAGACCTCGCGCAAGATCGCTGAATCCTGGATGGAGAGCCGGGTCCCGGCCGCAGTTCCGGGCGAAACCGCGCCATCGGCGGCCAACACCTCAGCCACACCGTGCTCGACATCGAAAAGCTGAACGCTGGCACGCAAGACACCGGTCAGCCGGCGGATGCCGGCCAGCGCCATGCGGGCAATTTCCTCGGTAGACTGCGAGGCCAGGATGGCCCGGTCGATGCGGTTGAGCACCTGAAGCTGTTCGCTGTGACGCTGTAACTCAACGTTGGCCTGTTCGAGTTCCTGCGTGCGCACAGTGACGCGGCGCTCCAGGTCTGCACGGATCTCTATCAGGCTGGCATTGGCCGCTTGCAGCGCAGTCTGCGCGGTGTGCAGTTCGGTGATATCGCTGAGCGTGGCGACGGCCCCCCGCAGGCTGCCATCGGCAGCGCGGATAGGCGCCGCACTCACGACCGTCCAGAGCAGCCGCGCACGCACGGCAGAGGGCGGAATAACCAGGATTTCGTTGCGCACCGTCTCGCCCTTCAGCGCACGCACCAGCGGGAGCTGGTCCACCGGATAAGGCTGGCCGTCCAGTGTCATAGGCGCCCCAAACACCATCCGCTGCTGCAAATCCCAGCCTTCGGCTGTGGTGTTGTAGCCCAGCAGATCCTCTGCCGCGTGGTTCATGCGCATGATGCGGCCCTGGGGGTCATAGGTGAGCAGGGCATCCGGAATCGCAGCCAACACGGTGTCCAGTTCTGCCAGCAGCTCCGCCTGGCCGCGGCGGAGTTGTGCGCTTTCCAGCGCCAGCGACAGCATTGCTCCCAGCCGCCGCACAAACTCCACCTCCGATGGCAGGAACTGCCGGCCAGGCAGGTGGCTGGAGAACAGTATGATACCGCTGACTTGACCGCCGATATTCACGGGGGTAATGACCAGGGCGTGCATACCCAGCCGACTCATGTTCTCCCGATAGGGTGCCGGCAGACGACCCAGGTCATTCTCCACCACCACCCGGCCTGACTGGAGCAAGAGGCGGAGGAGCGGGTACTCGGCTTCGGTGACTTGCATGCCGAGGGTTTCCGGCGGCAGCCCGTGGGTTGCCCGCACAACCCAAGCCTCACCCTCGCGCAGCAGGATGGTGACGCCCTCGCAACCCAGCGCCGCTGCGCCATCATCGGCCACGCGCTGCAGGATGGCGCCGGTATCGGTAAACGTATCGAGCGCCAGGTGGAGCTCATGCAGGCGGTCGCCCAGCATCTTCGCGCGAACCAGCTCCGCCGACGCCGACGAACTGACCTCCGGGCCGCCGGCGTGTTCATCCCCTACCGACAGCGACACGAAGGGCTGCGACTCGCGGCTCATGGCCCGCGCAGAGGCATCGGGTTCCACCGGGCCGCCGCGCGCCGGACAGGGCACATCCACAAACAGCCGCGTGCCGCCCGGCCCGCTCTCGATGTCGAGCGTGCCGCCCAACATCTCCACGCGTTCGCGCATCCCCAACAGCCCCAGCCGCGCGGTTTGGAACGCCGCGGCGACATCGAAGCCCTGGCCGTCATCCTCCACGACGAGGTTGAGGCGACCGCCGCGTGCCGACAGCACAATGCCCGCCTGGTGCGCCTGCGCGTGGCGCGCGATATTGGTCAGGGCTTCCTGCACGATGCGATAGACGGCGGTGGCAACATGGTCGGGCAGGCGTTGCTGGTCGAGTCCTTCGACGAGAAACTCGACGCGCATCTCCCGCTGGCGGCGGAATGCGGCGATGTATTGCTCCAGTGCGGGCACCAGGCCGTAGCGGTCGAGGCTCGGCGGCCGCAGGTTCATGGCGAGCTGATGCAGGCCAAGCATGACTTCATCGACGGTGGTCTGGAGACCGGCGAGCTCATCCTGGAGATCTGCAGGAAAACGCTCGTTGCGGCGCAGCAGGCTCAGCTTGAGCTTGAGCGCGGTCATCATCTGCCCGGCCTCGTCGTGCAGTTCCCGCGCGACGGCCCGGCGTTCGGCCTCCTGCACCTCCACCAGGCGCCGCGCCAGGTCCTGGTGCTCATCAGGCGAGTGACGTGCAGCACCGCTCAACGGCTGGCGGCTCGCAAACAGCGCGAGCACATCGGCACGCTGGATGCGCCAGACGTGACCGATTTTGGCCGCGGGCAACATGTCTGACCGGCACAATGCCTTAACGGTATTGACGTGGAGATGCAGAAGGTCAGCAACCTGTTCCGTGGTCATGACCAGCGGCAGGTCATCCCAGGTGGGAGCCTCGGACATGGTACACCTTTGCGGGGCCCAGCGATATCACAGCGGAGTCTCTACAAAGCAAATGTCGTACTTGTTCGCTTTATACCTTGTTTATACGCACCTGTCAACCGGCTCATATCCCAACGATATCCCAAGAGGATTGGGTTATTTGGGATATAGTGCGCCTTCGCTGCCCCACATTGCCCGCTCTGCGCGGAGACGGAGGCCAAGCAGCTGCTCCAGTGCGCGACCAAACGCGGCAGGATCCCCCGTGGTGAAGAAGCGATGTCCCGGCGCGCCCGCGGGCTGCACGAGCCAGCCCAGCCGCGCCAGCACGCGGCCCGTCTGCCGCGCGACCGCGGGCGCAGGGTCGATGATCTCCACCGCGGGCCCTGCAACTTCCTGAATCAGCGGGCGGAGGAAAGGATAATGGGTGCAGCCGAGCACGAGCTCATCAACGCCCGCGGCCAGCAGCGGCGCCAGGTCCCGCCGGACGGCCGCACGCGCCTGCGCGCTGTCCAGCTCGCCCGCCTCAACCAGGGGCACCCATTCCGAGCAGACGCGCGTGTGGACGGTCACGTTGGCCGCATAGCGCGCCAGCAGGCTGGCGAACAACTCACCCTGGAAGGTCGCGCGGGTCGCCAACACCCCCACCCGGCCCGCGTGCGTCCGCTCGACCGCAGGCTTCACGGCGGGCTCCATGCCCACGAATGGTACTGCGGGGAAGCGCTCACGCAGCCAGTGGAGCGCGGCCGCGGATGCGGTGTTGCAGGCGACGACGATCAGCCGCGCGCCCTCGGCCAGCAGGAAGCGGGTGATGCCTTCAGACAGGCCGCGAATCTCGGCCAGCCCGCGCTCACCGTAGGGCGCATGAACCTGGTCGGCCAGGTAAATCAGCGGATGGCCGGGGAGTTGGGCCATCAGCTCGCGCACGACCGACAGCCCGCCCACGCCGGAATCGAAGACGCCGAGCGCCGCGGGGCCGCCCGTCTCCGCCGCGCTCATTGGCCCTCGCAGCCGGCGCACTTCACCGGGCTGCCCCCTCGACTGCGCTCAGGGTGCTCCGCTTTTGTCCCGTGGCCGCAGCGCGCTCCCGTGCGGCCGCGACGAACGCCGCAAACAGCCGCGGCGCAGTCGGCTCCGTATCGACCATGCCTTCCGGATGCCACTGCACGCCCACGACATACCGGCGGGCCGGGTCCTCGATGCCCTCGATGATGCCGTCGAATGAGTGCGCGACGGCCACGAAACCGGCCGCCACCTGCTTGACGGCCTGGTGATGGTAGCTGTTGACCATCGCGTCGCAGGTCTCCATCACTCCGGCCAGCCGGCTGCCGCCCGCGACCTGGACGCCGTGCGTGGCCCGGCCGCGCGGGCTCTCCGCGGTGGTGTAGTTGTGCCGCGGCTCGCGGTGCAGTTGCGCGGGGATGTCCTGCCAGAGGCTCCCGCCCGCGGCGACGTTGAGCAACTGGATCCCGCGGCAGATGCCGAACACCGGCAGGTCCGCGTCCAGTGCCCAGCGCGTCAGCGTGAGTTCCACCTCGTCACGCGCCGCGTCCACCTGTCCCAGGTCCGGATGGCGCGGCTCGCCGTACTGCGCCGGGTCAACATCCACCCCGCCCGCGAGCAGCAGGCCATCCAGCCGCTCGAACAGGCTGCGCAGGGCCGACAGGGGCAGATTCAGCGGAATAACGACCGGTGTGCCGCCCGCAGCTGCGAGGGCGGCAGTGTAGCTGCCTTCAAAGCGGTAGGTGTAGGGGCTGAAGGCATCCGGGCCGAACGCGGTCGAGGCCGGAATGCCGATCAGAGGATAGGTTGTATGCGTCACGGCTGCTCCTCAAAGCTCCAGCGACAGAATGAGTGCATGGCGCGATTATACCGCCGGTTCGAGGGGACAGCCAAAGGCTGCGAATTCCAAATCAGGAATTCCGAATGTAGGCGAGCATCCTGAGCGGCGCAGCGGTCTTTTTCGCTGCGGAGTCGAAGGATGCGACGTGATTACCCCGCTCCGGCCTCCTTCGACTGCGCCCGCATCTGAGGATGCGGCCTCCGCTCAGGATGCCTCCGCTGGTGGCTACACTGGACTTCCTGGGACTGACCCAAACCCATTTCCCTCTGCTGCCACACCATGTTAAAATAGTACGCACATGCATATCAACCCAGGCTCACTAAAGGAACCGCTTATGGCCCCTCTCGAGATCGCTGGTATCGACCTACCCGTGTACGCCGGTTCTGTAGTCGAAAGTGCAGGCGCCACCTACTTCCTCGCCCGCCTCGGGCCGGGCGACAAGCGCCTGGGCGTGCTCGCCGGGGCAGGCGCCGCGCTGCCGCCGGACTTTGCGGGGGAGCGGAGCGAGGCGGCAGGCCGCGGCCTGCTCCTATGCCCGCTGACGCACGCCAATGCGGCCGCGCTGCGCAACGCGCTGCCCACCCTGCGGCCCGTCCCGCTGGGACTGGCGACCTCCGCGGGCTGCGGCGACCGGCTGGGCATCGCGACGCCGGGCCACGTGCGCGCCGCGCAGCAGATGAGCGCGCGCCACGCCGCCCACCCCATCGCCATGATCTTCGCACAGCAGTCCATCCGCGAGATGACGCGCACGGGCCGCTCGCCCGACGATGTGATGGATGACGCGCTGTGGGGCGCATTTCAAGAGGGCTGGCGCGCGCCGGTCGGCGCGGACGCCGACCATCTCAAGACGCCGGAGGACATCGACCGCTGCGCAGCCGCCGGCTTCACCTTCTACACAATCGACCCGGGCGAGTACGTGGATCCGACTGCGGACCGCGGGGATGCCACGACGCTGCGCGAGCGCTACATGGCCCTGCCCTGGGCGCAGCTCGACAGCTCGCCGTCCGCGCTCGCCGAGCGTTATGCCGGGCGGCGCTTCGACCTCGCGGACCGCGCGCTCAGCCTGGACGAGGTGACGCTCTACCGCGCCGCGGTCAAATACGGTCGGGCGGTCGCGCACGTTGCCGCGATGTATCGCCACCTGCTGGCGGTCATGGCCGGGCGGCCGTGCGAGCTGGAGGTGTCGGTGGACGAGACGGACACGCCGACGACCCACGCCGAACACCTTTTCGTTGCGAATGAGCTGCACCGGCTGGGCGTGCGCTGGGTCAGCCTGGCCCCGCGCTACGTGGGCCGCTTCGAGAAGGGCGTCGATTACATCGGCAGCCTCTCGGAGTTCGACGCGGACTTTGCGGGCCACGCGGCCATCGCGGCCCACTTCGGCCCGTACAAGCTGAGCCTGCACACCGGCTCCGACAAATTCAGCATCTACGACCGCGCCGCGGCCCACGGCCGCGGCCTGCTGCATCTCAAGACCGCGGGTACGAGCTATCTCGAGGCCCTGCGCGCGACGGCCGGGTTCAACCCCGCGCTGTTCCGCGAGATCTACGCGTTCGCCATCGACCGCTACGAGACGGACCGCGCGAGCTACCACGTCTCCGGCTCGCTCAGCCGCGTGCCGCGGCCGGAGTCACTCAAAGACGCGGAGCTGCCCGGCCTCTTGGAGCAGTTCGATGCGCGGCAGGTGTTGCACGTGACATTCGGCTCCGTGTTGACGACGCAGCAATTCAGGGCACGGCTGTTTGCCGGGCTGAACGCGCACGAGGAAGCGCACTATGCCGCGCTCGAACGCCACTTCGTGCGGCATCTTGAGCCGCTGGCGCAACGACAATAGAACGCTGATGACGCTGATTGTCATGATGAACAGAAAAATCAGCGTGAATCAGTCTCATCAGCGTTTATCTGCGTTCTATTGATATCTGGAGGTAGCACATGCGCGTGTTATTCATCGGTGGAACGGGAGTCATCAGTTCGTCGTGCGCGGAGCTGGCGCTGGCGCGCGGCATTAAGCTGACGCTGTTCAATCGGGGACGTTCCAGCACACACCCGGTTCCTGAGGGCGCGGAGGTCGTGCACGCGGACATCCGCGACCGCGGCGCGGCGGAGGCTGCGCTGGCGGGCCGGACGTTCGATGCGGTGGTCGATTGGGTGGCGTTCAAGCCGGAGCACGTCGAGGCGGATATCGAGCTGTTCCGCGGGCGCACGGGCCAGTACGTCTTCATCAGCTCGGCGTCTGCGTACCAAAAGCCGCCCTCCAGCCTGCCCATCACCGAGTCGACGCTGCTCGACAATCCCTTCTGGCAGTACTCGCGCGACAAGATCGCGTGCGAGGAGCGGCTCGTGCGGGCGTTCCGGGAGGAGAAGTTCCCGTACACCATCATCCGGCCCTCCCACACCTACGACCAGACCAAGGTGCCGGGCGCGGGCGGGTGGACGGGCGTACACCGGCTGCGCCAGGGCAAGGCGGTTGTCGTGCCCGGCGACGGCACCTCGCTCTGGGTGCTGACGCACTCGCGCGACCTCGCAAAGGGGCTGGTCGGGCTGCTCGGCAACGCGCGGGCCATCGCGGAGGCGTTCCACATCACCTCCGACGAATGGCTCGACTGGAACCAGATTTATGCGACGCTGGCGCGCGCCGCGGGTGCGGAGCTGCGCATCGTCCACGTGCCTTCAACGGTCATCATCCGCTACCACGCCCAATGGGGCGGGGGCCTGCTGGGCGACAAGACCTACTGCGCGATCTTCGACAACAGCAAGATCAAGCGTTTCGTGCCCGGTTTTGCCGCGACGACCCCGTTCAGCGAGGGCGCGCGGGAAATCATCGCCTGGCACGACGGGGACCCCGCGCGCCAGGTGGTCAACGAGGAATATGACCGGGTGATGGACGAACTGATCGCGCGCATGGAACGGTTTGACCAGTAGAGGGTAACGTAGTGCTGCAGCAAGACTTCCCGCCTGTCATCCAGTCCATCTTCGCGGAGTTTATCCCGATCTGCCGCAAACTGGCAGGCGACCAACGCTATGCGATCTCGGTTGGCGGCTCGCTCGGCAAGGGTACCTGGGACAACCGCTCCGATATCGACTTTCGCCTCTTCACCGACCGCGAACTTATCTGGCCGAAGCAGCAGCCCGAACTGTGGACCGGCTACTTCGCAGCCATTGCTGCCTGGAAGGAGCGCGGGGTCAACATCGACGGCGTGTGGCCGCGCACGGTAGGCGAGATCGACGCGGCGCTGGATGCGTGGTTGGGCGGCGAAGGCAAGCCCGTCGATCTCGTGTGGACCATCTGGGGCTATCACATCCTGACGGATGTGTATAACCAGTTCGTCATCGAAGACCCGTATGGCATCATCGCCGGCTGGAAGGAACGGCTGAACGTCTACCCGCCGGCGCTGAAGCAGACCATCCTCAGCAAGTACACGGCCTCGCTGCGCTACTGGCGGACGGACTATCACTATGCCAACAAGGTCGAGCGGGGGGATGTGGTCTTCCTGGCCGGCATGACCTCCAAGTTGGTGCACGAAGTCATCCAAATTCTGTTCGCCCTCAACGAGACCTACTATCCGGGCGACGGCTGGAACCTGCGCTTTGCCGAGCAGTTCAGCATTGTGCCCGCTGACTTCCCGGCCCGTGTGCGCGAGATCCTGTATCCGGGCGCAGCGGATGCCTTCGCCAGGCAGTATACGGCACTGCTCTCGCTGATCGATGAGGTTCTCCAGCTCGTCGATGGGCCTACAGAGGGATGAGCTAGATCATTTCCGAGTCACTCGTAGCCTAGGGCCTTGTGCCCGTCAAGACGCCCACAAGGGGCTATGCTACCCCTCTTCCAATAGATAAATCTTCAGAGGCAAAAGGACACATCATGAAAGCACTCGTATATGAAGCGCCGTGGCAGATGCCGCTGCGCGAGGTGGCAGAGCCGGAACCGCAGCTCGGCGAAGTGGTCGTCGCGGTGCGCGCGGTCGGCGTCTGCGGGTCGGATGTCCACGGCTTCACCGGCTCCACAGGCCGGCGCATCCCGCCCATGATCATGGGCCACGAGTTTTCCGGCGAGGTCAGCGCGGTCGGCGCGGGCGTGGCCGGCTGGCAGCCGGGTGCACGCGTCACCGTCCTGCCGACAATCTCGTGCGGGACCTGCGCCAACTGCCGCGCGGGCCTGCCCAACATCTGCATGAACCGCAGCGGACTCGGCATGATGACTACCGACGGCGCGTACGCGGACGCGGTGCGCGTGCCCGCGCGGCAGCTTTACCCCCTGCCGCCGGAGGTGTCGTGGGAGGCCGGCGCGATGGTGGAGCCGCTGGCCGTCGGGATGCACGCGGCCAACCTGACCCCCATCCGGCTCATGGACACTGTGCTCATCTTCGGCGCGGGCACCATCGGCCTGCTGACCCTGATGGCTGTCCGGCTGAAGGGCGCGGGCACGATCATCGTCACCGACCTCAGCCCGCACCGGCTGGAGATGGCGCGGCGGCTCGGCGCGGATGTGACCGTCAACCCGCGCGAAGCGGACCTGGCCGCGGTCGTGCGCGAGCACGCGGGGCCGTCCGGCGCGCCGGTAGTCATCGAGGCGGTCGGTGCGGCAGCCACGGCCCGGCAGTCGCTCGAACTGGTGCGTCCCGGCGGGCATGTCACCTGGATCGGCAACTCACAGCCCACGATCGAGATCAACATGCCTTCCATTGTCACGCGCGAGATCACCATCCGCGGCGCGTACGCGTTCAACCGGGAGTTCGGGGATGCGATCGAGGCCATCCGGGCGGGCCGCGTGGATGTCATGGCGCTGGTGGAGGATGTCCTGCCGCTGTCCGAGGGACCGCGCGTGGTCACGGAGCTGGCGAAGGGCCAGCTGGACGCCATCAAGATTGTACTCAAGCCGTAGACTGAACCGCAGAGAGTCTGTTAATCGTTACTCGTTCTCATACGTAATGAGTAATGAGTAACGAGTAATGAGTAAAAGACGGTTCAAACGTGAGGACCCCCATGAGTGAGCTTGGTTTTGCCATCATCGGCCCCGGCAAGGTGGGCCACATCCACGCACGCATCCTGGCCGCGCTGCCCGGCGCGCGGCTCGCGGCGGTCTGCGGGCGCAACGCGGAGCGCACCGCGGCCTTTGCCGCGCAGTACGGCGCGCAGCCCTACACCGACCTGACCGCGCTGCTGGCCGACCCGGCGGTCGACGCGGCCATCATCTGCACGCCCCACCCGCAGCACGCGGAGCAGGCCGTCACGGTGCTGCGGACGGGACGGCACGTGCTCGTCGAGAAACCGATGGCCGTCACCCCTGCGGAGTGCGACGCGATGATCGACGCGGCCGCGTACGCAGGCGCCAGGCTCGGCGTGGTCAGCCAGCGGCGGTGGTACGAGCCGGTGCGCCGCGTCAAGGATGCCATCGACGCGGGCAAGATCGGCCGGCCCATCCTCGGCACCGTGACCGTGCTCGGCTGGCGCGGGCCCGAATACTACGCAATGGACCCCTGGCGCGGCAAGTGGGATGCGGAGGGCGGCGGCGTGCTGGTCAACCAGACCTCGCACCAGCTCGACCTGTTCCAGTGGTTCATGGGGCCGGTCGACGAGGTGTGCGGCTACTGGGACAACCTGACGCACCCGTACATCGAAGTGGAAGACACTGCGGTGGCCGCGCTGCGCTTCCGCAACGGCGCACTGGGCAGCCTCGTCGTGAGCAACTGCCAGAACCCCGGCATCCACGGCAACATCCACGTCCACGGCTCGAACGGCGCGACGGTCGGCGTGCAGACGGACGGCGGCTCGATGTTCTTCGTCGGCCAGACCGCAACCGTGGAGCCGCCGGTCAACGACCTGTGGACCGTGGCGGGCGAGATGGAACTGCTGCCCGGCTGGCAGGCGGAGGACCGCCGCCGCATCGAAACGCTGGACATCATGAGCGACTACACGCGGCGGCAGGTGGCAGACTTCGTCGCGGCCATCATCGAGGATCGCGCGCCTGCGATTACCGGCGAGGACGGGCGGCAGGCCGTCGCGCTGTTCGACGCGGTCTACCGCTCCGGCCGCACGGGCGGGCCGGTGCGCGTGGCGTAAACCTAACTGAGATATCACATCTGACTACAATTTGTATACGATCGTATACAAATTGTAGTCAGTTCTCCCTACTGACTTTCCTTCTTTCTTCAGCCACAAGGAGTCCCTCCATGAAGTTCACTGCCGGTTACTGGGAAATGCGGCCCGGCGTGACGCCGCACTATGCGGTGCACGTCCATGAGACCGAGCACGACGCAGACGCGCTGACCGCGTACGCCGTCACCCGGCGGCTGAACGGCCGCGGGGACACGCTCAACCAGCCGCTGCTGACCGTGCGCTATTCGTCGCCCATGCCGGATGTCATCCGCGTGCAGGCCGTCCATCACAAGGGGCAGCGCGACCGCGGGCCGCACTTCGAACTCGCGGACGAGCACCCGCACTTGGACATCCAAGACGGCGAGACGGCCGCGACGCTGACGAGCGGCGGGCTGACCGAGCGCGTGGCGAAGGGCGCGGACTGGCGCGTGGATTTCCTTGCGGGCGACCGCGTGCTCACTTCGAGCGGCTGGCGCGGCCTGGGCATCGTGGATACGCCTGCGGGCCGGTTCATCCACGAACAGCTCAACCTCGGCGTCGGTGAGTGCGTGTACGGGCTGGGCGAGCGGTTCACGCCGTTCGTCAGGAACGGGCAGGTCGTGGACCTCTGGAACGAGGACGGCGGCACGGCCAGCGAACTGGCGTACAAGAACGTGCCCTTCTACCTGACCAACCGAGGCTACGGCGTCTTCGTCAACCACCCGGAGCGCGTGTCCTACGAGGTCGCATCGGAGAAGGTCGAGCGGGTGCAGTTCAGCGTGCCGGGCGAGGCGCTGGACTACTTCATCATCTACGGCCCGACCCCGAAGGAGATCCTCGAACGCTACACCGCGCTGACCGGGCGGGCCGCGCTGCCGCCGCCGTGGTCGTTCGGCCTCTGGCTGACGACCTCGTTCACCACGGACTACGACGAGGCGACCGTCAGCAGCTTCATCCAGGGCATGGCCGACCGGGACCTCCCGCTGCACGTCTTCCACTTCGACTGCTTCTGGATGAAGGAATTCCACTGGTGCGACTTCCAGTGGGACCGCCGCGTGTTCCCGGATCCGGTCGCGATGCTGGCGCGGCTCAAGGCGCGCGGGCTGCGCATCTGCGTGTGGATCAACCCGTACATCGCGCAGCGGTCGCCGCTGTTCGACGAGGGCATGGCCGAAGGCTACCTGCTCAAGACGCCCGACGGGGATGTCTGGCAGTGGGATAAGTGGCAGTCGGGCATGGGTCTCGTGGACTTCACCAACCCCCGCGCCTGCCGCTGGTACGCCGATAAGCTGCGCGGCCTGCTCGACATGGGCGTGGACTGCTTCAAAACCGACTTCGGAGAGCGCATCCCGACCGACGTCGTCTGGTACGACGGCTCGGACCCGGTCAAGATGCACAATTACTACTCCTACCTGTACAACAAAACGGTGTTCGAGCTGCTCGTGGCGGAGCGCGGGCCGGGTGAGGCGGCGGTCTTCGCGCGCTCGGCCACGGCCGGCGGCCAGCAGTTCCCCGTGCATTGGGGCGGCGACAGCACCGCGACCTTCGAGTCGATGGCCGAGAGCCTGCGCGGCGGCCTGTCGCTCGGCCTGTCGGGGTTCGGCTTCTGGAGCCACGACATCGGCGGATTCGAACAGACCGCGTCCGCGGATGTGTATAAGCGATGGTGCGCATTCGGCCTGCTCTCCTCGCACAGCCGGCTGCACGGCAGCAGCTCGTACCGCGTGCCGTGGCTGTATGACGAGGAAGCGGTCGCTGTGCTGCGCCATTTCACCAAGCTCAAATGCCGGCTGATGCCGTATCTGTTAGGCCAGGCGGTCCGCGCGCACACGACCGGCGCGCCGGTGCTGCGCGCGATGGTGCTCGAATTCCCCGATGACCCCGCGTGCGACACGCTCGACCGCCAGTACATGCTCGGCGATGCGCTGCTCGTCGCGCCGGTCTTCACCGCTGACGGCGCGGTCAGCTACTACCTGCCGCCGGGCCGCTGGACACACTTCCTGACCGGCGCGGTGGTGGAGGGCGGCTGCTGGCAGCGGGAGACGCACGGATACATGAGCCTGCCGCTGATGGTCCGGCCCAACTCGGTCATCCCGGTCGGCGCGCACGATGAACGGCCCGACTATGACTATGCGGACGGCGTGACGTTCCACGTCTTCGCCCTGGACGACGGCGCGACGGCCGTCGCGACCGTGCCGGATGCGCAGGGGCGGGAGGCGCTGCGCGTGGAGGTGACGCGCGCGGGCGATACCGTGACCGCCCGCTCATCAGGCGCGCAGAAGCCGTGGCGCGTGCTGCTGCGCGGGCTGCCCGGCGGGGATGTACTGAGCGAGATGACGACCGGTGCGGAGGTGAGGGTGCGGGCCGCCAATGTCTGAACCTTGATTTGTGGGATTACGGGATTGGCTTGATGATTGCAGCCCCCAGTAG
>DAOUGK010000491.1:0-2493 GCA_034429055.1 Anaerolineae bacterium | reverse complement strand
GGTCAGGTGGATGACGCCCGCTTTCGACGTGTTGTACGCGGACTGGGCCTGCGGCGTGTTGACGATGCTGCCCGACATGGACGCGGTGTTGATGATCTTGCCGTATCCCGCGACCAGCATGACCTCGGACTCGGCCTGCGCGCACAGGTACACGCCGGTCAGGTTGACGGCCAGCATGTTGTCCCACTGGTCGCGCGTCATCGTCTCCGCCGGCTGCCACATGCCGATGCCCGCGTTGTTGACCCCGATGGTCAGCCGGTCCCAGCGGTCCACGACCGCCTGCACCGCCGCGCGCACCTCGGCTTCCTCCCGGACATCGGCGTAGACGGGCAGCGCGTCGATGCCCTTGCGGGCCAATTCCTCTGCGACCGCGCAGGCCGAATCATAGTTGATATCCAGCAGCGCGACGGCTGCACCGGCTTCACCCAGCGCGTGGGCATACGCGCGACCGATGCCCCGGCCCCCGCCGGTCACCAGCGCAACGCGGCCGTCCAGCCGGAACCGCTCCAGGATGGGCTTGACCTCTTGTAACATGTCAGGCATGAAAGCATCTCCTCTACCAGGATTCTGCGTAGTATAGGGCCTCGTGCCCGCCAGAACGCCCACAAGGGGCTATGCTACCCTGTCATGGATACACCTAGAATTGCATCATGGTTCCAGCGTGACCTTGATCGACACATCCCCGCTGGCGACCAGATCGATGCCGGCCTGGTAGGATGACAGGGGCAGCCGGTGCGTGATGATCTGGTCCATCGGCAGCAGCCTCTTCGCCAGCATATCCATTGCAATCGGATAGCAGTACGGGCCGAGGTGCGACCCGCGGATGTCCAGCTCCTTCGTGTCGCCGATGATGGTCCAGTCGACGGTGACCGGCTCGCGCAGCACGCTGAACTCGACAAAGGTGCCGAGCCGCCGGATCATCTGCAAGCCCTGCTGCACGCCGGAAGGCTGGCCCGTGGCCTCGATGTAGATGTCGCAGCCGTCGCCGCCCGTGAGCTTGCGCACTTCGGCCACGACGTCCACCTTGTGCGGATTCAGCCCCAGGTCTGCGCCGCACGCCTGCGCGACCGCGAGCCGGTGATCCTTGAGGTCGAGGCTGATGAGGAGGCCGGGATGCTTGAGCCGGGCGGCTGCCACCATGCCCAGTCCGAGCGGACCTGCACCTGCCACGACCACCACATCCCCGAAGTGGATGTCCGCGCGCTCGACCGCGTGGATGGCGCAGGCCAGCGGCTCGATGTACGCGGCATGGGCGAGCGGCACTGCATCCGGCACACGGTAGTTGAGCGCGTTGGCCGGGAAGCGCATATACTCCGCCAGCGCGCCGAACGCGTTCTGCCGGAAGCCGTAGACCGAACCGTTGGGGCACATCCAGTACTGTCCGCGGCGGCAGAAGCGGCACTCCCAGCACGGCACGATCTGCTCGGAGATGGCGATGTCGCCCAGTTGCAGGCCGTACTTCTGGCCGGCTCCCTCGCCCAGCGCAACGACCTGGCCCACAAACTCATGGCCGGGGATGACCGGCGGCTGGCAGTAGCCCTCTCGGTCCGCGTCGCCCCAGAAGAGCGCTGCGCCGAGATAGCACTTCAGGTCGCTGGCGCAGATGGCCGCGGATTTGACCCGCACCACCACTTCGCCCGGACCTGGCTGGGGCACGGGCCGCTCCTCCAGCCGGTAATCCTCCGGCCCGTGGCAGACCACCGCCTGCATGGACTTGGGCAACGGCTCAGATATCTGGTAGTCCACTGTGACCTCCTGTGTTGAACCGCCAAGGCGCGAAGGACGCGAAAGAGTTTATCATTATGTGTCTATCCGAAAACCCGCTGGGGCCGGTCTCCGACCGTGCCCCTGGCTCGGTCAGAGACCGGCCAGAGCAATTCTCGGATAGACTCTATGTGGGTTCGCGCTCTTTGCGTCTTCGCGGTTCATCCGTCAAGACCCGCGGTGCAGATCGAGGATCTGCCGCCGCGATGCGGTGCCCGTCGTCCCGATCTGCCGGATGGTGACGCCGGCGGCGAGGCAGGCAATCTCGGCGGCCTCGGTCACGGTCGCGCCCGCACACAGCGCGGAGGTGAGGCCTGCAAGCGCAGCGTCGCCCGCGCCCACGATGTCGATCGGGCCGCGCACCCTGACCGCGGGGACGAGCGTCGGCCCGTCCTGGTAGAAGGTCAGGATGCCCTCGCCGCCCAGCGTCAGGAAGACCGGCTGGCCGCTGCGCCGGTAGAGCTGGCTGCCCGCGGCCTCGATCTGCGCGCGATCCGCCGCCGGGTCGGGGTCCGCGGTGACAGGTTGACCTACCGCAATCAGGGCCTCTCGCGCGTTCGGCTTGAGGATGACGTCGTGGTACAGCCCGATGCGGGCCCGTGAATCCGCGGTGAACGCCACCATCGGATAGGTCTGCGCCAGCGCCATCAGCTCCTCGCGGACGTTTTCGGTGATGACGCCGCAGTCCTCCTCCGTCACCTGGTCCGCGATGATGACGCCGTGCACCTG
>DAOUGK010000490.1:0-7045 GCA_034429055.1 Anaerolineae bacterium | reverse complement strand
GACATCGCCATCCGGCCCTTCACGCCGTCTGACCAGCACGCCGCGCACGACCTCATTCTGGCCGGGCTGGGCGAGCACTTTCCCGATCTGGATCCGGCATACAACCCCGATCTGGACGATATCTGGCAGTTCTATGTCACCCAGGGGCATGTTTTCGTGGTAGCAGAGGAAGACGGCAGGCTGGTGGGCACGGGCGGGCTGCTCGTGCAGGCCACCGAGGGCCAGCTCGTGCGCGTTTCCGTGGCTCAGGACTGCCGCGGCCGGGGCATCGGTCGCGCCCTCGTCGAACACCTGGTCGCGGCGGCGGAGGCCCGCGGGCTGGCGCGCGCCTGGATGGAGACGAACGATGACTGGCATGCGGCGCAGGCGTTGTACCGTGCCTGTGGCTTCCGTGAATTCGACCAGCGCGAAGGCTGCGTGTTCATGCACCGGGACCTGGGCGGCGCGTAGACGGTTGCAACCTTCCGGCGGAAGCTGCGTAGAGTAGGGTGCAAGGCGGAAATAGGCCGCGGGCAAACCGGCCTGCTGATGCCGTCTACAATGCAGTGAATGTCTTTGGGAGGACAACTGTGGAAACGAAGAAACTTTATCGCAGCCGGACAGACCGGATGATTTCGGGCGTCTGCGGCGGTCTGGGCAAGTATCTCGGCATCGACCCGACGTTGATTCGTCTGGTCTTCGTGTTGTTGCTGCTGTTCGGCGTCGGCTCCGGCCTCATTCTGTACGTCATCCTGATGTTCATTGTGCCTGAGGAGCCGGAGACGACGAGCGTGCTCGACGCCATCAAGGACACGCTGGACGACACCAAGTAAGGGCCTGAGCGCACTCAGTTACGACACGCGGGACGTCAGTGTAAGTCCCGCGTGTCGCATCGCAACCGGAGGGTCACGTGGACGCCACTCGCAGAGCCGGCCTGACCGGCGGCTTCTTTCTCATCTTGCTCGGCCTCTTTTTCCTTTTCACGCAGCTCTTCCCGACCGTTGCCATCTGGGCCGAAGTCGTAACGCCGCAACTCATTGTATTCGCGGTAGGCATATTGCTGCTCATCATCGGTCTCATGGCGAATGCGCCGGCTATGGCTGTCCCGGCCTGCATTGTCGGCGGCATCGGCGCACTGCTCTATTGGCAGTCTCAAACCGGCAATTGGATCAGTTGGTCGTATGCGTGGACCTTGATTCCGGGCTTCGTCGGCCTCGGCACGATGATCATGGGTCTCTGGCAGGGCAAGTGGCACGATGTACGCGCCGGCGGCGGACTGATCCTGATCAGCCTGGTCTTCTTCGCCATCTTCAGCTCGTTTCTGGGCCAGGCGGTTCCGCTGGCCCGTTACTGGCCGGTGTTGCTCATCGCGCTCGGTTGTCTGAGCCTGGTGCAGTATTTTGTGCGGACTCGCATCTGAGCACCGCACATCTGGAGGTTTGATTATGCGAACCGGTGTTTTCTGGGCCGTAGTACTGATCCTGGCCGGCGTGCTGCTCCTGTTGGGCAACCTCGGCGTGTTCGACCGCTGGGAAATCAGTGTCTGGAACCTGCTCTGGCCGGCCTTCCTGATCATCCTCGGCGGCTGGCTGATTCTCGGCTACTTCGTGCGTCCGGCCCCGCTGCCCGCGGAAACCGCCTCGCTGCCGCTGGAAGGCGCCACGCAGGCGCACATCGAGATTGCCCACGGCGCGGGCGTGTTGACCGTGGGCGGCGGCGCGCGTGCGGACGAGCTGGTCGCGGGCACATTCGGCGGCGGGCTGAACCGCCGCGTGCGGCAGAGCGGCAGCACGCTCGATGTCAAATTGAGCGTCCCGGCCAACCGGGGCTGGATTACGCCCTGGAACTGGACGGCCGGCGGGCTGGACTGGGATGTGCGGCTGAACGAGACGCTGCCGCTCGAACTTGAATTCGAGACCGGCGCGAGCCGCTCGCAGATCGATCTCAGCGACCTGCTGGTGCGGGAGCTGAAGCTGGAGACGGGCGCCAGCGATACCGACGTAACGCTGCCCGCGCACGCCGGGTTGACCCGGGTCAAGATTGAGTCGGGGGCCGCACGCGTGATCGTCCGCGTGCCGGGCGGGGTTGCGGCCACGATTCGAACCGAATCCGGGCTGGCGAGCGTGACTATCGACCGGACCCGCTTCGTGCAGACCGGTGACCACCGTTACGAATCGCCGGATTACGCCACGGCAGCGAACAAGGCGGATATCCGCATCGAGACAGGCGTCGGCTCAGTCAACGTCATGTGACGCCCGACTGTCCCACAAAACCCCGGTTTCTGGTCGAAACCGGGGTTTTGCGTTATCATGCGCATAGTCGTACTTCGTAATGAGGAGCATTCCCATGCCGGACAAAATCCTGGTCTGTGTCGCCTGGCCCTATAGCAACGGCGACATGCACATCGGCCATATCGCAGGCGCCTATCTGCCCTCGGACATCTTCGCGCGCTATCACCGGTTGCGCGGCAACGATGTGCTGATGGTTTCCGGCTCCGACACGCACGGCACGCCGATTACCGTGCGCGCGGAGGAGGAGGGCATTTCCCCGCGCGCGGTGGTGGACCGCTACCACCCGCGCAACGTCGATATGATGCGCCGCTTGGGAATCAGCTTCGACCTGTTCACCGAAACCGATACGGAGAACCACTGGGCCGTCACCCAGGAGATCTTCCTGCGCCACATCGACAACGAGGTCGTCTACCTGGACAAGATGGACCAGCTGTACTGCCTGGATTGCGAGAAGTGGCTGGCCGACCGCTACGTGGAAGGCACCTGCCCGTACTGCGGCTTCGAAGGTGCGCGGGGCGACCAGTGCGACAACTGCGGCAAGACCTACGACGCTACTACGCTCCTGAACCCGCGTTGTAAGATCTGCGGCGGCACGCACCTGGAGATTCGCCAGGCAGAGCATTTCTTCCTGGACCTGGGCGCGCTCAACGAGCCGCTGCTGGCCTGGCTGAACGACGGCCATAAGGAACACTGGCGGCCCAACGTCATGAACTTCACGCGCGCACGGCTGGAAAGCCGCGAGCTGCGTGGGCGGCCGATCACGCGCGATATCCAGTGGGGCGTGACCATTCCGCTCCCCGGCTATGAGAGCAAGCGCATTTATGTCTGGTACGATGCCGTCATCGGTTACCTGGCTGCCAGCAAGGAGTGGGCGCACGTGACCGGCGACGCCGAGGCGTGGCGCGCCTGGTGGCAGGACCCCGCCGCGCGCACTTACTACTTCATAGGCAAGGACAACATCGAGTTTCACTCGATCATCTGGCCGGCGATCCTGACCGGCTACGACCGCAGCCTGAATTTGCCCTATGATGTGCCGGCGAACGAGTATCTCAACGTCGAAGGCCGCAAGCTCAGCAAGAGCCGCCGCTGGATGATCGAGATGGCGGACGCGCTGGAGCGCTACGATCCCGACCCGTGGCGCTACGCGCTGACCGCCAGCGCGCCGGAGAGCCAGGATGTGAACTTCACCTGGGAAGAGTTCGTCCGCCGCAACAACGAGGAGCTGGTGGCGACCTGGGGCAACCTCGCCAACCGGGTGCTGGGCTTCGCCTACAAACGGTTCGCCGGTAAGGTGCCGGAGCCGGGGCTGCTGGACGAAACCGATCAGGCCCTCCTTGCCCAGATGGCGCCGGCCTTCGAGCGCGTCACCGCGCTGCTGGACGCGGTCAAGCTCAAGCAGGCGCTGGCCGAGACGATGGGCCTGGCGCACGAGGCCAACCGCTATCTGAATCAGAAGGAGCCCTGGCAGCAGATCAAGAACGACCCGGCCGCGGCGGCGACCACCCTCTACGTGGCGCTGCAGGTCATCGACACGCTGAAGACGCTGTTCGCACCGTTCCTGCCGTTCACCTGCCAGCAGCTCCACCAGTACCTGGGCTATGAGGGCGACCTGTTCGGGTCGCTCTATACCGCGGACCTGACGGAGACCGAACGGACACACTACGCGCTCCGCTACGATGGCAGCAACGCGGCGGGCCGCTGGGCGCTGGGCATCCTCCCGCCGGGTCAGCCGCTCCGGGAGCCGCGAGCCCTGTTCGTCAAGCTGGAACCGAGTGTGATCGACGCGGAAGTCGAGCGGATGACCGGGATCGCGGGGCAGTAACGCAGGCCATCCCCGGCAAAAATCGAGACCGGTGCCCATGTTGCACCGGTCTCGATTCATTTCACTCCAACTGTCTGGCAACTAAATCCCACCAAAGTTGCACACAGTTATCCACCGTTTCGCGCGGGTTATCCACAGCTTGGATATCGATCCACACAAAAAAGTGATCCTGTGCCGGATCAAGCAATCGACCAGTATATACCACTTACAATTTCCTATGAAACGTTCGACCGCGCCCCGGGACAGCCCGATCCATCTTACAGATAAATATGCTTTATTTGTAACCTTAGTTCCAGTTGCCGAGGCGACCCTGTCGCAGTGCCCACAAATTATGCATGTATTACTGGTTGCCAGTTGCGGACGTGCCGAAAACGTCACAGGGCGCCTTAGGCCGGCCCCCTGCTTGCAACTCCACTGTTAAGACGCCGCAAAGGACAATTGGATACGGAGTAATATCTATGACTAAAATCAGAGTAATTGACAGGGCCGGGCTTATGTGCTATCATCCGTACTGCCGTCGAAGCAACGGGACGGTAATCCCGGCATGATGGAGCGGAGAAGTGCAGTCGGTCAGGCGCCGCATCACCGAAATCCTGAGAGAAACCAGCTCGGCCACGGTGGCCGAACTGGCGGATCAGCTTGGCATGGCTCCGGTCTCCGTGCGGCATCATCTCGATATTCTCACCAGCGAAGGCCTGGTGGAGCTGAATGGACTGCGCCGCCGGGATGGCGCGGGCCGGCCCAGCCAGGTCTACGCGCTGACCGAGGGCGCTTACAGGCTCTTTCCGCAGCGGCACGATGTTCTGGCGGATCATCTGTTGACGGAGCTGAAGGCTGCCCTGCCTGAAGCGGTGGTGCGCGGCGTGCTGCAGCGGGTTGCACAGCGCACTGCACAGGAAGCGCCCGCACAGGAGCAGGGCCAGACCGTCGAAGAGCGGCTCGACCAGGTGGCGGACTTTCTGTCCAACCAGGGGTATGAGGCGCGCTGGGTCGCCAGTGACGGCCATTACGAGCTGCACGCGTGCAACTGTCCCTACACCGGCGTATCGGACCGGCATCCGGAGATCTGCCTCATGGATCAGGCCATCCTGCAGCAGCTCATCCCGGGGACAATCCGGCTGGAGACCCGGGTGCTCAATGGGGCAGCGCATTGCCGTTATATGATTCCCGTTCAGGAAGACGCAGAGCAACAACCCGCCAGCAACCCGGACAGCAACGCTTAGCGGGATCATGAACAACATCACCCTCTACGACGTCCCACAGACGATGAGCGACTCGTACGGTCGCCGGCTGAGTTACCTGCGCGTGTCATTGACCGATGCGTGCAACCTCCGCTGCGTGTACTGCATGCCGGAGGATATTCGCTTCCGGCCGGCGGCAGCGTTGCTGCAGGACGACGAGATTCTGACGCTGGTGCGCGTCGCGGCCAGCCTGGGCGTCAACAAGATCCGGCTGACGGGCGGCGAGCCCACGGTGCGGCACGGCGTGGTGGATCTCGTGCGTAACATCGTCGCCATTCCGGGCATCGAACGAGTGGTGATGACCACAAACGGGATCAAGCTGGCCGAGCTGGCAGGCCCGCTGGCCGAGGCCGGCCTGGGGCAGGTCAACATCAGCATCGATTCGCTCGATCCGGCCAAGTTCCGGCGCATCACGCGGCGTGGCAACCTGGCCGATGTATGGGAGGGGATTGCGGCGGCTGAGGCGGCAGGGCTGCGGCCGGTCAAGCTGAACTGCGTGGTGACACGCGGGTTCAATGATGACGAGGTCGTGGAGCTGGCCCGGCTGACGCTCGATAACCTGTGGGAAGTCCGCTTTATTGAATTGATGCCGCTGGGCAGCGTGGCGGACTTCCAGCAGGACCAGGTCGTGTCATCGGCGGAGACGCGCAGGCGGATCGAGGCCGCGCTGGGACCGCTGGAGGTTGTGCCCGGCCACAACGGCCATGACCCGGCCCGACCGTATCGCCTGCGCAACGCGCGCGGGCAGCTCGGTTTTATCAGCAGCGTGACCGAGCCGTTCTGCGAGGGCTGTAATCGGCTGCGCCTGACGGCGGATGGCAAGCTGCGCCTCTGCCTGCTGCGCGATGACGAAGCGGACTTGTTGACCCCGCTGCGTGCGGGCGCCGATTTCGCGGAGTTGCGCCGGCTGATGGCCGAGGCGGCTTATCGTAAGCCGTGGGGCCACCGGCTGGAACAGCACGACATCGCGAAATCGAGGGAAATGAGCCAGATTGGCGGCTAACAACTACCGGGGCCACCGGAACCGACCGGCGGCCACCTGATTATCTACGGAGGACATCATGTCTGTCGATACCATGGAAGAGACCATCGTAACGTTGACGGCAGCGGCGGCGGAAAAGCTCGACACCATCATGAAGGAAAAGGGCGTCCGCGAGACCCACGGCCTGCGCGTGTTCGTGAGCGGCGGCGGCTGCAGCGGGCTGCAGTACGGCATGACCTTTGACAGCGACCCGCGGCCCGTGGACAGCGTCTTCGAGCAGCACGGCCTGCGCATCATCATCGACCCGCAGAGCCGCCAGTACATGGAAGGCGCGAGCATCGATTATGTGGACAGCCTGATGGGCGGCGGGTTCCACATCGAGAACCCCAATGCCGTTTCGAGCTGTGGCTGCGGCCATTCGTTCCGCTCGAAGGATGGCGCTGAGGGCGGCGGCTGCAGCAGCTGTCACTAACAGTCACGCCAATTTTACCGTAGAGACGTCCCGGCGGGACGTCTCTACGGTAAAGAAGGACCCCCGGCCATGAAATCCGTCATGCGGCACGACCTCATACCCATCGGCGACCAGCTCTATGAGATTCCACAGTCGTTCCGACCGGATATGCGCGTCCCCGCCCGGTTCTATGCCGACCAGGACATCCTGGCTAAAGCACTCGAAGACCGTTCGCTGGAGCAACTGGTCAACACCGCCACTCTGCCCGGTGTGGCGGGC
>DAOUGK010000489.1:0-22106 GCA_034429055.1 Anaerolineae bacterium | reverse complement strand
TCGCGATGAGGAGGAGACGCAGAAGGTCGTCGATGATATCGTGAAGGGTGGCGGGAAGGCCATGCGGCTGCTTGCCGATGTTTCGAAGCCGGAAGAGGTACAGCAGGCTATTGAGGCGCTGGTCGAGAAGTGGGGACGTCTCGATATCGTGCTCGCCAATGCAGGCATCAACGGGACCTGGGCTCCGCTGGAGGACCTGCAGGTCGATGAGTGGAAGCAGACGTTGGCGATCAACCTCGATGGGACCTTCTATACCGTCAAGTACGCCGTGCCCTATCTTAAGCGACAGGGCGGCTCGGTCATCATCATCTCGTCGGTCAACGGCACGCGCATGTTCAGCAACACGGGCGCGTCGGCCTATGCCACATCGAAAGCCGGCCAGGTGGCCTTTGCCAAAATGGTGGCGCTGGAGCTGGCGAAGGACAAGGTGCGCGTCAACGTCGTTTGTCCGGGCGCGATCGAGACGCAGATCGACGATAACACGGAAAAGCGCAATCTGGAAGACGCCGGCTGGCCGGTGGAGTTTCCGAAGGGCGTCCTGCCGCTGACGCACGGCAAGCCGGGCAAGGCAGAAGATGTCGCGAACCTGGTACTGTTCCTGGCCTCGGATGAGTCGCGCCTGATCTCCGGGACGGAAATCTGGATCGACGGCACGGAGTCGTTGTTGCAGGGTTAGGCAGGCTCACGCAAAGACGCAAAGAGCGTCAAGCATAATAGCCTCATGCTTTGCAGCTTTGCGTCAGTCTCTTGACGACCTAAACGAAGCGGAGTGCGCATTCGAGAATCCACACTCCGCTTTTTTGTTGGACTAATCAGGCCGGGTCGGCGGAGAGAACCAGGAAGCTGTACGGCGCGAGGTTGACACGCCCCCGGAACGGCAACCCATCATATTCCGCTGCTTCAGCATGGACTTCCAGCGCCGGCGTGTCACCGAAGCTCGGATCGTAGACTTTCGCGTCGCCGTTGATACGCGTCTTCCAGACCCCATCGTGAGGCAGGCCAATCTCGTAGTCCCCATAGGTGTGGTCGCGGAAGTTGGCGACGACCACGACGCTGTCGCCCGGCCCGCCCGATGCATAGCGGTGATAGGCCACTACCTTGTCAGTGTCGTTGGCATGGAAGACCTGCACGTCGTGACCCGTCAGGCCGGCGGTGTTGCCGTCGGCGTTGAGGCGCAGCCGGATCAAGTCGCTGTAGAGCTTGCGAATGCCCGCAAAATGGTCCTTCTTGGCCCAGTCAAGCGGGTCCTGGTCGTGGAACCACTCGTCCTCCAGGAACTCCTGCCCCTGGAAGATCATTGGGACGCCCGGCGCGGTGAACACCAGCGCCGCGCCGAGCGCCGACTTGCGCTTGGCAAACCAGTTGCCGGCATCGCCCGGCGCCACTTCTTCCGCCACGCGTGCCCGGCCGTTCGCCACCTCGTCGTGTGACTCGGTGTAGACCACGCGGTGGAAGGCGTCCAGGTCGTAACGGTGTACCAGTGCATCGCGCACTTTGTTCATATCGCGCGAGGCGTCATCCGGCAGCAGCAGCGTCTCACGAATCGTATGGACAAAGCGCGCATCCCACTGGCTCAGGAAACCTGCGCCGCCTTCAGAGGTTTCCTTCGTGATTTGCGGGTTATTCTGGAGATCCTCCGCAATCGTGATGGCCCCGGGTTTGGCCGCCTGAATCTCGTTGTTAACCCATTGCAGCAGGCCCCACGCCTCGGGCAGATCGCTGCCGGGATCGCTATTGTAGCCATGCACGTTGCGCATGAAAATGGTCGAATCGAACCGCAGGCCGTCGAGGTTGTACTCGCGCAGCCAGAAGAGCGCGTTGTCTTTAATGTACTCGCGCACTTCACCGCGGCCATAGTCGGGCCGCGTGTCGCCCCAGGGTGTGGCGCTCCGCCAATCATTGTAGAAATAGATGCCGCCCTTGTCATTCTCCTGCCAGCCGTCGAATCGCCAGAGGTCCAGGTCGCTCGGCCCGAAGTGGTTGTAGACTACGTCGAGAATCACGGCGATGCCCAGCTCGTGCGCCTTCGCGACAAACTCGCACAGGTCGGCGGGCGAGCCATAGTCGCTCTCGACGGCGAAGATCATGGAGGGGTTGTAGCCCCAGGAATACCCGCCGGGGAACTCGGCCAGCGGCATGATCTGCACGGCGTTGACGCCCAGCTCCTTCAGATAGGGCAGCCACTCGATCGCGGCGCGAATCGTGCCGGGCCGGTCGCCCTCTTCCAGCCCAAATGTGCCAATGTGAATCTCATAGATGACTAACCGGTTGAGCGGCGGGATGCCAAACTCCTGCGGCTCGCACATGGGTCCGGGCGGCGGGATAATCGAGTTGCCAACCGAGTTCGTGACCATGCGCGAGTACGGGTCCATCCGGCTCAGTTCCTCACCGTTCGGGCCGATAATCCGGTACTTATACTCATCACCGGGCTTGGCCTCGGGAACGACGCCGGTCCAGTAGCCGTTGTCATCTTTCTTGAGACGGTGCTTGCCCTTCGACCAGCCGTTGAACGCACCCATGACATAGACACGCTGCGCATTAGGCGCCCACACACGAAAGCGATAGCCTTGCTCCTCAGGCTGCGCACCCATACTATCTATCATATGTTCACTCCAATAATGCTGGATAAATGCTATTTAGCATTGCACGTGGAAGGCCAACCGGCTGTAGGTCCCGGTTGGCCTTCGAATTGACAGCTCAGTCAACCCGCTACGGATTGACTTACGCATTGACGACTTCGCCGCCGTTGGGATGCAAGACCTGGCCGGTGAAGTAGGATGAGTCCTGCGCAGCCAGGAAGACAAATGCCGGCGCGACTTCGACCGGCTCGCCGGCCCGCTTCAGCGGCACGTCGCTGCCGAAGGTTGCGACCTTCTCCGGCGGGAAGGTGGAGGGAATCAGCGGCGTCCAGATGGGCCCCGGCGCGACCGCGTTGACGCGGATACCCTTGTCCGCCAGCGCCTGCGCGAGGGAGCGAGTGAACGACACGATTGCGCCCTTCGTTGCAGAGTAATCGAGCAACTGCGGGCTGCCCCGGTAAGCTGTCACCGACGCGGTGTTGATGATGGCGCTGCCCTCCTTGAGATGGGGCAGGGCCGCCTTCGTCAGGTAGAACATCGCGAAAATGTTCGTGCGGAAGGTACGCTCAAGCTGCTCGCTGGTGATATCCGTGATGGATTCCTGCGGATGCTGTTCGGCTGCATTGTTAACCAGGATGTCGAGGCCGCCCAGGTCCTTGACGGTCTGTTTGACGGCCTGCTGGCAGAACGTTTCGTCGCCGATATCGCCGGCGATGATCAGGCAGCGCCGCCCGGTCTTTTCCACCTCGGTCCGTGTCGCCTGCGCATCCTCGTGCTCATCCAGATAGATGATTGCTACATCGGCGTCCTCTTTGGCATACATGACGGCCACGGCCCGGCCGATGCCGCTGTCGCCGCCGGTAATCAGCGCGACTTTATTCTTGAGCTTGCCGCTGCCCACGTAGCTGTCATCTTCGGTGACAGGCTGGGGGCGCATGGGCGCGCGATGACCCGGCCGGTCATTCTGCTGCTGGGCCGGCCGCAGCGCCTGCTTCTCACCTTTCTTCATATCCATACCTCATTACAGGGATCATTACTCGTTACGCGTCAGGCGGTGTTGCACCTGCTGGCACAGGCTGCGGTTGAACCACAGCACAGAGGGCCAGAATGGGCTACAGTCTGATGCCCAAGATTAGCATTTCGCTGGTGCAACTGTCCTTAAGCGCTTGTATGGGGGACATTAACGAATGCTTATGCTTTTGGGCATTAGGTCCCTTGATGTTGGTCTCACGGGATTCGTATAATGTGCGCATCAAATTACAGGCGTGGGCGTTTATACGGTACAATCTAGTATTGACCGGACTGCCTGTCCGGCGGGACAGCGACATAGCAATCGCGGCAACCAGGTTGGTGTTGCATCCTCCAAGAGACTGAGCCAGATATGCACTCGAAAATTGACCAGGAACTTGACGAATTACGAAATAAGGTAGCCAGGTTGGAGGCCGAGAAGGACCAGTGGCTGCGCAGTGAAGAGGCGCGGCTGCGGATCGAGGCGCGCTTCTCAGGGGTCTTTGCGGGATCGCCCATCGCGATTTTGCTGTATGACCTGGATGGTAAGTTGGTGGATGCGAATGCCAACACCCTGAGCTATCTGGGGCTGCCCAATCTGCAAATCATGCAGGCATGGAATCTGTTCGAGAGCACGGCGCTGGGGCCGGAACAGCGGGCGCAGCTTGCACGCGGAGAGCCTGTGCATTCGCGCACCGCGATCGACTTCGATGAGGTGAGACGGCTGGGGTTGTATGAGCCGCAGCGGTCAGGGGCCGCGCATCTGGATTGGGTCATTGTGCCCATGAACCAGTCCGGCTACATGGTCATGCTCCATGATATCACCGAGCAGGTGGAGGCGGAGCGCGAGCTGCAAAAGCGGGAGCAGTTATTCCGGGCGCTGTTCGAAGCGATCCCCTATCCCACGATCCTCTGGCGGCACACAGGCGGCGGCCAGTTCGTGCTGGACATGTTCAATGAGTCTGCCAACGAAATGGGCCGCGGCCAGGTCGGACAATATCTCGGCGTCTCGATGGACGAATTCCACAGCCACATGCCTGAATTCCCCGCCCGCATCCGCCGCACCTTCGAGACCGGCGAGCCGCAGCACTACGACCAACTCTACACGCTGCGCACGACCGGCGAGCGCAAGTGGATTCGTACGACATCCGCCAAGGTGGGCGACGAATATGTATTGGATTCCGCGACGGACCTGACGGAATTGAAGCAAGCGGAAATGGCGCTGCGTGAGAGCGAAGACCGCTATCGCCGCCTGGCCGAACAGGCCCCCGACATCATCTATCGCATCAGCTTTGTGCCGGAGTTGCATTTCGAATATATTAGCCCGGCGATCCAGGAAGTGGCCGGGTACACGCCCGAGGAACTGTATGAAGCGCCGGAGACTGCGCGGCACCTGGTCCATCCGGAGGACCAGCCTCTGATCGCCGCGTTGGTCGAAAGTGGCGAGCAGCCGGCCAACGCAGTGCGCATACGCTGGCAGCGCAAGGACGGCGAGTACATCTGGCTGGAACACCGCTTCAACCTGCTTAAGGATGAGGCCGGCCAGCCGGTCGCAGTGGAAGCAATCGCGCGGGACGTTACGGAGCGCGTGAGGGTGCGCGAGGCGTTGGAGCAGTCCTTACGTGAGAAGGACCTGCTGCTCAAGGAAATCCACCATCGCGTCAAGAACAACCTCGCAATTGTGAGCAGCCTGCTAGAACTGCAATCCGCAACGACCGATGATGACACCGTGCGTTCGGCGCTCCTGACGAGCCAGAAGCGCATCATGGCCGTGGCGCGCGTGCACGAAACGCTTTACCGGTCAGAGGACGTAGGTCAAATCAACCTGAGCCGGTATGTGCGCATGTTGACAACGGAACTGTGCAACGCACTCTGCACGAGCGAGGTATCCATCGAGTAGGATCTGGCGCGGGTCAGCGTGCCTGCTGACCAGGCTGTCTACTCTGGCGTGATTTTGAACGAGCTGTTGTCCAATGCATTCAAGCATGCCTTCCCTGTGACAGAAAATGGCCGGGTGGGCACGGTGCGCGTGGCAGTGAAGGCCCAAGGCGAGGGCACGTTCATTGCTGTGGGGGATGACGGCGTCGGGCTGCCGCCCGATTTCCAGAAACGGACGACGCACTCGTTGGGTTATCAGGTGGTGACGTTGCTGACGGAGCAAATGGGCGGCACGATTCACTATGAATCCAGGCCGGGCGAAGGCACCCGCTTTGAACTGACCATCGCGCCCAAAGGAGAGGATGTAACAGCATGACGACGCACGTATTGGTGGTGGATGATGAGGCCCTGCTCAGGCGCAGCCTGGCTTTCAATCTGGAACAGGCCGGCTATCGCACGAGTTCGGCGGCCAACGCCGAAGATGCGCTGGCCCTCGCGCGGCGCGACCCGCCGGACCTGGTGCTGCTCGACATCGGCCTGCCGGGTATGGACGGGTTGGAGGCCCTGCGCTTTTTCCGCGCGGATGTGAGCGCGCCGGTCATCCTGGTGACGGCCCGCCGCCGCGAGCTGGACCAGGTAGTGGGTCTGGAACTGGGCGCTGACGATTACGTCACCAAGCCGTTCGATACCAATGTGCTGCTCGCGCGCATGAAGGCCGTACTGCGCCGTGCCCAGCGCGGGATGACGCCGGGCGGGGGCGAGGTGGGCTCGACGGTCGTGACCGTCGGTGACCTGACCATTGACCCTAATGCCTATGTCGCAACATTGCGCGGGCAGCCTCTCGACCTGTCCCCGCGCGAGTTCGACCTGCTGCACGCCCTGGCCCTCGAGGCCGGCCGCGTCCTGTCGGTGGATGATTTGCTGGCGCGCGTCTGGGGCGCGGAGTACGTCGGTGAGTCGCAAGTCGTCTATGTGCACATTCGTTGGCTGCGCCAGAAGCTCGAGGACGATGCATCTGACCCCACCCGGATTGTCACGGTGCGCGGCAAGGGGTATAAGCTGCTGCCGCAAGGCGAGAGCACAGGCGAGTAAGCCAATGCACTAGGGAGCGACCACGCGGGGCATCATACTTCTGTGTGAGTGAGCTGCACGTCCCTTAATGTTCGCTTAAACTGGCGAATAAGCCCCCATAAAGACTCTTGGCGCCCAGGAGTCATATACTTGCATCAAATGCAATTATTCTATAGCAGGCCACACGCAGCGGGTGTCGCTGGCATTCAGTTCAGCGATACCCCGCGGTGTCTGCCGCTTGGTTGATGCAATGTTACCTAATTATGAACTTTCAAGAGGCGCCCAGGGGCGCGAGTCGAACATGAAGGTGCGGAAGAACGCCGATCGACTGAACGGCGAAATCTTGACGCGGCTGACGCACAAGGTCGCCCGCACAACAGGCGCGTGCCGTTCCGCAACCCACGCGCTGCTCAACGGGGCTGACCAGGATCCGGAGCTGCGTAGGGAGTTGTTGGCTGGCATCGATGAAGAACTCTATGAACTGGAACTGGTCATAGAGAACGTCTCGATGTGGCGCGCGCTGGAACTCAACACCCTGACTCTGCAACGGCGGCCAACTGATCTCAAACGGATGCTCGAACCTGTTCTGGCGCGTTGGCAAGGCATCGTGGAGAATAGGGGCCTGCACTGGGAGGTCGAACTCCCGGGTCAACTGCCGCATTCTACAGTCGACGCAGATCGGCTGATCCAGGTTCTGAACAATCTGTTCGTTAACGCGCTGGACTATACTCCTCACGGCGGCGAGGTGTACGTACGGGCCGGCGTACAGGGCCGTGAGGTCTGGATTGCAATCAGTAACACGGGGCCGGGCCTCAGCGCGGAGGAGCTGGCGCATGTTTTCGAGCCTTTCTTTTCCAGCGTGCACCAGGGCCGTTTCCCTCAAGGCGTGGGGCTCGGGTTGGCGATTGCGCGACAACTCGTTGAGCTGCATGGCGGCCGGCTGACGGTCGAGAGCGCGCCGGCGCAGGGGTTGAGCTTTCGTATCTCCTTGCCGCGGCCGGCCTCCTCCGCCTGATATCTTTAGCAATCGAGCAGGTTTCTTCGTAGCGCACCCCCGTTTCCGATCGGAAACGGGGGTTTCGCTTAAGTCCCTCTTAATCTCCCCTCCTACTCTGGTTAAAGTCTTTTAGCAACAAAGGTGTTATTTTATTGGCATGAAGCGAACGGAGCCCGGTGTGCTGTGGCGGAGCTACAGCCAAGACCGGTCCCAGCTATAGGAGTAGTGAGATGAAACGTGGGATGACGATGAACAAGCGTATGTGGGTTCTGGTTGCAGCGTTGATCCTGGTGGTAGCAGTCGTGCCTGCGGCAGCGGCCGACACCACGGTTCTGCCCACCGATGCCCGGTTGGTGCAGGCCAGCCCGGCAGATCCGCAGGTGGTTTACGCGGTGGCGGGCACGCAGGTGTTCCGCAGCGAAGATAAGGGTTGGAGCTGGGAGCAGGTCGGTGAGACCCCCAGCCGGATCAAGTCCCTGGCGCTGGCGCGGCACGACGCCCAGCGTTTGTATGCCGGGACGGAATCCGCTGGTCTCTGGCGCAGTCTTGACGGTGGGCGCACCTGGTATGAGAGCAACACGGGCCTGGGCGTCGGGCCGGGCGCGGTCATGGAAGTGACTGCGATTACCGTGGACCCGGAAGATGACGCGATTCTGTATGCCGCAACCGGCGTATGGCTCGGCACTTCGCGGGCTCGCCTGACGCCGCAGGAGATTGCGTTCAGCCTGGACGGCGGTGCGAACTGGCTGCCGCTGGCCTATGCGGGGTTGGGTGACCGGCCTGTGGCACGGCTGATTCCGGTCGAGGGCCTGCCCTTCACCTTGCTGGCCTTCGATGACCAGGGGAACTCGACCATGCACCGGGCTGACCGGTTGGCTTTGCTGGGTGTTGCCAGCGAGCAGCAGGAATCCCCTGAGCGACGTAACGCGGCGTCCGAGGCACTGAACATGCTCACTCAGCCCGTGCCCGCACCGACATCGTACCCGGCGTGGTACGGTATAGATTATTTCCGGTTCGGGCAAGGGTAAGGTAAAGATCAGATCTTCGAGGTTGGGCCAGCTGCAGCTGGCCCAATCTCGAAAGTCTGGTGTATCGGTCCTCTACTCCTGCACCAGGCAGCGCACAACCTGGCCGACGTACATCCGATGGTAGTCTGCGCGCGGGTACATGGCCGGCGCGATGCGCGGGTCGTGGAAGCCGTCCGGCGTAAGGTCCTGGCTGTACAGCTTGCGGCACTCCAACACGAGCTGCGCCTGGCTGAAGTAGACCGCGCCCGTGGGCGCGGCCACCGGCGTCAGTCCGGTCGCCGCGATTTTGTCTACGTCACGGCCGGAGTGGCTGCCGCAGTAGTCCAGCGCAGGCCGGTACTCCTCGCTGAAGAAGCTCAATGTGAAGTACGTAGCTGAGTTCATGAAGCCGAACGTATAGCGTTGAGGCCGGACAAAGCAGATGGCGACCGGCCCGTTCCACAGTTCACCCCACGCGCCCCAACTGGCGGTCATCGTGTTGAACGCGTCGAGTGTGCCTGCGGTGACCAGCATCCATTGTTCACCGATGGCGCGGAATGCGTTGTCGCTGATGGTGCGGGGCGAGACTTCCTTGAAGATGGGATTCATGGCGGTATTCCTCCTTGAATTGCTGGGGCCGGTGTCGGCTTTGGCTTTGCCACAGCACAGCGTGCCCCCTGGCACGGTCGGAGACCGGCCAGAGCAGGTGTATGTCAACTTTCTGCGGGTTCCGTGGCAGGCGTCAGGCGGCCCGCATAGAACGTCAACACCACACCGGCCAGGTAGAGCGCAATGCTCAACAGGAACGGCAGCAGGCGGTTGGCCTGCGACATCTGGCCGGCGATCCAGCCGAACGGCGATGTGCAGATAATCATCAACACATAAAGCAGCGACATGATGCGCGCGCGTTCCTTCGGCTCTACGACGAGGACGAGCAGCTTATCCAGCATCGCGCTGGCCGCGGGCATGCTCAGGGCCTCCACCAGGGTGGCGAGCATTAAGACCGGGTAGCTGCCGGCGGGCGTCGACACGAGAATGAGCTGGCTGATGACCAGGCCGGCAAAGCCAAACAACATGGGCTTGTAGACGCTGACTCGGCGCAACCGCGGCATCACCAAGAAGAACACCAGCAGCATGATGATCGACCGCACGGACTGGTAGATGGCGAGGGTCTCCGTCGGGATGTTGAGCTGCTCGGTCACGAGGATCGACCAGAAGGTATCGCGCACCATGCGCGAGATGCCAAGGATGACCAGCAGGGCGGTCACCGAGAGCAGCACGCGCGAGTGCAGAATGTCGCGCATGACCGTGCCGGAGCCGCGCAGGATGTGAAACAACGGCTGGTTCTGCGTCTCCGCCATGCGCACACGGCCCTGCTGCGTTTCCGTCACCATGCCGTTCATAATGACGAACTTGGCCGTCATCATCACGAAGGAGAGCAGGAACAAGAAGCGCACGGTCGGCACGAGCGAATAGGTGGCAATCAGCAGGCCGCTGAAAGGCGCTACGAACGCCGCCACCAGGTTGGCGATGTAGATCCACGAGTAAACATCCACCAACAGGTCGGGATCGGTGTCCTCGACCAGGAGACAGGTCCACGAGGTGTGGGAGACGCGCCACACGCTGTTGAACACCGCAGCGATGAGAAAGTGGGTAAAGTTCTGCGACACGGCCCAGATCAGACAGGGCAGGCTCCAACTCACGAGGTCGGTGATGAAGGTGGTGCGCTTGCGGCCAAACTTGTCGGTGATGGCGCCGCTCATCAGCGCCCAGAAGATCTGCATCGCCATGTTGACGCTGGACAGCGCGCCGATCTGGGCGTCGCTCAGACCGAGCGCCAGCATATAGACCGAGACGTACGGTGCGTACAGGTTGTAGGGGATGCCCCACAGGGCCTCGGTGTACACGCAGCCGCGCACGTTCCCGCGCAGGCCGCGCAGCGTACCGATCATGGAAGTTTCAGCCAAGACGTCCTCGCCAGGTATTCAGGAGGGATAAGTGTCTAGCCGAAAAACCGCTGGGGCCGGTCTCCGACCGTGCCAGGGGGCACGGTCGGAGACCGGCCAGAGCCATTCTTGGATAGACTCTAAGCACATGCCCGGGCCACAGCATAACACGTCTGTGAGGCGCGGACAACGCGCTGCGTCATACATAGGCGTGCAGACCAGTTAAGGTCCTCTTAAGCAGCATATAAACCGTGTATAAAGACCCAGGCCCAGGATATCGGTTATCCTGTGCATGTCCAGATGCAGATGCACCGTGCATCGCACCGGACTTCTGTAACGAATGAACCGATAGACGTACTGCCAGCACACTGACTGAGAGTGTAACGAAATTGTACATTGGAGTGTGAGTCGAATGAAGCTAGCGAACCTGGAAGACCTCTTTGTCGAGCAGTTGAAGGACATCCACAACGCCGAGAAGCAGCTCGTCAAGGCCCTGCCCAAGATGGCAAAGGCCGCAAATTCACCGGAATTGAAGAAGGCGTTTCAGCAGCACCTCGAAATGACCGAGGCGCAGGTCGCGCGGGTCGAGCAGATCTTCGATGATATGAAGATGAGCCCGGGCCGCAAGAAGTGCGTCGGCATGGAAGGCCTCATCAAGGAAGGCGATGAGCTCATGAGCGCGGAAGGCGTCGCCCCAGAGGTTCTGGATGCGGGCCTGATCGCGGCCGCGCAGAAGGTCGAACACTACGAGGTGGCGACCTACGGCACGCTGCGCACGTGGGCACAGCAGTTGGGCAAGCAGCGGGCCGTCACCCTGTTGGATCAGATCCTCAGGGAAGAGGCGCGCAGCGATGAGATGTTGACGAAGATCGCCCAGTCGGGCGTGAACCAGATGGCCAAGGCGTAGGCGAAATAGAACGCTTACAAATGCCGACGTGCTAATCGGACGTTGGCGCTGATTTGAGCTGATGCTGGAGTTTGGTTGGGTTGTGGCGCAGCCGCAGCCCACCAGACGACAGCCAGTAGTGCATGAGTGATGTATTGGAGGGATGTAATGGAACGGTCAGTAGTGGCTTTGTTTGATGAGATGAGTGCGGCGCAGAATGCCGTGCAAGAACTGGTGAATAACGGTTTTAACCGCAACGCAATCAGCATCGTCGCCAGCGATCGCTCTGCGGTGCGCTCGGGGGATGATGTGGTCGCAGATACTGCCGTTGAGACCGCGGATGGAGCGGCGGCCGGCGCGGGCGTCGGCGCAGTGCTTGGCGGCCTGGCCGGTCTGCTGGTGGGCATCGGCGCCCTGGCGATTCCGGGCATCGGGCCCATCATCGCAGCCGGTCCGCTGGCAGCAACCCTGGCCGGCGCGGGCCTGGGTGCGGCGACCGGCGGCGTCATCGGTGCGCTGGCGGATGCCGGTGTGCCCGAGGCAGAAGCGCATTACTACGCTGAAGGTGTGCGCCGCGGCGGAGTGCTCGTGACCGTGCGCGCAGCCGAGGGCATGACCAGCCGGGCGATGGACATTCTGAACCGTTACGGCCCGGTGGACATTAACCGCCGCGTAGCGTCCTGGCGCGAGGATGGCTGGGATGACTCCGGCGATGATGGCACCGGTCCTTACCGGGATACCGGCTACACCGCGACGACGGCCACCGGCTATACCGGCAGCGCAGCCTTCGGTAGCGATGACCTGGCGACCAGCGGCCGCCGCGGCTCGACGACGGGCGGCGCCAGCGCACTCGACGACGAAGGCAACGGCAGCACCGGTTACGTAGAGACGCAGCACACGGGCACCGGCAGCGGTGCGACGGGCTCAGGCACGGGCGCCCTGGGCAGCGGAACCGGCTACAGCGGCAGCGGCCGCGACATGCGCAGCGGCGACGTGCGCGATGCCAGTGCCTCCGGCAGCACGAGCCGCACGCCGTTCGGCTCTGCCGGCAGCGATCTGGGCACGGGCGGCGGCAGTCACACCGGTAACGGCGGCGCCATCGACACCGCCAACCGCGGGACGGCCGGCGGCGCATTCACGGGCGACGACGGTGACCGGACCAGCTATGGCACCGGCACGGGCGGGACGGTCGAAGGCGGCTCCGGCGTGGGGCGCTACACGGATTCGAGCCTCGGCATGAGCACCAGCGGCAGCTATCCCGGCATTCGCCAGGGCGAGCCGGGTACACTGGGCAGCTTCGTTGCGGCGGAGCCTTACTTCCGCCAGGACTACCAGCAGCGCTATGCGCGCACCGGCCTGGGCTACGACCGCTACCAACCGGCCTATCGCTATGGCTACGAACTGCACAACCAGCAGCACTACGGTGACCGCGACTGGACGGCCATCGAGCAGGATGTGCGCCGCGAGTGGGAACAGAGCCATCCGGATGATGCATGGGAAGATTTCAAGGACTCGATCCGGCATGGCTGGGAGCGATTCAAGCAGGGCGTCAGCGAGACGTTTGACTTCGATGACGACTACTTCCGCCAGGACTATGAGCGACACTATGCCGGCAGCGGTTACGGTTACGACTACTATCAGCCAGCCTACCGCTACGGCTATGAGCTGGCACACGACGAGCGTTACCGCGGCCGCGACTGGTACGACATCGAGGCCCGGGCCCGGCACGACTGGGCGGAGCGCTATCCTGACAGTGCGTGGAATGATTTCGTCGATGCAGTCCGCCACGGTTGGAACCGCGTGCGTGAAGGCGTCCGCGACGCCTTTGATCCGAACCGGTAAGGCATGAAGCAGCCACGGCGACGGCCCGTTGCAGGGCCGTCGCCTGTCACACATCAGGGGCGTCTGCCGTGGCGGGCGCCCGCCGGGAGTTGCAGTTGATGGAAACATGGGATATGTGGTTTCCGGGCGCGGCCGCAACCGGGATTCCTTTTGCCCGCAGCAAGATCCAGGGGACGGAGGTGCTGCTGGTACACGCAGCGCCGCCCAGATTGACTGTCAGCGTCCGTAACGGCGACGGCAGCCTGCTGGCGCAGGGCGACGATCTGACGGCCACGGCTGATACGCCTATCACGCGACTGACTCGGCGCGGTAAGATGATCGTGCGTGAAGACATCTGGCCGGAGGCGGCCGATTTCGGACGGATCGTGATTTTGCCCGGTGGTGAAGCCGGGAAGTTGTTGGATTGGTGGCATGCAGAAGATCGCAGCGAGTGGCGCTGGCGTGTTGAGTTTTATAACAGAGTGCCAAAGTCATAGCATTTGGAGCCAGAAGGAGCAGGTAAGATGGGTTTGAAGGGTTTCGTAAAGACGCTGGCAATCGGAGCCGGTGCGATGTATTTTCTGGACCCCGAGCAGGGCGAGCAGCGGCGGACGCAACTGCGCGATAAGGTCAAGGGCTGGCAGGACGATATGCTCGACCTGTGGGAGTCGGGGCGTCGCGATTTGGAATACCGGGCGCGCGGCCTGCAGGCGGATGTCAAGTCGGGTGTGACGGGGGACAGCCGTGTGAATACGCTGTTGGGCCAGTTCGATAACACGCGTGAGATGGGGCCGGGCCCACGACTGCTGTCGTTGGGTGGCGGCGGACTGCTGACGCTGTACGGGCTGCTGCGCGGGGGCGTCAGCGGCAAGATCGTCACGCTGGCCGGGCTCAACTTCCTCTCCCGCGGGCTGACGAGCAAGGGCCTGCTGGGCATGATCCAGCCTTCGGATGAGAACGCCATCTCGGTCCGCAAGAACCTGTTTGTCAACGCGCCGGTCGAGGAAGTGTTTGATTTCTGGCGCAACTATGATAACTTCCCCCGCCTGATGTCGCACCTGGAAGAGGTGCGCGATTTGGGCGACGGCCGTTCGCACTGGATTGCCAAGGGGCCTGCAGGCGTGCTTGTGGAGTGGGATGCTGCGATGGCCCAAATGCAGCCGAATCGCGTAATTGCGTGGGAGAGCCTGCCTGGTTCGCAGGTCTACACCACGGGCCGTGTGCGCTTCACCGCGGCCGGTGAAGGGACGCAAGTGAACATTCATATGACCTACAGCCCGCCTGCGGGTGCAGTGGGCCACGCAGTGGCGACGCTCTTCGGCGCGGATGCGAAATCGGCGATGGACGAAGACCTGAACAAGCTCCAGTCGCTGTTGGAGACCGGGGCGACTGTCTCCGGAGGTCAGACAGTCACAAGGGCGGGGGTTGGGTCCGGAGTGGGGGCTGATTAGGGCGTGTGGGCTTGGAGCACGAAGGCGCGAAGGCAAGCGAAGCACGCGAAGCTCGAAGACCGCGAAGGGTGACTCGGCGCGCGGATTGCTTCGCAGGCTTCGTGCTTCGTGAGATTCGCGGGTCCCTGATCCAGTGGATAGTTCTTAGCGGCAAAGGAGGAGTGGCGTGAACTGGGATAGCATCGTGAAGACGATTGCCGGGCAGCCGTGGGTCAATCCGGCCTCGAAGTCGGTGAAGAAAAGCGTTGCCTCAGCGTTCAAGGCGCTCGGTCCGGCGGGTCAGCCGATCCAGAATTTCCTGCACGGGGTCTGGCTGGGCCACCCGCTGCACCCGGCATTGACTGACGTGCCGATCGGCGCGTGGACGGCTGCGGCTACACTGGATGTATTGGACATGGCCGCCGGCGAGGACCGGCTGGCAGCGGGAGCAGATGCGGCGGTCGCGCTGGGCCTGGCCGGCGCAGTGGGGTCAGCCCTGACGGGTCTGACTGACTGGCACAAGACGGACGGCGATGCGCGGCGCATCGGCATGGTCCACGCGGTGCTGAACTCGACTGCGACCGCATTGTACGGCTTCTCGCTGGCCGCGCGGCGCGGCGGCAACCGGCCTCTGGGCCGCGGCCTGGCCTTTGCCGGCTACGCGCTCATGGCCGGCGGCGCGTACCTGGGCGGCCACCTGGTCTTCGCGGAACGTATCGGCGTTGACCAGACCGCAGGCGAGCATCCACCTGACGGTTTTCGGGCCGTGCTAGGGGCGGAGGCGCTGGTCGAAGGCCAGCCGCAGCGCGTGCTGCTGGACGAGGCGCCGGTGATGCTGGTTAGGTCCGGCGGGACTGTCTTCGCGCTGGCCGATACCTGCTCGCACCTGGGGTGCTCGCTGTCCGAAAGCAGCATCGAAGATGGCACGGTACGCTGTCACTGTCACGGCTCGCGTTTTGCGCTGGCCGACGGCCGCGTGCTGGACGGCCCTTCGACCTACTGGCAGCCCACCTATGACGTGCGCGTGCGCGCCGGTCAGATCGAAATCCAACTGCGAAAGACGGATTGACGGTTATTGAGTGTGACAGAGAAGGATAGAAAGGACGATTGATATGGCACAGCAGTTTACGAAGACCATCATGGTTCAGGCAGCCCCGGCGACAGTCTACAACCTGTGGGCCAACTTCGAGAACTTCCCGCACTTTATGGAGAACGTCAAGCGGGTGAAGAATACCGCTGCAGAGACGAGCGAATGGGAAGTTGCGGGCCCATTGGGCATGACGGTGACCTGGGAAGCCGAGACCACCCGGCTGGACCCGAATGAGCGGATTGCCTGGAACACGAAGGACAACCACGGCCTGACGACGAGCGGCGAGGTCCGCTTCAAGGGCCTGTCAGACGGCCAGACTGAGGTCAGAGTGACGTTGCAGTACGATGCGCCCGCGGGGAAGCTGGGCGAGCTGGTCGGTAATCTGCTGGCCGATCCCGAGGGGCGGCTGGAGGAGGATCTGCAGAACTTCAAGGCGTATGCCGAGGGCCGGCGGTCGATGGCGTAAGGCGTCTGGAACACGAAGACGCGAAGGTTACAAAGTACGCGAAGCGCGAAGACCGCGAAGAAACTGTGGACGATACCACACTCTCTTCGCGGTCTTCGCGCTTCGCGTGCTTCGCCAGGGGGCACGGTCGGAGACCGGCCCCAGCGGTTTTTCGGATAGACACAAGTCAGGGCACAGCCGCATAGAGGCACTTCAGATACGCGCCTTCAGGGAAACTGATGGGATGGTCAAGCGCATGGCCGGTATGCTCGACTTCTCGCAGAGGGCGGCCTGCTGCCTCGGCCGCACGCTTGACTGTCGAGAAGAAGTCCTCGGCACTGACCCGGCTGGAGCAGGACGCGCTGACAAGCAGCCCGCCGGGGCGCGTCACACCGAGCGCGAGAGTGGTCAGGCGCGTGTAGGCGCGCAGGGCCGCCTCGACCTCGGCGGCCCGCTTGGCAAACGCAGGTGGGTCCACGACCACGATGTCGTAGCGCTCTCCCCGCTCGCGCAGCGCAGCGAGTGCGTCGAAGGCATCCCCGGCCTCCGTGATATGGCGCGCGGCCGCGACTGCCGGCAGGTGCCGGTTGAGGTCGAAGTTGCGCCGGGCCGCGGCCAGCGCGGGCGCGCTCAGGTCCACGCTCAACACCTCGCGTGCACCGCCCCGCGCGGCATAGAGCGAGAAGCCGCCGGTGTAGGCGAAGACGTTGAGCACCCGCCGCCCCGCGGCCAGTCCCTCGACGCGCGCCCGATTGTCGCGCTGGTCCAGGAAGAAGCCGGTCTTCTGCCCCCGCAGCACGTCCGCCTCGAACCGCAGCCCGTTCTCGCTGAACTGCACAAGGCCCGGCGGACCGTCAAAGTCCGCGCCGGTCAGCAGCCCTTCTTCCAGCCCGTAGAGGTGTTCCGGTCGGTTCATCAACTCGCGGCTCAGCCGCAGGACCACGCGGCCAGCGGGCTGGATCGCTGCCAGAGCGGGCAGAACGCGGCTCAGCCAGGGAACCCAGGCCGCCGTGTAGAGCTTGATGACGAGCGTGTCCTCGTAGCGGTCAAGGACCAGACCGGGCAGCCCGTCGTTCTCCCCGTGGATGAGGCGGTAGCCGCTTGTGCCGGTCGGTGGCAGTTCCGCGCGCTGCGCAGCCGCGGCCGCGATGCGCTCGCGGAGCCAGGTTTCGTCGATGGCGGCAGGCTGACCGGCCTGCAGGATGCGGACGCGCAGCGGCGAGGTCGGGTCGTAAAGGCCAATGGCAAGGAAGCGGCGGCGATCGTCGAACACGACGGCGAGATCGCCGGGCGCGCCGGCGTGGCTCTGGTGGACGATGGCCTGGTCGAACAGCCAGGGGTGGCCCTGGCGCAGCGCGCGCTGCGCCTCAGGCGTCACGCGCAGCGCGATCCGGCGGTCAGCGGGGGCGGGCAGGTGTTCGATCCCCAAGCTACCCCTGTCCTCTATGCGCTCAGCAGCCATTGAGCCAGAGACCGGACCTCGAGGGTGAGGCCATCCGTCCCGATCGATGCTGCGTTGACATCGGTCAGGACCAGCCCGCGCGTCAGATCCAGGCCACGCAGGGCGTCGGTCAAGGCGCGTATCTCACGCTCGCGGGTGGCCGGCTGCGCCAGGTTATGGCTGACCTGGATCAGCTCGCGGGTTTCTGGAAGATAGAAGTCCACTTCGAAACCACCCGGCGATGTGTAATAGTAAACCTCGGGCGTCCGCCGGCGGAGCGCCAGGAACACCAGGTTCTCTAGAAGCTTCCCCGTGTTGGGCGAGAAGGAGAAGCCGACGGCGTTCACCAGGCCCGTGTCAATCGCATAGACCTTCTTCGGCGCGACCTGCTGGCGCTTGACCGAGAAGTCATAGACGTTAGTCGTGAAGAAGAGCCAGCTGTTCGCCAGGTATTCGATGTAGTTCTTGACCGTGTTGACGCTGCCGAGCCGGAGCTGCTCCTTAAGCTTGTTGAACGATACCAGGCCCGCGGGGTTGCTCATCAGGTAGAACGCCAGCTCCTTGAGCGCGCGCACTTCCTCGATCCGGTAGCGGGTGGCGATGTCGCGATACAGCACGTCGTCGTACAGCGTGCGCGCCAGCGGCAGCTCGGGGTACTTGAGCGGTTCCGGGATGCCTCCGAGGCGTAAGTACTCGTTTAGATAGCCCTGTAGCCGCGCCGCATCCACCGTGGTCAGACGCGTCAGGTCAGGCACGGCGTAGCCCCGGAAGCGCAGGAACTCGGCGAAGGAGAACGGGAACAACTCGACCGGCACATAGCGACCGGTCAGGCGGCTTCCCAACTCCCGGCTGAGCAGCGAAGCGTTGGAGCCGGTGATGTAGAACTTGAGCCCCAGCTCCATGAAGCGGCGCACGAAGTGCTCCCAGCCCGGCACGTTCTGGATCTCGTCGATCACCAAGACGCCGCGCTCGCCGAAAAGCTCGACCAGCAGCCCGTAAAGGTCGTTTGCATCATCGGCCGCGAAGCCAAGGAAGCGCTCGTCCTCGAAGTTGACGTAGTAGAACTTGTCCTTGCCCAGACGGTGGGCCAGCTGCGCCAGCAGAGTGGACTTGCCAGCCCGTCGCAGGCCTGAGATGATGACCGCGTGCGGCAGCTGCGCCGCGCGCTCGAGCTCTGCCAGTTGAGTCCGCTCGATGCCGGTGTCGCGCTGCCAGAAAGCCTGGAATTGCTCCAACAGCATGGCCCGGATCTGATCTCTGGACCACCTGGTTATCCAACGATTGTCAGTCATGCAGCAATCATACAGGCAAATGATTTCATTGTCAATGAAATCATGGGTTGGGGGCAACTCCGGCTTTACAGCTCCAGCTTCACCGTGCCGCCGGTGCTGCGGTTGTGGCGGTGCAGCCGCCGCGGGTCAGATGCCAGCGTGCCCGCGCGATAGGCGGCCAGCGCAGCCGGGATCTGCTTCTCGCCCGTCAGGATCACCTCGAGCCCCTGGGCCAGCGCACCCTGCAGCGCGCCCTCGCCCATCCCACCCGCCATCAACACCAGGCAGTCGGTGATCGGCCCGAACATCCCGCCGTGATCATGGCTGTGGTGATCGTGTTCCTCGTGGTGCTGCCCCTCTCCGCCGTGGAAGGCCTTCGCACGCTGCTCGAACTGCGGCTCTGCGTCGCCCTCGACCGTCGCAACGACAAAGTTCTGCGCGCGGCCGAAGTGCGCGCTGATGGTCCGTCCGTCATCCGTTGGAAATGCAATCTTCAAAACAAATGCCTCCTGAGTGATTTTCAGGAGGCATTATACACCTCTAGCGGCGTAGAATATGGAATCTAGTGCACCTTATGTTGGCGCACCATCTCTGTGACGAGCCGGAACTTCTCCAGGCTGACGCCGGGCGGACAACTGTCGCTGTTCGCGAGGATATAACCGTGGGGGTCCATGCGGTCGAGCAGGTTCTGAACGTAGGCGCGCAGCTCTGCCAGGCTCAGCGTCAGGAACATCACCGGCTCGATGCCGCCGACCAGGCCGGTGTCGCGGCCCAGCACGGCCTGCGCGTCCCAGATTTCGACGTTGCCGGTCGGCGGCGGGCTGAGCGATTCGATCGAATCGACGCCCTCGGCGGCCATGATGGGGAGCAGGTTCTTCACATGGCCGCACGCGTGATGCAGCAGCAGCTTGTCCTCCGCATGAACGATATCGGCCCAGCGCTTCATCTCGGGCGCAATGTACCGGCGGAACAGCGCGGGCGAGACATTGGTCGTGGAGCTGTCCTCCCAGGTGATAAAGGCTTCCGCGGGGGAGGCCGCCGAGATGCGCACCGCCTCCTCTGCCCTGGCCGACATCACCGCCAGCAGCGCCTCGACCTCCTCCGGGTAGTCCATCAGGTCGAAGACGAGTTGCTCCGTGCCGACCCAGTGCTCGACGAGCGATTGGAAGGGGGTCTTGCCGAACGGCGATATGAGCGGCACCGACAGCCCGTCCTCACCGACCTCGGCAATCTGCTCCGCGACCGGGCGATAGTGCGGCGTGATGACCATGCGCTCGAAGATGTAGCTGAGGACCTTGTAATCCTCGCGGCGCTTGACCGGATGCTCGACGAGAAAGCGGGTGTTGCCCTGGCTGCTCCGCCGGCCCAACATGGTCAGCGTGCCCACCGGCGCTTCCAGCCAGACGCGGATATCGTCACCCTGCTCGCTGCGGCGCACCGTGACGCCGGGCGGCGGCGGGGTGGTCGGACCGTTCATGCCGCCGAGGTCGGAAACGGTGAACGGGGAGAGGAAGCCGCGCAGCAGCCCGTCCGCGCCGAGCTCCCGGAAGAAGGCAATCTGGCCGCGGTCCTGCAGGGATTGCGGCTGGTGCTCCCACCAGTATGCCAGGAACGGGCTCCAGGGCAGGCGGTCCACCGGCCGGCCGCGCAGGGCCGCCCGCAGTCGTTCGCGCGAGGTCATCTGTGTGAATGACATTACCGCCCCGCCAGCCCGCTCAACTGCACGCCCTGGACGAAATGTTTCTGCGCCAGGAAGAACAGGATGATTGGCGGCAGGATGCTGATCATCGAGGCGGCCATGACCAGGTGCCAGAAGTTGCCGAAGCGGCCGCGGAACAGCTCCAGCCCCAACTGGATGGTGTACATCGTCGTCTGCGAGATGTAGATGCGCGGAAGCATGAACGAGTTGTAGCTGCCGAGGATCGAGAAGATGGCGATGGTCGCAATCGCCGGCCCGCACAGCGGCACGACGACCTGCCACAACGTGCGTAAATGCGACGCGCCATCGATGCGTGCGGCCTCGTCCAGCTCATACGGGATGGTGGTCATATACTGGCGCATCAGGAAGATGAAGAATGCGTTGCCGAACCACGCGGGCACCCACAGCGGGTAGAACGTGCCCACCCAGTCGATCTGGCGGAACATGACGAACACGGGAATCAGCGTGACCACGCCCGGCAGCATCATCGTCGCAATCACAAGCGTAAACACCGCATCGCGGCCCCGCCAGCGGATGCGCGACAGCCCGTAGGCGATGATCGTCGAGCTAATGATCGCGCCCGACGATTCCATAATCGCCAGAAAGAACGAGTTCAGGATGAACCGCTGGAAGGGGAGATAGGTGAAGATCTCCACGTAGTTGGCCCAGCGCGGGTTCTCGGGGATCCACTGGATCGGCGTGATGAACACCTGTCCCGGCAGCTTGAGCGACGTGCTGATGACCCAGGCCAGCGGGGCGAGGAAGGTAATCCCCAGCAGGATCAGGACGATGTGCAGGATGATATTCCCGACCCGCCGCTGTAGTTTGACTGAATGCCAGGTGAAGCCGGGCCGGCCTCCCTGTGCGTTAGCTGTCACGCTCATGTGTTACTCCCTCGGCGTAGCTCTGCCACGTTTACGAGACCTCGTAGTACACCCAGCGGTTGGATATGCGGAACTGAATCGCAGTAAATATCATGATCACAAAGAACAGCAGCCAGGATAACAGCGCCGCGTAACCCATGTCGAAGTACATGAAGCCCTGCCGGTAGATATAGAGCACCATGAACAGGGTTGCGTTCTGGGGGCCGCCGTTGGTCATGATGAAGGCGCCCGTGAAGATCTGGAAGCTGCCGATGATGCCGACCACCAGGTTGAAGAACAGCACGGGTGAGATGAGCGGTAGGGTGATATTGCGGAAGCGGCGCCAGGTGCTCGCGCCGTCGATCTCCGCCGCCTCCATCAGTTCCTGGGGCACATTTTGCAGCCCGGCCAGGAAGATAATCATCTGCGGCCCGACCGACCACAGGCTCATCAGGATGAAGGCGGGTTTCGTGGCGGCGGGTTGGAAGAGCCAATTGATCGGTTCAAAGCCGAAATTGGCGATGAACTGATTGAGCAAGCCCTTCTGGCTGAGGATTTGCAGCCAGACCACCGCGCTCGCGACAGCCGGGGTGAGGGACGGCAGGTAATAGATTGTGCGGTAAACCGCCCGGCCCGCCATGGAGCGATTCAGCATCAGCGCCAGCGTAAAGGCC
>DAOUGK010000488.1:0-7401 GCA_034429055.1 Anaerolineae bacterium | reverse complement strand
TGCGCCCGACCCGCAATCACGCGGAAGGTGACGTGCAGTTCCAGGGCATCTGGCCGGTCATCCACCGCAGTGACGCGATAGCTTGACTCCCCCGTCGCGCCGGCGAACTCGAACGCTGCTGTAGTGCCGGTCCAGGCGAAGTCCTGTGTCTCCAGCAGATGCGCGCCGTCATAGCGGCGCAGGCGACCGTGCCAGGTCGCGGTCAACCGGCGCAAGAGATCATCGAACATAGAGGGTTATAGCTCCCTTTCGCTCTTATACTGTAAGGAGGACGACTTCATGGAGGTCCAGGCGGGGGATGTGAACCGTATCGTCTTCGACAGCCAACGTCTCGCCTGAGAGCGCGAGCTTGGCGGCCTTCACCTGCATCCCTGCAACCCGCAGCCGGAGGCCGAACACCGGGTTGACCTCGCCCGGCGCATGCAGGGAGCCCGCGTGCGGCGGGTTGGGGTAGGTGTAGGCCGAGCCCGGCGCGTTGTGCAGGTGAACCGCGATGACGTCCTCGCTCTGCCGCCGCGCGTTCAGCGCGACGCAGAGCGGCCCGTCGAGCGTGATGGCGGGGGTGCGCAGGCTGACCAGTACATGCTGCAGCAGCCGCCTGATCTGGCCGGTGGGGCAGTTGAGGTAGTTGGTGAACAGGTCCACGCCCGTATAAATGACATGGCCGCGGCCCACGCGGCGCGTCCACAGCCCCGGCAGCCGCGCGGGCGGCTGCGCATGGGCCAGGTTCTCGAAATCGTCCCAGTGGCCGCTCAGCCGGTCCACGACGTGGGCCAGCAGCGCGACATCCTCCGTCGGCGCGGCCAGCGTGTGCGGCGCCTTGAACGTGACATGCAGGCCCGCGGCCGCAAGCAGAGCCGGGTCGGTGACTTCCAGCGTCGGCGCACCCACCCCGCCGCGCCGCTCCCGGATACCGAGGAGCGCATCGAGCACCGGCACATCATGCGGCTCGCCCCACTCATCGCGCGTCCCCACCTCGTGACAGGCCAGCACGACGCCTCCGCCATGCACGTACGCCTCGATCTGCCCGGCCTGTTCGCGGCTCAGGCACGCGGCGTTGCCCAGCAGCAGCACAGGATGCGCGGCCAGTTCGTCCGGGGCCAGCATGTCATCGAAGACGACCGCACTCTGCAGATGGCTGTGGCGGCAGAACTCGTTTGCGCCGTGAACGCCGTCCCAGCCGGCGAGCGCGGTCCCGTAGAAGTCCATCGTGTTCTGCGACGCGAGGATCGCCGCGTACGGGAGCGTTTCGCCGTCGAGGTAGGGCATGCGCGGGGCCGCAGCCCCCTCCATCGCGGCCAGCACCGGCGCCATCAGTCGGGGGTCAGTTCCGACGCCGCACGAGGCCACGCCGCCCGCACCGATGCAGCCGAGCACCGCCTGCACCGCGGTCAGCGGCTCGTGGTCGGGCACCCAGATGTGCCAGTGGTCGCACATCGGCCACCAGCTCTCGACTCCGCGCGTGCAGCCGTAGGCCTGGTTGATCTTCATCTGGATGTCGGCCTGGCCGGGAAAGCCGTCCAGCTCGGTGCTCATCAGTGCGTTCCAGCCGAGCTTGCGCAGCGGAATCGCTGCCTCCCAGGCCGCGAAGGGCCGCCTGCGGTAGTTGTTGAAGCAGACGACCGCCGCCGGGTTGACAGCCGCAACCGCCTCAACGCAGCGCCGCCAGACATCCATCAGCACATCGTACCGCCACTTGATCCACTCCTTCGTCCGGCGTTCCGCCAGGTCGATGGTCTCGGGCAACTCCAGCCCGGTGTCGGCCCGGAAACGCGCGCGGCACCAGGCGCAGCGGCAGCCCGGCTGGCTGAACGCGGGGGACGCGTTGTGATTGGCCCAGGTGGAGCCGTCGAACCAGAGGCCGTCGAACCCGAGCTCGCCCACGACCTCCGCAGCAAACTGCGGCAGCAGCTCGCCGTAGGGTGAGTTGAAACACGCGTACGCGTGATCCCAGGCAGGGTCGCCCCGGGTGCCGGGCATATGGTAGAACTCGACGGCCCAATCAGGATGTTCGGCCAGCACGCCCCCGCCCAGGTTGAGCGGATACCAGCTCAACACGGGCCGGCCGATGGCATGCAGCCGGTCGATGAGGTAGCTAAAGATAGCGCGGTCCGCCTCGGGGTGGTGGACAGGGAAGACGCGCGAGGGGAAGAACGGCGTGCCGCGCGGGCTGACTGCGGAGTTCCAGCATGCCTCCACACCGGAGGCCAGCAGGCCTTCAACCAGGGCGTCCACATAGGCGCGGGTGGGCGGGTGATTCCCGCGGTTCTCCAGCCGCGTCGCGGTCAGTTCGTAGGGCTTGACCAAGTTCGGCTCCTCAAGTTAGCCACAGAGGGCACAGAGAAAACAGAGTTAGTTTAGTGTCGTTTGGAAGGAGTTTGACGCTGAAAGATGGCGCGTTCCTCCAAAACCTCTCATAAATCTCGGTGTTCTCTGTGTCCTCTGTGGCGAAAAGTCATTCTTTCACGGAGCCGAGCGTCAGCCCGTGGATGAAGTAGCGTTGCAGCAACGGGTAGACCAGCAGGATGGGGATCGCGGCCACGAGGATCATCGTGGTCGCGAGGCCCTCGGGAGTTGCGTTCTGGAACACCTCGCCGGCCTTCTGCGCGCCGCCGGCCGTCATCCATTGCAGGTTGCGCGTAGTCACAAGGTTGTACAGGTAGCTCTGCAGCGGCCAGTTCGCCAGCGATTTCATGTAGATGATGCCGTCGAACCACGAGTTCCAGTGGCCGACCGCGGAGAAGAGCGTGACCGTCGCGATGACTGGCTGCGAGATGGGCACGAACAGTTTGAACAACACCTGGAAGTGGTTCGCGCCGTCCAACACCGCCGCCTCCCACAGCTCCCGGCTGATGCCGCGGAAGTAGTTGATGATGAGGATGGCGTTAAAGATGTTCAGCGCGCCCGGAATGACCATCACCCAGAACTTGTCGATGAACCCGAGGTTCATCAGCGCCAGGAACGTTGGAATCAGGCCGCCGCTGAACAGCATCGCAAAGAGCATAATCATCTTGAACACAGTTCGCCCCGGCATGTAGACACTGTCGCGCGAGAGCGGGTAGGCCGTGATGATCGTGACCAGCAGGCTCAGGCTGACGCCGACGACCACGCGCAGCACCGAAATGCCGAACGAGCGGATGAACTCCTGGTTCTTGAAAATAAACCGGTAGTTGTCCAGGTGCGGGTTGATCGGCCAGAGCGACACCGTGTTGGCCGACACCGACTTGAAGTCGCTGAACGACAGGGCAATGACGTGGACGAAGGGCGCCAGGCACAGGATGACCAGCGCCGCCAGGATGACGTATAGCACAATATCGGTGATGGTGTTCAGCAGGCCGCGTTCGCGAATCATGGAGCAATCTCCTTCCAACCCCGTCTAAAAGATCCGGTAGTTGGCGAATTTACCTGCCAACCAGTAGGACGCGACGATCAGGAAGAACCCGACCACCGATTTCATCAGGCCCACGGCGGACGCCAACCCGTAGTTGATGAGTCCGCCTTCCCCGATGAGGCCGACGCGGTAGACGTAAGTATCGATGATGTCGCCCGTCCGCATAACGGAGGGGTTATACAGCACCAACACCTGGTCGAAGCCGGCGTTCAGGATGCTGCCGAGGGCCAGACACGCCATGAGAATGATGGTCGGCAGGATGGAGGGCAGGGTGATGTAACGGATGCGCTGGAACCGGCCTGCACCGTCCACCGCCGCGGCCTCGAAGAGTTCCGGGTTGATGCCCGTCAGGGCGGCGAGGTAAATGACCGCGCCGAAGCCGAACCCTTTCCAGACATCGGAGAGGATGAGCGTCCACGGGAACACGCTCGGTTTGCCGAGGAAGCGCACTGCGTCCAGCCCGAGCGCGGTCAGGCCCTTGTTCACCAGGCCCGATGTGCCGAGCACCTGGATCATGATGCCGCCAATGATGACCCAGGAGAGGAAATGGGGCAGGGTCGTGGCGGTCTGGGTCAGCCGTTTGAACAGGCGCGGCCGCACTTCGTTGAGCATGAGCGCAAAAACGACCGCGGTAATCTGGCCCAAGATAATCTTGCCCATGGAGATGACCACGGTGTTGCGGATGATGTTTCCCGCGTTGCGGCTGGCGAAGAAGGTCTGGAAGTTCTGCCAGCCGACCCAGGGCGAGCCCAGGATGCCCTCGGCGAATTTATAGTCTTTGAAGGCAATCAGGATGCCCCACATGGGATAAAAGTGGAAGAGTATTAACATGACCAGCGCCGGGACGAGCATTGCGTAGAGCATCCAATCTTTCTTGAACACGCTGCGCAGGGAGGGGTTTTTCTCGACGGGCGCGGGCTTCAGGCGTTGGGCCAGTGTTGCCATCTGTCGCTCCATTGGGAGAAGATGCTGCTGTATACCTAAATGTCGTGACGGCGGTAGCATAGCCCCTTGCGGGCGTTCCGACGGGCACAAGGCCCTATGCTACGAGTTAGCCGAGGCTTCAGCCGGGAAGCGATGTCGGCGGCGGGCTGAAGCCTCGGCATGACACGGAAGGAGCGCATCCACCGGGCTGGGTGCGATGAGATGGCGCCCGGCTGACGGCCCGGTTCCGATTGTCACGATGCGCTAGATCATCCGGTCGGATGACCTAAGAATCTATCCGAGAATTGCTCTGGCCGGTCTCTGACCGAGCCAGGGGCACGGTCGGAGACCGGCCCCAACGGGTTTTCGGATAGATTCTAAGGCTCATCCGTTCGGATGACCGTCAGATCATCCGAAGGTGGCCTTGTACCACTCGTTGACGTCGCGCGTCAGCACGTCGCCGCCGGAGGCATTCCACTCTTCCACGAAGGTGTCGAACGCATCCAGGTCCTGGTTGCCCACGACGATGTCGATGAAGGTCTGGCTCTCCAGCGTGTCCAGGTCGGGCTGGACTTCCTGCATGGCCTGCGTCGGGTTGCCCCAGTACTCGTTGGCAATGGCGACGTCGCGGCTATCGAAGACCGCGTTGTAGTACAGGGCTTCGCGCGGAGCCACGGACTGGGTCAGGATGTACCGCTGCGCCTTGTTCAGCGTTGCGGGGTCCTGCTCCTGCCACTTGGCGATTTCCTGGAACATCTCGGCCTGGTACTCGGGGTAGCCGCCGTGGATGAAGCCGAAGTCCGTGTAGGCCATCCAGGTGTAGCTGTCGGCCTTGGTGATCGGGCCGGGGACCAGCTCGCAGTTCTCGTCGAAGACCCACTCGATGCCCTCGGCGAAGTAGTGGTTGTTGCGCCACTCGCCGTACTGCTGATACTTGGCCCAGTTGGTGTGCCGCTCGGTGTGCCAGTTGAGGTTGTTGATCGCAGCCTCGATGGCGATGGGGTCCAGCCCCTTGCGGAACACGACGCAGTTGCCGGCTTCGCCGGAAGCCTTGCGGCCCTGCATGCCTTCTGGCCCCTTCGGGTAGGGCATGAGCGCCAGCTTCATGCCGGGCGTGTTCTGCTCGGCCTGGATGTCGCCGCCGCCGCGCCACCAGGGGGAGGTGTAGATGCCGATCTTGCCTGCGTCGATGTGGCCGGCGGCATCGCCTTCGCCGAAGGTGTAGAAGTCCGGGTCGATGAGGCCGTCCGCATACCACTGGCGGATGAGCGCGAGCGCGTCCTTGACCTTGGGCGAGACACTGTCGTAGTAAAGCTGGCCGTCCGCACCGAGGCGCCAGCACGTCGGCATGACGCCGTACGCACCGAAGACCGGGTCGAGGCTCATGTACCAGGTCACGAGGCGCTGGCAGGCGTTGATGCCGAACTGGCACAGCCCTGCATCCTTGAACGCCTTCGCGGTCTCGCCCCAGCCTTCGATGGTGGTCGGGGCTTCGAGGCCGAGCTGGTCGAGCCAGTCCTGGCGGACGAAGGGCAGATTGTCCACGTTGTAGGCCGGGCCGTAGACGAACGGGATGCCGTACAGCTTGTCCCCACGGAGCGTCTGCTTCCACCACTTATAGTCGGGGTAGCGCTTCTTCTGGTTGGTCAGCGGGGAGGCGGTTGCATCCCAGATGGCCTTGAAGTCGGCAATGGCATCGGACTCGATGAGCTGCTCGAGGAACAGGCCGCCGGTCGCGAACATATCGGGGAGGGTGCCGGCGGCGAGGTCCGCGGCGAGCTTCTGCGCGGTGACGACGCCCGCGCCTTCTTCCCAGTGGGTGGTCAGTTTGACGCCGGTGTAATCGACGATTTCCTGGTAGACAGGGTTGTTGCCGAAGCTCCAGCCCTCGGGGTAGTACTCGGTCCGCGGGTTGACGATGATCTTGATCTCGACCGGCGGATCATACACCTTGGGCGGGGGCGGGTTGGTCGGCGTCCAGTCGATCTGGCATTCGCTGTCGCCCTTTACTACGGGCGCGGGCATGAGTTCGCCGGCGGGGACCGCGGGTGCTTCGGCAGCGGGTACTTCGGTGGCTTCGGCAGCCGCGGGGGCGGCAGTTGCCTCGGGGAGCGGGGTGGGAGCAGGCGCCGGTGTGGCCGGTGAGCCACAGGCGGCGAGCGTGGCTGCGCCTGCGGTGGCCGCAGACACGCGGATGAAGTCTCGACGATTAATCTTCTTTGTCACCGTATCCTCCTTTGGGGGTGCAGAGAATGGCGAATTGTTTCAGGTGTTGCTGGCGAATGTCAAGCGCGTTGTCATGTCAGTTGAGGCGAGTGGTTTACGACCAGGGCACTGGTGCAGGCGGACCTCCTTTTGCTTTGACACACCATACAATGATGCAAAGAAACGACAGCGGGAGCCTCGCGGGGCAATGCCAGGCCGTCCTGGGAAAACGGGAGGGGATTGCAGTTGCCCCAAATGTTACAGTAAGTTATACTCCAATCTCCCCATGATGGGAATGTCATTTCGGACATGCAGCGGACGTGAGGGGGACATGGACGGCGAAGCCGTACAAGCCTGGTTTATCGCAGCCCTGCGCAAGGTGCTGCAGAATCTATATGACCCGCACGAACTGCGCGCCAGCCCGCTGGTGCAGGTCTTTGACCTGCCGTGACGGTCGATGTCGAGCTGATCGTGCCGATCGCCATGGAGGAGCGCCTGCGCTTCGCCATCCGCGAAGGCGGCCGCACCGTCGGCGCCGGCATCGTCGCATCCATCGTCGAGTAACGATCGAAGGCGACGGTCCGAAAGCCGCCGACGCACTGAGAGTGGTGCAAATAGCGCGCAAGCGCGATTTGCACGCTGCGCCGGTATCGTCGCAAGCATCGTCGAGTAATCCCGGCCTCGTTGCCGAAAAGAAAGGGCGCCCTCGCGGCGCCCTTTTTGTTTGAGCCATCGGCCTGTCAGCAGTCTTCAGCTGGCCGCATCCGCCGCCCTTGCGAGCGCGAGCGCAAAGTTCCAGTCTGATCACTCCCGGAGACCCGTCCATGATCCTGATCGGACAATACGATTCGTCTTTCGTTCGCCGCGTCGGCATCGCGCTG
>DAOUGK010000487.1:0-3783 GCA_034429055.1 Anaerolineae bacterium | reverse complement strand
CCACCCCATACATCCCCCCGATCTCGACCGCCCGGTCATACGTCTGCCGGAGCAGCGGCACGCCGTCGCGGGCGTACTCCGCCTCGCGCTCGAACTCCTTCTCCCCTGCGACATAGATGCGCTCCGCGCCCTCGGCCAGCGGCGACGCGCGCAGGTCGGACAGCATCTGGTCCATATCCGCCTTGAACCCGGCCACATCGCGGAACGCGGCGACGTTGAATGCGGCGAAGAAGTGGCTGACCCGGCCGAAGCAGGTCGGGTTGTCGGCCAGCCCCGGCCCGAACGCGGCCGCGCCGAGCACCCCGCACAGGATATCTACCATCACGGCCAGCCCGTAGCCCTTGTACCCGCTGTGCAGCTCTCCCTCGCCGCCCAAGGGCAGCATCCCGCCGCCGACGCGCTGGAACATCTCGTCGAGGATGCGGTGCGGGTCGCGCGCCGAGTGGCCGCTCCGGTCGACCGCCCAGCCGTCAGGCAGCGGCTGCCCCAGCCGCTCGTAGACCTCCAGCTTGCCCTTCGTCACAACCGTCGTGGACATATCCAGCACGAACGCGCGCTCCCGGTCCGCAGGCGCGGCGAAGGCAATGGGGTTCGTGCCGTACATGACCTGCCGGCCGAACGTCGGCACGCCGAGCGCGGCCGTGTTGGTCATCGCCAGCCCGATCATGTCGTGCTCCAGCGCCATCATCGCGTAGTAGCCCGCGATGCCGAAGTGGTTGGAGTCGCGCACGCACGCGATGGCCGCGCCGGATGTACGCGCCTTGGCGATGATGCGGCGCATGGCCTCCGCGCTGGCCGGCGCGCCCATGCCGCCGTGCGCATCGAGGGCCAGCGTGGCCGGCGTCTCGGCGATGACCTCCGGCTGCGCGGCGGGCACCGTCGCGCCGGTCGTGATGCCGTTGACATAGCTGGGCAGCCGCGCGACGCCGTGCGACGGGATGCCGCGCGCGTCGGCCGCGACCAGCACATCCCCAGCAACGGCCGCGTCCGCCGGCGACAGGCCGAGGCGGGTGAAGAGCTCCGTACAGAATGCCAGGAGGTCCGCGCGCGCGACGCGCACGGTGTCTGAAGGGTGTGAATCGTGTGTCATCGGGTTGCCTTTTCCAGGGGTGCAGAGATCAATCGTTGGACGCCTCGATCCATGCCTGGTCGAGGACGACGTGCTTCATGTGCGTGCGCCGATAGGTATACGCGACGTGGATCGTGCCGTCGGGCGTCTGTGCGATAGCCGGGTAGGAATACTCGTGACCTTCCGGGCTGAAAGGTTCCAGTTCGCGCATCACCGGCCACGTCTCGCCGTGGTCGTAGGACAGCGCGATGTTCAGCGGTGAGCGCGTGCGCCCGGCCTGGTGATTGTAGACGAGGACGAGCGCGCCGCTCCGCAGGCGGATAACCTGGAAGCTGCTGTTGTTGTTGGGCAGCGCGGTGCGTTCGGGCCGCGTCCAGTTGCGCCCGTTGTCGTGCGACTCTGCACAGTAGATGCACGCCCACGCCGGGTTCTCGCCGTTCCAGAAGTTGCGCGTGCGCAGCCACGCGCGCAAATGGCCCGGCGCAACCTCGATGACCGCGGGCTGGGCCGTGCCTGCGTCGGCAACCATCCGGCCATACCGCCGCCAGTGCGCGCCGCGATCGCGGCTGATGGCGACGGAGCCTTCGTTTCCTCCCATACCTGCGTAGTTCGGGTTGTCGCCTCCGCGGTTGTCGTAGATGGGCAGCAGCCAGTCGCCGTTCGCCAGCACCAGGCCGGGGTTGCGGCAGATGTAGCCAACCTCCTCGGTCAGCACGCTCGGCGGCCCCCATGTGCGCGCGCTATCCTCCGAGAAGCGGTAATGGACGAGCGAGTTGGCCCACGCGTGCGCCCCTTCCAGGTATGCCAGCGTGTAGAACAGGAGGACGCGGCCATCGGGCAGCGGCATCAGCACGCTGTTGCCCGCGGGCCGGCCCGGCTCCTCCACGATCACCTGGCCCGCATCCCAGCGGCCATCCGGCCCGAGCCGGTGGAGCACCGTCACCGAGTCGCCGGCCGCCTCGCGCGAGCCGCGAAAACAGACGAACGCCAGCGTTCCGTCGGCCAGCACGGCGAGGTTGGCCGCATGACAGGTCGGGAGACGCGGCGTGGGTTGAAAGATGAACTGGGTCGTGTAAGGCATGGGGCCAGTCTATCACAGGGGAGGATGACGCTCAAACCGGTGAGGCTGGACGCGTCAGGAGATTCTAACGCAATTGGAGTCGAGGCTTTAGCCGGTTGGCTGACTGCGCACGTAAACGACCAATCCGGCTAAGAACGCCTAACAAAACTATGCTCTGGCCGGTCTCCGACCGGGCCAGGGGCACGATGTGCTGTGGCGAAGCCACAGCCGAGACCGGCCCCAGCGGTTCTGTTAGGGGCAATTCACGGTCATCAAACGAGATTTCTGGCAGAAAAAGGGCTTGTGACCTATACTTGGTGGACTGATGGGTGCGTTTGGGGCGCATCCACGCTAGAACGGAGTGCATCATGAAGACCTATCGAATCCCCGGCACGGACCTGACGGTCTCGCGGCTGGCCTACGGCTGCATGAAGCTCGGCGGCGGTTGGGGGCCGGAGCCGACCACGCCGGAGCAGGTAAAGGCCGGCCATCGGGCCGTGGAGGCCGCGCTTGAGGCGGGCATTAACTTCTTCGACCATGCCGACATCTATGGCCGCGGCAAGTCCGAGCTGGTGTTCGGTGAGCTGCTGCGCAGCAGCCCCGACCTGCGCGGGCGCATCGTCATCCAGTCCAAGTGCGGCATCCGCTTCCCGGATGACCCGCAGCCCGGCGCGCCCGCGCGCTACGACTTCAGCCACGACCACATCGTCCGCTCGGTCGAGGGCAGCCTGCGCCGCCTGCAGACCGATTACCTGGACATCCTGCTGCTGCACCGGCCCGACGCGCTGGTCGAACCGGAGGAAGTGGCTCGCGCGTTCGATGACCTGCAGGCCGCGGGCAAGGTGCGGCACTTCGGCGTCAGCAACCACACCGCGGGCCAGATTGCCCTTCTGAGCAAGTACGTGCGCCAGGCCATCGTCGCCAACCAGGTGCAGCTCAGCCTCGTGCATCACTTCCTCATCTCCGAGGGGCTGGTCGCCAACATCGCCGGCAACACAACCGTGCTGGCGACTGGCACGCTCGATTACTGCCGTCAGAACGATATCCAGATTCAGGCATGGGGGCCGGTTGCCAACGGGCGGCTGTCCAGGCCGGAGGCGGAAGTGGACGAGGCGCTGCGCCCCGCGGCTGCGCTGGTGGCTAAGCTGGCTGCGGAGAAGGGCGTCAGCGCGGATGCCATCCTGCTGGCGTGGCTGCTGCGCCATCCGAGCGGCATCCATCCGATCATCGGCACGGCGCGGCCGGAGCGTATCACGGACAGCGCGCCCGCGGTAGACGTGGAGTTGTCGCGCGAGGAGTGGTACGCGCTGCTCGCCGCGGTGCGCGGCAAGGGCGTGCCCTGAGGGTGCTCAGAATCCCGTTTTCTGCCAGAAAACGGGATTCTCTATCATAACGGAGGCCTTGTGATTATCGACAGCCACTGCCACGCGTGGACCTACTGGCCCTATAACCCGCCCGTGCCCGACCCGGAGAGCCGCGGGGTCGTGGAGCAGTTGCTCGACGAGATGACCGTGAACGGGGTGGATCGGGCGGTCGTGGTCTGCGCGGAGATCGAGCACAATCCGCAGAACAACGCGTACATCGCGGAGCAGGTGCGCAAACATCATCCCCGGCTCTACCAGTTTGCGGACGTGGACAGCCAGTGGAAGCCCAC
>DAOUGK010000486.1:0-3121 GCA_034429055.1 Anaerolineae bacterium | reverse complement strand
GCTCCAGCCGCCAGGCCAGCCACCCCTCGCGCAGCTAGCGCTCGAGCGTGCGCTCCTGCCGTACCTCTGCGGAGAGCAGCAGGTTCCGGGCGAGCTGCTGCGTCAGCGAACTCCCGCCGGACACCGTTTCGCCCGCGCGCCAGTTGAGCCACGCGGCGCGCGCGATGGCAATGGGGTCCACGCCGGGATGATGATAGAAGTTCGCATCTTCTGTGGCGAGCGTGGCCTCGCGGCACGCGCGCGGAATTTCAGTGAGGGCAAGCGGCACGTATTTGTTGCCGCGCGGGTCGATGGCCTCGTAGAGCACGCGGCCCTGCCGGTCGGTGATGATGATGCTCGGCGTGGCAGGCTTGTAGATCAGGTCCGCGGAGTCCAGCCAGCGCGGCAGAAGGACGCCTATCAGCACCCAGCCCAGGACGAGCGCCAGGGCGAGAAACGCACCTGGCAGCAGGAGCGGGCGCAAGCGGCGAGACGGCATGACGAGTCCATCCTTCAGCGGTCGGGCTATTCGATACAATATACGCCGCGGCGCGGCGATTGGTTCCACAAAAGATGTAATCCGGCGACGAGAAAGCTCACGCAAAGGCGCAAAGAACGCAGAGGTTTGAATCATCTGAGCTTTTGCGTTCTTTGCGTCTTTGCGTGAGACCGCTACTCCTCGGTGGCCCACAGCCGGCGCATTTCGGTAGAGGTCGCGAGCAGTTCGTCCAGCGTGCCGGCGGCGTCTACGCGGCCTGCCTTCAGTACGATGATCTGGTCCGCACGTTGCAGCGCGGCCCGGCGGTGCGAGACGGCGAGGATGGTCGGACGAGGCTGGAAGCTGGATGATTCGCCATCTGCCTTCTTTCTTCCTTCTTCAGTCTCAAAGGCGCCGAGCCGCTCCCACAGGGCGCGTTCCGTGTCCACATCCAGCGCGCTGGACAGATCATCGAACACGAGCAGCTCCGGCCGGCGGATGAACATGCGCGCGGCCGCCGCGCGCTGCACCTGCCCGCCGGACAGCCGCACCCCGCGCGGCCCGACCACGGTCGCCAGGCCGTGTTCCAGGGTCGCGACATCCTGCTCCAGCACTGCCTGGCGGATGGCCGCATCCAGCTCCTCACCGTCTGCGTCAGGCCAGCCCTGCAGGATGTTCTCTGCTAACGTCGCGCTGAACAGCCGCGGCGTCTGTGAGGTGTATGCCGTTCGCGGCGGGCGGAAGAAGTTCGCGGGGTCGGTCACGCGCGTACCTTCCCACGTGGTGTCTCCGGCATCGCGCGGCAGCAGGCCCAGGAGCGCGCGCAGCAGCGTGCTCTTGCCCGAGCCGATCTGCCCGGTGACGACGGTGAAGCTGCCGCGCGGCAGGTCGAGGTCCACCCCCTGGATGCCCCGGCCTGTGGATGGGTGCAGGTAGGTGAGGCCACGGACCGTGAGAAGCGAGGCGTCCTTCGACTCCGGGCGTCGGACGACGCCCATCCGCTCAGGATGCCCCTTCGACTCCATTTCGCCAGCATCCTGAGCGGAGGCCGCACGGCCAGGCTGTGCCTGGCTGGGCGGACGCAGTCGAAGGACGCTTCCAGATTCGTCCTGTTCCTCCCCGAACACCGGGTGCGGCTCGATCAGCACGTCCGCCGGCTCATCGGGCACCAGCTCGGCCAGGCGGGTGAGCGCCACCTCCTGCTGCTTGAGGTCGCCCACGAACGTGCCGAGGTAGGATGGGAAGGCGGACGTGAAGCCGAGATAGTAGGTGAACAGCGCAAAGTCGCCGATGGTGAAGCGGCCCGCGGCCATCTCACGGCTCGCCAGCAGCAGCATGAACCCGATGCCGACGGGGACGGCGAAGGTGTGGATGGACCAGGCCAGCGTCTCCAGCATCGCGGTGCGGACGGCTGCGCGGCGGCGCGTCTCGCTGAGGATATCGAAATGACGCACGATGTGGTCTTCGGCTCCGGCGACCTTGATCGCCTGCACCGCGCCGAACAACTCTGCCAGGAAGCCTGTCACCCTGTCGTCGGCGCGGCCCTGCTCGGCCCGGTAACGCAGCATCCGGCCCCAGGTCGCGCGGCCCACGGCATACGCTACGACGAGCGGCACGAAGGCGAACAGCGTGATTTGCCAGTTGATGCTCGCCATGATGGCGATCGCAATGCCGAAGGACACGAGGTTGCCTGCGACATCCGGCAGCCACGTCGGGAAGTCGCAGACCTCTGCGACGTCATCGCGATAGCGGTTGACGGCCTCACCGGGCGTGATGGGATGCGCAAGCGCGCCGGGCCGCCGGAGCAGCGCAGCGAACAGGTTGCGCCGCACGAGCGCGGCCGCGGTGTAACGGAACGTCCAGCCGGCCCACGCCTCCGCATACACGGAGGCCATGCGGGCCAGCCCGATGCCGGCGTAGAGCGCGATCAGCGTCCACAGGTTGACGCCGGCCTGCGCCGCGCCCGTCATGGTGTCGAAGACGGCCTTCTCGATCAGGCCGGGCAGCACCACGGAGCCGAGCACGAACACCTGCAAAACTGCGTGCATGGCAAACGGCCGCCGTGCGTAGCGGATGAGGCCCAGGTTGGCGGGCCAGACGCCGATCCTGTGGGGCGAGGCTTCCTGAAGGGCAGCTTCGATAGATGTCTTCGTCATGCCAGCGCCTCCTCCAGGCCCGTCCGCAGCAGGGCGGCGAAGCGGGAGGACGGGTCGGCGGCCAGCCGCGCCCGCTCTCCGAACTCGACCACGCGACCGTCCTCCAGGATGAGGATGTCGTCGGCCCGCTGCACGGTGCTCAGCCGGTGCGCGATGATGATGGCCGTCCTTCGTCGTTCGTCGTTCGTCGCCCGTCCCGCCAGCAGCCGGTCGATCGCACGTTCCAGCCGCCGCTCGGTCACCGGGTCGAGCCGGGAGGCGGCCTCATCGAGGATGACCAATCCGGGGTCGCGCAGCAGGATGCGCGTGAAGGCCAGCAGTTGCGCCTCGCCGGCCGACATCCCCGCGCCGCCTGCGGCCAGCCGCGTGTGCAGCCCTTCGGGTTGGCTCTCGGCCCACGCCAGCAAATCCAGCGACGCGAGCGTCCGGCGAACATCGGCCTCCCCGATCGCCGGGTCGAACAGCGTGATGTTCTCCATCAGCGTGGCACTGAAAAGCTGGACGTCCT
>DAOUGK010000485.1:0-25569 GCA_034429055.1 Anaerolineae bacterium | reverse complement strand
GGGCTGATTGCCGCGGCGGTGGAGGCCCTGCAGCGCTATGGACTGACCACCTCCACGTCGCGCGGAGGCTACGGTGAGCATTCGATCTACCGTGCTGTTGAGGCCGCGGCCGCGCGATTCTTCGGCACGGAAGCGGCTACCTACTATGTCTCTGCGTATCTGGGCAGCGTTGCGCTGCTGCAGGGGTTGACGGGCGAGTATGAGCGCGTCTTTGTCGATGAGGCGGCGCACTTCAGCGTGCGTGATGCGGTTGCCGCGGCGCGTGTGCCATCACACCTCTTCCACCACCTTGATCCGGCTGACCTGGCGACACAACTCCGAGCGCATCTGGCCCCGCACGAGCGGCCCCTGGTCCTGAGCGACGGTGTCTTTCCGATTTCGGGCGAGATCGCACCCGCCGCGGACTATGTGCGGACGCTGGCCGAGTACGAGGGCGCGCTCCTCTGCCTGGACGATGCGCACGCCACCGGAGTCATCGGGGAGCAAGGCCGCGGGACGGTCGAGTACATGCAGGCGGCAGACGCGGCCCAGGGCGTGCGGGTCTTCACGGCACATACGCTCAGCAAGGCGCTGGGCGGCCACGGCGGGCTGATCGCTGGCGACGCAGCCTTCATCGCGCAGGTCGGGCGGAACGCCGCTGCGCTCAACGCGAGCAGTCCCCCGCCGATCCCTGCGGCCGCCGCGTCAGCCTGGGCGCTGGACTTTATCGTCGCGCACCCGGAGCGCCGCGCGGCGTTGTGGGCGAACGTGGCCCGGGCGCGTGCCGGTTTCCGCGCCTTGGGCTGGGTGCTGGAAGAGAGCCCCTCGCCGATCATCTGCCTGCGTGCCCGGCCCGGCCTGGACCTGGCACGCATCAAGCGCGAGCTGTTCGAGCGGGATATCTGTGTGGCCCACGTCACGCGCTATTCCAGCACGCCCGCGGGCGGCGCACTGCGCGTCGCTATCTTCGCGACGCACACCGCCGAGCAAATCGACCGGCTGTTGGCGGAGGTCGCGGCACTGGGATGGGGCGCAGTTCAGGGCGCACCCGTAGTATGCGCCTGACATACAGAGGGGCCTGTGTCGCATACAGGCCCCATCCGTTTATCCCGTGCAATCCGTTGCCGCGTTACTCGACCGGATCCGGCTTGGCAAGCGTGTCCACCAGGTCGCGCCACTTGAGGAAGCTTTGCTCCTTCGGCCGGCCACACTCCCAATCCATCGTCAGCATCGCTTCCTTGTAGGGGGTTACGGCCACACCGCGGCGTTCGATGCCGATGACGTTGATGTCGGTGTTGCCGGACTCAATGTCCTGCATGATTTGCCGCGCGGCATGCGCGCCCAACCGACTGCCTTGCACCCGGTCGAACGCAGTCGGCGCGCCCCCGCGCTGGAGATGCCCCAGGATGGTCTGGCGCACTTCGAACTGGCCGCCCGATTCCGCCTCCATGATGCGGCGTACGAACTCCGTGTCATAGTGGGGTGACGCGCCTTCTGAGATAATCACGATCCCGAGCTTCTTGCCCTGCGCGAAACCCCGGCGCAGCGTCTCGATATCGCGGCGCAGCGAGTCCAGCGTAATGCCATCCTCGTTGAGCAGTTCCATCTCGGCCCCGGTCGCCAGCCCCGCCGCCAGCGCGAGATATCCGCACTGCCGGCCCATCACTTCCACGATAAAGGCGCGATGCGCGGCGCCCGCGGTGTACTTGATCTTGTCGATGGCATCGACGATGTTGTTGAGCGCGGTGTCTGCGCCGATGGTAATCTCGGTGCCGGGCAGGTTGTTGTCGATGGTCGCGGGCACGAGCATCATAGGGATGCGCAGCGCCCGGAATTGCTCGCGTGCGGCCATGATCTTCTGGGCCTGCAGATAGGTGCTCAGGCCGCCGACTGCGATCATGCCGCGGATATCCCACGCCTTGATCTGCTCGACCATTTGCGCGATCTCTGCCTCGGTGAGATCGTGGCGCACTGCGCCCAGCTCGCTCCCGCCCCGGTTGATCCAGCCGTGAACCGTCATCCAGTTCAGATCCCAGATGTCGCCGCGCGCCAGGCCGCCGAATCCGTAGCGCGCGCCGACGACATCCTGGCCCACGTTGCGCGCCATGCGCAGGGCGGTGCGCAGGATCGCGTTCATGCCCGGCGCATCCGGTCCGCCCGTCAGCAGCAGGATGCGGCCCTTGCCCGCCAGTGCCTGCTTGGGTTCGGCACGGGCCAGCGTCTTGAACATCTCAAATGAATCGAGGAAGCTGCGTCCGCGCAGCTCCAGCGCCGCCTGGAAATGACCCTGATCCATCTCGATGTTGATAGCCTGGCTCTTGGCAACCATCTCTGTCAGTGGAGTGGCGGCCGGCTGGTTGTGGACCAATCCGACCATGACCGGCGTGGGATCAGGCCCTGCCAGGTACTCGACTGCGGCCTGGCCGAGCCGTGACGCCAGGACGCGATCGAACGCGCTGGGCGAGCCGCCGCGCTGCACGTGCCCCAGGACGGTCACGCGCGCATCCACGCCGGCCCGCGTCTTGACGATCTCGGTGATGGTTTCTGCCTTAATGGGCAGGCCGTCGGAGTGGCGCGCACCCTCGGCCAGGAGGATGACATCCTGGCGCCGGCCCGCCGCGCGCCCGCGGCCCAGCGCCTCGATCATCTTGTAGTGCCAGCGTGCATCCATCTCCTCTTCGGGAATCAGGACCCAGTCGGAGCCGCTGGCGACCGCGCCCATCAGTGCGAGGTAACCGCTGCGCCGCCCCATAACTTCGACCACGAACGCGCGTTGGTGCGAACCCGCAGTGGACTTGAGTTTATCGACGGCTTCGACCACGGTATTCAGGGCCGTGTCTGCGCCGATAGCCATGTCTGTGCCGTACTGGTCGTTGTCGATGGAGCCGGGCAGCCCCACGATGCGTAATGGTGTGGGATTCGCGGCCTTCTCCGGCGGAATGACGCCGGCCGCAGCCAGCGCCTGAAGATGCTCCTCCCACTCCTGGTAGAGCAGCAATCCACCCGTGAGTGACCCGTCGCCGCCGATGACGGCCATCGCCTCAATGCCTGCGTTGACCAGGTTGCCCACAGCTCTGCGGCGTCCCTCTTTGCTGCGGAACACCTCCGAGCGGGCCGTGCCCAGGATGGTGCCGCCTAATTGCAGGATGCCGCCGACATCGCGCCAGGTAAGCGGCTGGAACTGCTCGCCGCCGTCCACTACACCCTGCCAGCCCTCGTGGATGCCGATGACCTCCATGCCCTTGTCGATGGCGCAGCGTGTGATGGCCCGAATCGCTGCATTCATGCCCGGCGCATCGCCGCCGCTCGTGATAATCCCGATTCGCATGGCAACCTCCAGATGCAAGACGGTCAGCAAGTCGGCCTGTGTCAACGTACACAGATTGGTTGAGATGATTGTAGGGCAGGGGTGCCCTTCCTGTCAATGCACCGGATTTGCTGCATTGCGCCGTAAGCGGCTGCGCAGCACGTCGTACTCCGCCGCGCGGAAGACGCCCAGTCCGATCAGCGCGGCGGCATATATCAGCAACCCCATCAGCAGCGCGATGGGCAGCGGCAGGCCGGCGCGCGCCAGCCCCCAGACGGCCAGGACGTTCAGCGCGCCTGCAAGGAGCGGCCGGCCCAAGAGATTCAGCCAGGGCATCGGCGCGACATAACGATGCACCGCCCAGGCGAAGGGGATGAAGAGCGACAGCTCCGCGGGGATCTGCAAGGCTGCGGCCGCGACATAGCCGAAGCGCGGCACCAGGAGCAGGTTGGCCGTGGCGGTGAAGCCTACGCCGATCAGGAAGGCCTTCGTAAGATAGCGCTGCTGATTGACGGCAATCAGCACGTACTGGGTGACCGAGTTGATGAACCCGATGGGGATGGACCAGATCATGATGCGCAGCGCAATCGCGGCGTCGGGCAGGTAGGCCGCGCCGCCGAGAATCTGGATGAGCGGTGTGGCGGCAAACGTGAACAGCACGGCCAGCGGCAGGCTGACGATGAACAATAGCTGGAGGGCCAGCCGGTATGCGCGTACCAGCGTGTCCGCGCCCGCGTGCGCATAGCGGCTCATCAGCGGGAAGATCGCCAACGTGAAGTAGCTGGGGATGACGTTAAGCCCGTCGAGATACTTCACGCCCGCGGAGAAGATGCCCACCGCGGCCAGCCCGGTCATTGGTGCGCCGCGCAGCACGAGCTGGCTGATGCGCCAGAACACGGTTGCCAGCAGATGGTTGATCATCAGCGGCCCGGATTGGGCCAGCATGTGCCGCTGACTCTGCCAGTCCAGGCCCAGCCGAGGCATCCTGTGACTGCGTCCCGCCGGAGTTCCGCCATCACTCCGGCGGGGTGCAGTCGAAGGATCGGTATCACTCTCCGGCGGCAGCACCTTGCTGCGCAGCAGCGCGCCGAGCCAGATGACCTGCACGACGTTCATCACGAGCGACACCCAGGCGAGACCCACGAAGCCCATGTCGAGCGGCGGGAGGATCACGAGCGCGCCGAGCGCCACCTTGCCGACCGCGGTGGCGGTCGACGTGGCCGCAGGATACTCCATCTTCTCGAATGCGTTGAACACCGCGCTGATGGCGTCCGCAATGTTGGCGAAGAACAACGCCCCGGCAAAGACGGCGATCGCCTGGATTTCCGCAGTCGTAAGCTGGTTGAGCACCACCCGGTAGAACAGCGCGACGAGCGCCATCAGCGGCAGGCTGATGAGCCACAGCCCGCTGCGCAGCGCGATGACGTTGTACAAATAGCTGCGCGCCCGGCTCTTGTCCAGCGCGACATCGCGCGTGACCAGCGTGCCCAGGCCGAAGCGGGTGAGAATCTCGAACAGCCCGTAGAAGGTGATGGCGAAGACGTAGCCGCCCTCACCGACCGGGCTGAGCACCCGCAGCCGCAGCATGGCAAAGGCGAAGTCGATGGCCCGGCTCAACAGCGACATCGCCATCTGGACCGCGCTGTTCTTCGCGACCGTGCCGACCTCGCTGCCCTCGCCCTTGTAGAAGCGGCCCCAGGCCCACCAACCCGCCAGCATGAGCAGGGTGATGCCCGCCAGGAAGGTGGTGTAGAGTCCGAGCAGCACGCTGCGGGGGGAGTAGACGAAGCGCACGGTCCACTGGCCGGCCTGTGGCAGATAGACCGCCCGGAAGGCCCCGTCCGCGCGGTAGAGCGCCAACTGCTGCTCGACCGGGTTGCCCGCCGCGTCCACGCCTTCGCCCTCGACCCCGAACGGCCGCAGGTAGGCTTTCCAGCCTTCGAAGTAGCTGTCCGTGAAGACCAGCCACCCGCGGTCGCTGATGTTCACGTCTACAAAGACTTCGCGGCCCCCCCGCTGGCTGATGCGCGCCTCGCGCACCTCGGGTGACGAGGCTGCGGGCAGCATTGCGAGCGCCAGCTCACCGGCGGTTGCCGGCTCGATGACCACGGTTTCGGCGGGGTCGATCGTCTCCAGCCGGTCCAGCGCCGCGTCAGCATCTACGGCCGCGACCGCCTCCGGCACGATGAACACGCGCGGCAGCGCGTCTGTGTTCTCGTAGACGGCCACCTCGGCATCGTATACCTGACGGTAGCCCGCATTCGGAATCGCGCTCGATGTCACCACATAACGTACGCCGAGCAGGTCGAGCAGGCGGCTGTCCAGCGCGGGGTAGTTGGCCTGGCCGTCCACCTGGGTGTAGATAGGACCGATGCGGTTGTAGAGCAGGTCATACTGCGGTTGGATGCGCTCCATGTACTGCGCGTATTGGCGCAGGATGATGGAGTCGTAGCCGCGGATGTCCTCCAACCCATAGGCCATCGCAGAGTTGGCCCACAGCGTCTTGTCGTCGGGCGCGTTGAAGCTGGTCAGGCGCCACGGTTGAGCCGGGTCCTGCTGTGCCTGCAGCCACTCGATGACGGGCGGCGTGAAGCTGAGCAGCCTGGGGTCGGTGGCCGGGTTGAAGCTGTGCCCTACGAGCCAGAGGTCGAGGATGAGCAGGAGAGGCAGCGCGGCCCACCGTAGCTCATGCTTCAAAGCATCCTTCGGCTGCCTGGCGGAGACTGCTCCGCCACTCCGCTCAGGATGCTCCGTGTTGATGGCGTCCCCGGCATCCTGAGCGGGCGTGCGTCGCGCAGCGCCGCCCGGAGTCGAAGGTCGTGCCCACCACAGCGCCAGTCCGGCCAACAATGCCATCGCGCCGAAGCGGGCCAGCCCCAGCGCCCAATAGCTCCACGCCATCACACCGTCGGCAAAGCCGCGCGCCTGGATCCGGTCGGCCCAGAAGCCCCACATCATCAGCCGGTCGGCCAGTGCGACGAACGGGCCGGGCACGACCACGCTCGCCAGCACGACGAGCAACGCCCCGATCCCCGCGGCAATGGCGAATCCCGCGAGCAGAGTGATGAACATCCGCAGCGGATTGGGGGTGGCCGACCCGCGAGACCTTTCACCAGCCTCCGTGCGCAGTGTAGCTGCGCCCATCCAGCTTCCAGCCATTATCGCGTGCAGCCCGAACCCCGCCAGCGCGGCCATGCTGAGTGTGTACGGGAACACCCACCGGAACGCAGAGTGCAACTGGCTGTAGCCGGGCAAGCCGTAGTACAGGATGGCATAGAGCGGCGTGCCGAAGGCGAAGAGCAGAGAGAGGACTGCAAGCACGGCAAAGAGCAACACGGAGGACGGACGGACGAAGGAAGATCGAAGAAGGAAGATGGCAGACGAACGCGTATCATCGTCTGCCGGGGGCCCCGCCTTTCCTTCTTGCTTCTTGCTTCTTCCTTGGACGGCCGCCGCCACGACCGCGACTGCGGCCAGCAGCCAGGTGACGATGCCCAGGTAGTTGCCGCCTTCGACGTAGTTCTTGACGCCCCAATCGATCGTGTTCAGCGGCTCGCCGAGCGCGTTCTGCGTGACGGGCGCCCAGGTGCGCTGCCAGATGTCGAACCAGGTGTGGTGGGTCGGGTTGCCGAAGAAGTCGGGCAGGAAGAAGGTCAAGACCTGCTGGCTCGGCCAGGCCCAATCGCGCACCTGCTGGAGGCTGGCCGAGCCCTCGCGAAAGGACTGCGAGACGAGCTCGTAGAGCGGGAGCAGTTGCACGCCGCTCAACGCCAGGCCGAACGCGACCATCACCAGCAGCCAGAGCGCCAGCCGCAGCGAGGGCAAGGGTGTGCGCACCCGCCGCCACAGCACAATCAGCCGCCACAGCGCATAGTACGCGCTGACCATCAGCGTGTAGTAGGTGATTTCGACGTGCCCGGCGAGGCTGGCGAGCGCGAGGAAGAGGCTGCCCGCCACGATGTATGGGACGGGCGAGAAGGATGCTGGACCCTTCTCCTCCTGCTTGCGGACGGCAATCTCGATCATCGCCAGGATCAGCGGGAGCCAGGCCGCCGCGGCAATGACCATCGTGAAGTTGACGCTGACGATGAAGAAGCCGGAGAACGCGTAGGCGACCGCGCTGACCGCCGCGGGCAGCGGGCGCAGCCGCAGCACCCGCATGAAGATGTACATGGCCGCAGCCGCAATACCGAGCTGGAGCCACGTGAAGACGCCGTAGGCCCGCCACAACGGCAGGATGTAGAACAGGCCGCTCAGCGGATACATGGCGGAGTGCTGCCCCGCGGCCAGGAACGGCGCGCCGGCAAAGAGCCGGGGGCTCCACAACAGACTGCCGATGTCGCCCGTGCGGAGTGCCTCCAGGATGTAGGACTTCCACTGGTAGTTTTCGAGGATCAGATCGCTGATGAGCGGATTGTGCGGGACGCCCGCGCCGAGCTGCGTTGCGTAAGGCTCCCACGGCGGGAACTGGTACAGGTTGTCTGCCGGCAGGAGGGTGGCATTGCCGAAGACCTGCGGTGCGAACCACAAGAGCGGCAGCAACAGCAGGGCCAGCACAACAAGGGCGTCGGTGCGCCGGGTGGTCATGGGTGGTCGGGTCACTTTGACTCGTGACTGCCCGCGGGCAGGTTGCTGCGGGTGGCGCGGCGGTGCCGCCACCAGATGCGGAGGACATCCACCGCCCCTTGTAGCTTGACGGGCACGCTCATTTTCGATTTGCCGATGCGCCGGTCCTCGAAGTAGATGGGGATTTCGATGACCTTGAAGCCGAGGCGTTCGGTCAGGTAGGTCATCTCGACCTGAAAGGCGTAGCCGTTGGACTGCACCCGCTCCAGGCCGATGCCGAGCAGCGTCGCGCGGCGCCAGCATTTGAAGCCGGCCGTGATATCGCGCGTTTGGATGTGCAAGATGCGGCGCGCCCACACCTCGTTGGCCCACCAGCTCAGGAAGCGGCGCCACCAGCTCCAGCGTTCGTCCAACTGCCCGCCGGGCACGTAGCGCGAGCCTACCACCACGTCGCATTTTGCCAGCAGGGCCAGCATCTCAGGGATTTTGTCGGGCGGGTGGGAAAAGTCGGCGTCCATCTGGACGATGGCATCCGCCGACATGGCGAGCGCAGCCTCGAACCCGGCCAGATAGGCCCGGCCCAGCCCCTGCTTGCCCGGTCGATGGCAAACGCGAATCTCGCCAGGGAACCGGCATGCCAGTTCGTCGGCGAGGCGGCCTGTGCCGTCAGGGGAGTTGTCATCCACAATCAGCAGATGCAGTTCCGGCACGGCCAGCGCGCGCAACTCGGCGACCAGGCTGGGCAGGTTGGCGGCTTCGTTGTAAGTTGGAATTACGACCACGGTCCGGGAGATGGCCGCTACGTCATTCGGCATCAGGGAAGGCACAAGCGCGATTCTATCACGCGGGCCAGCAAAGTGCAACCCTATTGCCTTTTGTTTTGCCATACGCTATAATCTGAAGCTGCGGGGTGATGGCAGCGGAGGAGGTGGCGAAATGGGGCGCAGTCCAAACGCCAAACCGGTCCAGATTTTGTACATCGGTCGGGCGGACCCGAACCATGACAAGGTTTGGCAGGGGTTGCAACAGGAGGGCGTGGCTGTCGCCTTTGCTCGCACACAAATCGCGGGCCTGCAGATGGCCCGCGAACTTCACCCCAACCTCGTGATTATCAGTACAGCTAACGGCCACTTCTCCGGCGATCGCCTCTGCCGCACTCTCGCTCGCCGCTTGCCTCAGGCCCGCCTCCTTGCCATCCTGGATCGCGGGGAGGGCCACCATCTTGAGGTGCAGGAGCGCCTGGTCCATCCCTTTACTGCACGCAAGCTGCGCGATACCATCCGCAGACTGCTCGAGGCTGCCACGCCCCACCTCTTGCGGGCCGGCGACGTAGAGTTGGATTTGACCACACGCATTGTGGTCAGTCCCCAGGGCAGAACCCACCTTACACCCAAACAGTGCCGTCTGCTCGCGATTTTTATGGAACATCCCAACCAGGTCATCTCGCGCGAAGACCTGATGAAGGAGATCTGGGAGACGCACTACCTGGGCGACACGCGCACCCTGGATGTCCATATCCGGTGGCTGCGCGAGAAGATCGAGGTGAATCCAACGCGACCTCGGGTGCTCGTCACACAGCGCGGGGTGGGCTATAAGCTCATCGTGGCGGTGCTTGTGGAGCCGTCCCTCCCCCTTGTGGACGAGGAACAGGCGGAGGCGATGGAACTGGAGCACGAGGAAGTATAGGGTGAGGCCAATTCGCTTAAACCAAAATCGGCGCTGACGCGCCGACTGGTGGTTCCGCACGATGGCAGTCATCCCGCCGGGACGTGAACCCTGCGGTGCGGCCGAATGATTACGCCGATAGCGTTTCTTGCGCGCGATGCAGGGCCTTCATCAGCCGCGACTTGCGCCGCGCGGCGGCATTCTTGTGGATAATGCCCTTTTCCGCCGCCTTGTCGAGCGCGCGGATGGCGTTCTGCAGAGCCTCATCGGCGCCCGCCAGCTTGCCGGACGCGATGACCGATCGCGCCTTCTTTACAAAAGTGCGCGTCGACGTGCGAACACGGCCGCGATAGGCCGCCTTGCGCGCGTCCCGGCGCATCGCCTTCAAAGCAGATGGATTCTTCTTCAGATTTGGCACCGATAGCCTCCAGGAATGTAACGTACACAGACCTTATTTATACCCCAGGTGGGAGGTTTTGTCCAGTTTGAGGGTGCGGGCTGTTTGCAGCCTGCTGGTTGGTTGCCGCAGTGCGGGCCACATCGGCCATGGCTTCCTCGACATACGGATACGCCAGCCAGACTGTTGCAGACCCGAAAATACCGCCGGTCAGCAGGCGCAGGAACCAGTCGCTCTCGCGCAAGCCGAGCAGTTGCGTGCCGCCGTCGATCAGAATCGGCAGCAGCAGCACGCCGTATAGCCACAGCGGCAGCTTGGGCAGCTTCCCATCGCGGCCCTTGAGCCGCCCCCGCAGTACACCGAACAGCAGCCCACCGATCAGGATAGTTCCATAGATGGCAACATCGCGCTGGCAGAGCGCGATTTTGAATCCCGTCTCGGCCGTCCCCTGCCAGCGCAGAGCCTGGCGCTGCAAGACGTTGAGTCCCTCCGGCAGCGCACCCTCCGCCTCCAACTCATGGACATCGTAGACGAACTCGCGGCCAAACAGGAAGAACGACCGCTCCGGCAATTGGTGACAGGTCGGCGCGTAGGCCGCATAAATCAGATTGGCCGGACCGGTCGCGCCTGCCTCTTTGAGCACGGGCGCCAGGAAGGGCAGGCCAACGAACAGGGCCGCCAGTACGTTGAACACGGCCAGCCAGTGCCGCGCGAGCCAGGCGGCAAATCGGTCGATTGCGCTCGCGAACCGGCCGCCGGGCGCAGGCTGGGCAGGGGTGTTCTGCGTCATCTCAGACCGCGAGCTTCCCATCAGAGGCGGACCCGGCAGCCGCTTCGGCGGGAACCGCAGCCGGCGCAGCGACGCCGGTTGCAACTGCTGCGCCGCTCAGGTAGCCGATGTAGGCGGGTATAAGCGGCAGAACGCACGGCGACAGGAACGAGAGCAGGCCGCCCAGGAAGGCAATAGGCAGGCTGACCGCGGATGTCACGCCGCCGAACTCGAGGCTCGCAAGTCCCGTGCCGAACCGCGCCACGAAGAAGTTGGCGATCAGGGCAAGCCGGTCGTTGAACAGGAGGACGCCTACTGCGATCAGGAAGACCCCGGTGATCTTGGAGACGAGGCCCAGCCGCCGGTTCAGCCGGCGCAGCACGCCCGTCATGCTGCTGAACGCCAGCCCTGTCAAGAGGAACGGGATGCCCAGGCCGGCGGAGTAGACCAGCAGCAGCAGCGCGCCTTGCCCGACGGTCTGCGTGTCGCTCGCCAGGAAGTAAATCGCGGCCAGCACCGGTCCGACGCAGGGAATCCAGCCCGCGGAGAAGAAGACGCCCATCAGCGCGGAGGAGAGATACCCCCAGCGGCGATCTACGTGCGCCTGTACCCGGCCCTCAGTGTACATCAGACGGCCCAGGCCATCTACAGCCCAGATGTAGGCACGGCCCAGCGGGTTCCTGTCGCCGCCTGCCGCGCGGATGCGGTCCGCCAGCCAGCCGAGCACGCCCGCCACCTGCAGGCCGAACAGGATCAGCACCACCCCGCCGATCTTCACGAACGTGGGCAAGTAGGCGTTGATCGCGTAGCCGAAGAACGCGACCGATGCGCCGAGCGTGACGAAGACCAAGCTAAACCCGATGACGAACGCCAGTGCGTGCGAGAATGTCACCCAACGGCTTGAAACCGTCATGTCTCTACTCCACGACCGGGCAGACCCCGGCCTAGTGCTGTTCCTCGCGCTCCCTAGCCAGCTCGCGCAGGGCCGCGATTTCCTGCTGGATGCTCCGCTGACGCTGCATCATGCTGAAGATGAAGACGAATGCTGCCAGCCAGATAATCAGATATGCTGCTACCATGAAAGCCATGACCTACACTCCTATTCCTTCGCTAGTATCCCAACTGCTCCTTGAGGAGCTCCACCTGTTCCTTCATCTGTTCCAGCCGGTAGCGGTGGATCAGCAGCACAACATAGAGCAGGGTGAACGCTGCCAGGCTGATAAAGAACGCGGTCATCATGCCGGATGACAGGCCGAACCCGTCGTTCGAGTCGATCAGCACCGGATGAATAGTGCGCCACCAGCGAATCGACATGAACGTAATCGGGACGCTGAGAAATGCGAAGATGGCGTAGACCGATGAGAAGCGGGCCCGCCGTGCCGGGTCCTCCATGGCGCTGCGCAGCATGAAGTAGGCGACGAACAGCAGGAACATGATCGTGTAGGTCGTCAGCCGCGGGTCCCAAGTCCACCAGACGTTCCACGCGGGCTTGGCCCAGACCGAACCGCTGGCGGTTGCAGCCAGCGTAAACACCAGCCCCAGTTCCGCCGATGAGACGGCCAGGCTGTCCCAATTGCGCTTGTTCGACGCCAGATAGCCGATGCTAGCGACCATCGTCACGCCGAACGCCAGCATGCTCAGCCAGGCGGCGGGCACGTGAAAGTAGATGATGCGCTGCGCGGCTGTTTCGTTGGGCGTCAGGCCCACCGCGCTGGGCGCAAGCCACAGGGCAAACAGAGCGGCGGTCATGACGGCCAGCCCGCCCAGGGCAGTCAGTATAACCAGCCAGCGACTGGATCGCTCCATATCTCAAGCCTCCGGGGAATATACGTTGATTCTACTCTTCAACTACGAAGCCGAAAGTAAGGTACGCCACAACCGTGAAGCCAATATCGTAGAGGGCCACCAGTTGCAGCCAGTTCCCCAGCTCGCTCAGCGGTTGGCCGTCCACCAGCCCGCCGGTCATCTTGACGCCCGCGACCAGCACGGGCAACAGCACCGGGAACAGCAGCACAGGCAGCAGCACCTCGCGCGCCCGCGTGTTCACGGCCATCGCAGAAAAGACCGTGCCGACCGCGGCAAAACCATAGGTGCCCAGGAACAACACGAGCAGGTGCGGACCGGTGATGAGCGACAGGTTGAAAAAGATCATTACCAGGGGCAAGAGCACGATCTCCACCACCAGAATGAAGATCAGGTTCGCCAGCATCTTGCCGAAGTAGATGGCCGCCCGGTCCACCGGCGCCAGCAGCAGGCCGGCGAGGCTGCCCTTGTCCTGTTCGATGACGAACGCCCGGTTCAGCCCCAGCGTGCCCGCAAAGCTGATGGCGACCCAGATGATGCCGGGCACGACCATCTTCATCGACGGCACGCGCAGGTCATAGGCAAAGTTGAAGACGATGACGGCCAGCAGCGCAAAGACGAACACGCTGCTCAGGATGTCCTTCGTGCGCAGCTCCGCCCGGATGTCTTTCCAGATGATCGCGCCGGCAGCTTTCCAGAAGTTCATGTCAAGCTGACTCCTGATAGCCCGCCATTGGCGGGTTGCGACCACCGACATACTGATCATAGAGGCGGCGGAAAGCCGCGGCGTCGAGGTCATGCGCTGCGGTCTCGAAGACGACGCGGCCGTTCGCCAGGATGACCGCCCGGTCGGCAATGGACAGGCCGCGCTCCAGGCTGTGCGTGACGGTCACGATCGTGCGGGCGCGCTCGACACCCGTGCGCTCGGAGCCGGCGCCGTTGGCCCCGCGGCCGCTCAGTTCGCTCAGCAGGCCGTGGAGCATCTCCGCCGCCTGCGGGTCCAATCCGGTATCCGGCTCGTCCAGCAGCAGCACTTCCGGGTCGTGCAGCAGCGCCCGCGCAATCGCCAGCCGCTGCACCATCCCGCGGGAGAAAGTGCGCACCAGGTCCCCGCGCCGCGCGTACAGTCCGACCCGTTCGAGCAGGGCCTTGATGCGCGGCTCCGGCCCCTTCAGGTTGTACAGCCCACCAAAGAAGCGCAGGTTCTCCTCCGCGGTCAGGCTGTCGTAGAGCAGCGGCGCGTGGGATACGACCCCCAGGTAACGCCGGATGCCGTCGGCATGTTGCGCCAGGTCGAGCCCGCCGATGCGGACCGTCCCGCTGGAGGGCCGGCTCAGGCTCGATAATATCCGTACGAGCGTGCTTTTGCCCGCGCCGTTTGGCCCGAACAGGACGAGCGATTCGCCGGGCATGACGCGCAGATTCACCCCGCGCAGCGCGTACTTGCTGCCGAAGGCCTTCGTGAGATTGCGCACTTCTATCATGGCGATAGCGTCGAAGACGCTATCGCTGGGGCCGACGGCTCTGCCGTCGGCCATGCGATTTCTGTCGCTCATGCGCCGCCTTCGCGGCGCAGCAGGTCGCTCAGTTGCGCCTTGAGGCGCAGCCGCTGGTCCCGGTACGTCGTCTCGGACAGCTCACCAGCCTCGTATGCCAGGTCGAGGCGGGCCAGCGCGTCAACCAGGTCATCGCGCGTAGCGCCTGCGGCCGCAGTCACGGCCGCGCCTGTCGCCGTCGAACGGCTGCGCACGATAGGCAGCAGGATCAACGCGAGCGCGCCGCCCGCAGCCAACCCAATCAGCGCGGCGAGCAGCCACGGGTTCAGGCCGCCGCCGGCGGTCGTGCCTGCTGCGGACGAGACGCCGCCGGCGGTCGGCAGATTCGTCATGCGGATGACCACCTGCTGGCCGGCAGCGAGATTCTGCCCCAACAGGTTGTGGTAGCCGCCATTCTCCGTCGCGCGCACGCCCTGGTTCGCAAGTTGAGGACTGTTCACCTGCTGGCCGACGTCGCTGATGAGTGCGTTGACATTGGCGGCAGGGTAGGCCAGGGTATGAACGAGGTCAAACTGGCCGCCGGTGTAAGGCAGGCTGTAGCGGAACAGAAGCTGGCGCACGTTCGTGCCGGGGCGCAGCGGGAGCTTATCCACGAAGCCACCGTCGGTTAGCTCGAACCGGCCCGACCCATCGTCGCCGTCGATTTCCACGTCTTGCACGCCTGCGGGCAGAGAGACACGCAATACGGCGCTGCCATCGCCGGTGTACGTGCGGTTGCCATCCAGGCTGAAGAGCAGCAGCTCCGCGACGAGCGCCCGCCCGCTTTCGAATTCCACGATGTAATGCACCCGGTCGGTGCGCAGGCTGGCTGCCTCGGTGGTGGTCTCGTAGACCGCGAGCGACAACTCTTTAGCCGTTTCGCCCGCGCCGAAGCTCACAAAGTCCGTGTTGTACGGTACGCCCGCCGGGTAGTCGGTGCGCACTACGTAGGCCAGGCCCGGGTCTGTGTCCAGTTCGGTGAAGCTGTAGACGCCGTTGGCGTCGCTGACCGCGGTCTGCTGGCCGAGCAGGGTTGTGGTGTCGAAGACGCCCAGCTCGACGGTCAATCCGGCCAGCGGCTCACCGGTCGTCTCGTTGGTTACGGTGCCTGTGATGACGCCCGTGCCCTTCGCCAGCGGCCCGCGGAACAGCGGTCCGCCGAACGACAGCCCGCGCGTGTGCTCCAGGACCGCGGCCTGCTCCTCTGCGCTCAACTTATCGGCAAAGCCGGGCATCTCGCCCTTGCCCGCGGCAACGGTCTGCGCCCAGGTCGCCTGCGCCACCCTCGATGTGGCGGCGAAGTCCGTGAGGTCGGGCACGCTGGGAGCCGAGGCGGCTCCCCTGCCGACCGGGCCGTGGCACGAGGCGCAGTTGGCCTCGTAGACCTGTCCGCCCAGTTCGACCTCGCCCGCGCTGGTGTGAAGCGTCCAGGCATAGGCCACGGTGTCCCAGATCTCCTGGTCGGTCAGCCGCTCTTTCCACGGCGGCATCATGCGCTGCATATTGCCGTTCTTGGTGATGTCGAACCATTCGGCCAGTGACTTGCTCGCGGCAAGCTGGACATCGCCTAGCTTGGCAGGCGGGACGCTGAGCCCAGAGGCCGATGGCCCGTCCCCTTGGCCGGTGTCGCCGTGACACGGCGCGCAGTTTTGGGCATAACTCGCGGCGCCTGAGAGCGGTTGGGGCGGCGCGGAGGTGTCAGAGGTCTCCTGGGCCGATGCCGTTTGTGCCAGGATGGGCAATGCCAACAGGGCAGCCAGCAGCGTGCAGGCCAGGAGTATACGGGTCGCTCTAGTCATCATCACAGGTGGGCTGTCGCTTTCTAGGGATAATCCGAACCAAAAACGACCGCCCGCCACATCGTTGCGACGCCTGCGGGCGGGCGACCGTTGTTACTACTTGCCGGATATAATATCACGGGCCGAGAGGCTGCGCTAACTCACTTGATAGCCTCGACCATGACTTCTTCGTAGTCTTCTTCGTAGCGCGACGGGCACTTCAACAGGAGGTTATTGGCTTCGACGACGCCGTTCGGCCCGAGCGTGCCTTCGACGATGGCGCTGGCCCCCTCGCGGGTAATCTGGTCAGGCTGGACGCCGTGGAAGTGGATCGCCAGTTGTTTGCTGGCATCGGTCGGGTCCGAAATCTTGAAGTTGAGGTCGAGCGTGGCCGCATCATAGGAGATGCTCTCAGTCACGATATTGCCGCTGACCCGGAGGTTTTTATCAACCAGGGTCGCCTGCTGAGCGACGACTTCGCCCACCTCGCGGTAGTATGCCCCTGCACTGGAAATCGAGGAAATAATCAGGTACGCGATCAGCGCAACGATAACGACCCCGCCGATGATGAACTTGACTTTGCTGTTGGCTTTGCTGGTCGTGACCGCGCCGCGCAAGATCGTGGAACTCTCAGCCATTCTGCCTCCGAGTGGTGCATCGCCTGGGGACTGGCCCACGCAACGCCGCTGTAAGTGACGCCTGGAGTATAGCATCGAAGGGGCCAGGTGTCAACGACAAAAGTCACGTATGAATTTAGCAACGAAATCGTATTCTTGCCCCGAGCCGGTTGTTGTGGTAGAATTGATGTGTATCACATCACAATCCCATCCCCTTCACAGAGCGGAGCGTCGGGCAATGCCTATCAGCGTCTTGATTGCTGACGACCACGGCATGGTGCGCCAGGGCTTGCGCATGTATCTCGCGCTCGACCCCGAGATCTCGGTCGTGGGTGAAGCCTGCAATGGCGCAGAAGCCGTCCAACTGGCCCACGCACTGCATCCCGACGTCGTACTCATGGACCTGCTGATGCCGGTGATGGACGGCATTGCGGCGACGGGCGCTATCCGGGGTCAATTACCCGACACGCAGGTTGTCGCGCTGACGAGCGTGCTGGAAGATGGCTCTGTCAGTGATGCCGTGCGCGCAGGAGCCATCGGCTACCTGCTCAAGGATGTCGCGTGCGACGAACTCTGCCGGGCCATCAAGGCGGCCGCCGAAGGACAGGTCCAGCTTTCCCCGAAGGCGATGGCGCGCCTGGTGCGCGAGGTCAACGTTCCCGGCAGCCCGGAAGTGCTCACCGAGCGCGAGACGGACGTGCTGCGGCTGATCGCACGCGGCTACTCGAACAAAGAAATCGGACGCACGCTGGGCATTACCGAGAAGACCGCGAAGAATCACGTTGCGAGCATCCTCAGCAAACTGAACCTCACCAGTCGCACGCAGGCGGCGCTGTTCGCTATTCGCAGCGGGCTGGCCTCGCCCGAGGCGCCGAGCACCCCGCAGTAAGGCCCTTTCTTTACAGCCGCGCCCCGCGCAGCCGCAGCGAGTTGGTCACGACGAAGATGGACGAGAAAGCCATCGCAGCCGCGGCCAGCCAGGGTGCATCGTGCAGCAGCCCAGCCGCAGCAACCGGGATCAGCGCCACGTTGTAGAAGAACGCCCAGAACAGGTTCTGCTTGATCGTGCGCATCACGCTCCGGCTGAGCGCGATGGCCCGGCTGACGCCGGCCAGTTCGCCGCTCATCAGCGTCACCCCTGCCGTCTCCATCGCGACATCCGTGCCTGTGCCGATGGCGATGCCCACATCCGCCTGCGCGAGTGCGGGTGCATCGTTGATGCCGTCACCCACCATCGCCACCACGCTGCGACGGCCCGCCGCGCCATCCGTGTTGAGCGCCGCCAGCCCCTGTTCCTGCAACCGTTTAACTTGCGCGGCCTTGTCGCCGGGCAACACCTCGGCCAGGACGTGCTCAATGCCGACCTGCTCTGCGATAGCAGCCGCCGTGCGCCGGTTGTCGCCGGTCAGCATGACCACGGCCAGCCCCCGCCGCTTCAGCTCCGCGATGGCATCGGCTGCACCCGGTTTGACGGTGTCCGCGATGCCGATCACACCCACAACCACGCCGTCGACCGCCACGGTCACGGCGGTCTTGCCTTCGCCCTGCAGCCGGGCGACGATGTCCTGCCCGGAACCTTGTACGCCCTCGTTCTGCAACAGGCGGTTCGTGCCCACTACGACCTGATGACCCGCCACCTGTGCCCGGATGCCCTGGCCTGCAATGGCCTCGAACGCCTCCGGCGCAGCCAGCGCCAGCCCCTTGCCCCGCGCAGCCTGGATGATCGCCTCGGCCAGCGGGTGCTCCGAGCCACGCTCCGCGCTCGCGGCCAGCCGCAAGAGGTCATCGACTGCCTGCTGTCCGCCCTCCGTCGTCACCACGTCCGTCAGCGCGGGCTGCCCGCGCGTAATCGTGCCTGTTTTGTCCAGCACAACGACCTGCAGCTGCTCGGCGCGCTCCAGCGCCTCTGAGCTGCGGAAGAGGATGCCGTTCTGCGCACCCCGGCCCGTGCCGACCATGATGGCAGTCGGTGTCGCCAGCCCCAGCGCACAGGGACACGCGATCACCAGCACGGCGACCATGTTGACCATCGCGGCGGTGAACCCGCCGCGTGCAACGAAGTACCAGCCCAGGAACGTGAGCAGCGCAATGGCAATCACGATAGGCACGAACACGCCGGACACGCGGTCCGCAAGCGCCTGGATGGGGGCCTTCGAGCCTTGCGCCTCTTCGACGAGGCGGATGATCTGCGCCAGCGCGCTCTCCGCGCCGACCTTCGTGGCCTGCACGTGCAGCAGGCCCGACTTATTGACCGTGGCGCCGATGACGGGGGCGCCGGGTCGCTTGTCCACGGGCAGGCTTTCGCCGGTCAGCATGGATTCGTCCACCGCCGAGCGCCCGTCGAGCACCAGGCCGTCTACCGGCAGCTTCTCGCCGGGCCGGACGATGACGGTGTCGCCGGGATGCACGTCCTCCACGGGCACATCCTGTTCGATGCCGCTGCGCAGCACGCGCGCGGTGCGCGGCTGCAGGCCCATGAGCGCCTTGATGGCCGCACTCGTGCGGCCCTTCGCGACTGCCTCCAGATACTTGCCGACCTTGATGAGCGTGATGATGAGGGCCGAGGTCTCGAAGTAGACCACGTGTCCCAGGCCAGGGGAGAGCAGCACCGCCACACTGTAAAAGTAGGCTGCGGAGGAACCCAGCGCAATCAGGACATCCATGTTGGCGCTGCCGTTCTTGAGCGCCTTGTACGCGCCGGTGTAATACTGACCGCCGACATAGAACTGTACGGGCGTCGCCAGCGCAAACATCGCCCAACTGAGCCACGGCGCGTGCGGGAGCAGCCCCAGCATGTTCGCCATGCCGAGCAGGAATACCGGCAGCGTCAGGATGACGCCCACCCGCAGCATCCGCCGCTGTTGGGCGATCTCCGTCTCGCGCGCTTGGGCCTCTGCATCCGCCGGCTGCACCCCGGCCTGGCCCTCGATGACGCCGTAGCCTACGTCCACGATCTTCTGCTTGAGGTCGTTGTAGTTGACCAGCGTCGGGATGAAGTCCACCGTCGCGCGCTCGGTCGCGTAGTTCACGCTGGCACTGACGACTCCCGGCATCTTCTTGAGATTGCGTTGGATGGTCGCGGCGCAGTTCGCGCACGTCATCCCGCTGACCGGCAGCTCCAGCTTCGCAGTCGCAACGCCATAGCCTAAGTCCCCAATGAGCGAGCGCATGGCGTCCTCGCCGGTCTGGCCCGGATCATAGGCGACCGTTGCCTTCTCCGTTGCGTAATTCACCGCCACATCCGCTACACCGGGCATCTTCTTCAGGTTGCGTTCGATGGTCGCGGAGCAGTTGGCGCACGTCATCCCGGTAATCGGGAGCGTGATGTGTTTGGTTTCAGCCATTTGATAACCCTGTGTCTAACGCACGAAGGCGAACCCGCGGTTCGCCTTCGTCGGTAATCGCAGATTTCGTCCTTTAGTTCGCCGCCGGATACCCGATTTCGACCAGGGTTTCCTTGACGCGCGGCAGCGCGGCATCATTCTCCAGCACGAAGGTCGCGGTCCTGGTTGCGGCATCGGCCTGCACCTGTTCGACGCCGGGCAGGTCTGCGGTCTCGCGCTGGATGGTCATGACGCAGTGATTGCATGAGATGTTCGGGACGCTGAGCTTGATAGTGACGGACATGATCTCTCTCCTGTTGACAAGATGGGCTTATGCTTTGTTGGTGATGCTGAATACGCCGAGAATTTCGTCGATGACGGCCTCTCGACGCTCGGCGTCATCGCCACGGATCGCGGTGGTCACGCAGGAATGCAGGTGTTGGTCCAGCACGATTTCCTGCACCTTGCCGAGCGCAGCCTGCACCGCGCCGATCTGTTTGATGATATCGATGCAGTATTTATCGTCCTCCACCATGCGTTGGATGCCGCGCACGTGCCCTTCGACACTCTGCAACCGTCGAATCACCCCTGCTTTGGTCTGGTCGTCCATGTGCTGGCACCCTTTCTTGTTGAATCTGCCGGTAGGATACCGCAAAAGCGGGGCGAGGTCTGTAGGGGAAATACCCATCCCCCCTGGGGGGGGGTAGCGGCCGTCAACGAATCCGGCCACGAATGAACGAATGTAGAGGCTGTCACCTCCCAGACTGGTTCGATCCTCCCTGACCATTATTCGTTCATTCGTTGACCTAATTCGTTGACGGCCCCGGGCCAGCCTGCACCAGCGCGCGCTGCATCACCCCGCGCACGCCCTCCACGCGGTCCAACAGGCCGATCCGGTCGGAGTCTACATGGTCGTAGGCCGAGCCGAGGGTATAGGCCAGCAGGCCGAGGTAGACGACTGCCAGCGCCGCGCTGCCGACAGGCGTACGTACGGGCGGCGCGAGTTTGACGAGGCTTAGCCCTGAATTCACCTTCTGGACCACGCGCGCCTTCGCCGCATACTGCCCGGCCAACTGGCCGATCTGGTCGCGGGCGGCGTTAAGCGCATCGTCCGATCCCTGATAAGCGGTCAACCAGTTGCCGACTTCCGTCTCGATGGCCCGCGTGCCCAGCACGCGTCCTGCCACCTTCGCAAACACCGCGCCGCTCTGCAACTGGTCCAGCCAACCCCCCAGCGCCTTCTGCGCCGCCTTTTGCGCCTCGGCCAGCGCGTTCAGTCCGGTCAGTGCGAGGATCTTCTCGTTGGCGATGAGGATAAAGTCGAGCGCGCGGCTGCCCACCCGGACCAGGTCCGCAGCAAGTTCCTTCGTCAGGTCGCTGCCCACCATGCCCAGCGCAGTACGCAGCGTGCTGAAGTCGATGAGGAACATGCCCTGTACAATGGCGCTGCCCGCGGTGACAGCATTGTCGTTGATGGCCTCCAACGCGGCATGGACCGCGGGCGGCAGCTCCGTCCTCGGGCCAGACAACGCGCGTGTCCGCGGCCGTGGTCGGACGCGCATCTGCGCGGCCTGGACGGCCGCCGCGCCCACCAGATACGCCTGCGGCGCTTCGATCATGGCGCGCAACTCGGCCAGTTCGTTGAGCGAGGCGAGCGGCGGCGCGTCGAGCGGCGGCGCGTCGAGCGGCGGCGCGTCGAGCGGCCGCTCCTGTGCGGCGAGGCTGCGTGATCCAGGGCCAGGTCCTGCCAGCCGTTCTGCGACGAGCAGGTCAAGCGCGGCGCCGGCCAGGAGCTGCACCTCCGCGGCCGCGGTCTCCAGTGGATCGCCGGTCGTCAGCCCGGTCTCTGCGGTGGCGCGGAGCGCGTCGGATTGCCCGAGCAGCGCATCGACATCTGCTGCGGTCGGACCACGCTGCATGCTGCGCAGGCCAGGTGTGGGGACCAGCAACTGCGAGACGGCGACGGCATATGCCGCACCCCTCTCTCGGCGTTCGGCTGGGGTCGCTGTGTTAGCCATACTGCCTCCTATATCCGTTCTGTCCTCACGAACATCATCCCTGTCTGTCAACGAAAAAGGGCAGAAGCCCCTCTTGCTGCTTCTGCCCTCCTTACTCTCTGGCGTCTGTCGCCTTATTCTGCCTGCGGCGGTTCCGCAGGCGGCATTGGCTCCGCCGTCGCCGTGACCGGGAGGGGCCGCGGCCGCCGGTGGTTGATGACGAGCCCAACTACGCCGATGACGATGCCGATGAGGCTGACCCATTGGGCCGTCGCAAGTCTGCCCATGACCCACGCATCGGGCCGGAACATTTCGACCCAGATGCGGCCGACCGGGTACCAGATGAGATACATCAGGAAGACGTCGCCGTCGCGCAGCCAGCTCTTGAAGCGCCGGCCGATGAACAGCAGCAGCCCCGCGCCGATGATGTTCCAGATCATCTCATAGAAGAAGGTCGGGTGGAAGCCGTTCGTCGCATACCACTGTCGTGCATCCTCGGTCAACCGTTCCGGGATGCCGCACGCCATCGGTGAGCCGGCCGGCTCCTGGCACGGAAAGTTCGGGTTGATGTGGAAGGCCCAGGCCGCGTCGGTGGGCGGACCGTAGAGTTCCTGGTTGACCCGGTTGCCCAGCCTGCCGATGGCCTGCGCGACAAGGACGCCGGGTGAGGGGATGTCCAGCCAGCGCAGCAAGTTCAGCTTGGCGCGCCACGTGTAGATAACGATGGCGAGCACTCCACCCAACACCCCGCCGAAGATGCCCAGCCCGCGGAAGCCCCCGTTCCAGAACTTGATGATTTCGATCGGGTTCTCCCGATAATAGGACCACCCCGCGAAGTTGCCGGTCGGGGTGGAGAACACGTGGTAGAGCCGCGCGCCGATGATACCGAAGATGAGGCACCATGTCAGCACATTCCAGACGTGCTCTGGATCCTCACCTCGACGCGACGCTTCTTTCGTCGCGATCCAGGCCGCGATAACCGCGCCGGTTACGATCAGCAGACCGTACCAGGTGACCTGAAACGGGCCGAGGTTCAGAATGATGGGATTCATGGGCGTTCCTTTTCACGTCAGGAACCCGTTTTCTGGGGTGAAGCGCAGCTTCACACGAAAACGGGTTCCTCAACATCATTGGCCTTTATGCCTCGCGCCGCGCTCGCCGGGCCGCGCGATCGTCCGCCGGTGCGTCGCCGCCTGCGGCCGCCGCGGCTTCGCGCGCCAGCTTCCGCTGATACCGCAGCCAGCGCATGCAGTCCGCGTCGTGGCCCATGAGCATGTCCGCGGCCATGATGGACTTCTTGAGCTCCGGCTTGAGCGGGTTGGTGATGGCGCTCGTCATGCCGGCGGCAATCAGCATAGCGACAAAGTTGGCGTTGATGGCTTCGCGGTCGGGCAGGCCGAAGGAGATGTTGCTTGCGCCGCAGACCGTGTTGCAGCCGAGCTCCTCCGCAATCCAGCGCACCAGGTCCAGCACGGCCTTGCCCGCGCCGGGCACTGCGCCCGCGGGCATGACGAGCGGGTCGATCAGGATGTCTTCGCGCGCGATGCCGTAGGACTCGGCCCGTTGCACGATCCGCTTGGCGACCTCGAGTCGCACCTTCGGGTCCGTGCTGATGCCCGACTCGTCATTGGAGATGGCGATGACCGCGCACTTATACTCCGCCACCAGGGGCAGCACCTTCTCCAGCCGTTCCTCCTCGCCCGTGACGGAGTTGATGAGTGGCCGGCCGCCCGCGGCCTTCAATCCCGCGATGAGCGCGGGCACGATTGACGAATCGATGCACAGCGGGACGTCCACCACTTCCTGTACTGCCTGGACCGCCTTGACCATGACTTCGGGTTCGAGGTCGTGCGCATTCGCGACGCCCAGTCCCGCGTTGACATCCAGGACTGTGGCCCCGGCCTCGACCTGCGCGCGGGCGTCTGCCTTCACGCGCTCGAAATTGCCCGCCAGCATCTCGGCGGCGAGCGCCTTGCGACCGGTGGGGTTGATGCGCTCACCGATGACGGTAAAGGGATGATCCGGGCTGATGATGGCTTCGACGCCCGTCTGAGAGCGAAGGATAGTCTGCATGAGCGATTTACTCCTGGGGAATGGTGCGGCGGCTCGACAACGTCGTGACTACTGAGCACAGCCAGAGGGCATTATAGTGCAGGCACTAAGTGGGTGCAAATCGCACCAAGAATGGGAGACTCCACCGCCTCATCCGTAGCGGATCACGCCGGCGAACCGTTCAGTGAAATTCAATGTCTTGGCTGTCGCATGGGAGATTGCCAGGCGACGTAACTTCGAAACAACTTGACCAGGGTTCATGAGGCGCGTATACTTGCATCATGAAGCTGTTGTTCGAATGGAATGCGGATAAGGCCGCCAGTAATCTGAAGAAGCATAAGGTAGGCTTCGATGAAGCCAAGACGCTCTTCAACGACCCTCTATTGGCAACCTTTCCCGACAGTGAACATTCAGCATACGAGCAGCGGTTTGTCAGCATAGGCGTCTCTGCAAAGGGCCGCGTGTTGTTGGCAGCGCATACAGAAACCATGACGGCCGATTATATCGTGGTTCGATTTATCAGTTGTCGCAAGGCGACAGCGGCGGAGCGGAAGGTCTATGAAGAAGCAGAATGATGAGCAGATTGGGACCCAGAGTGATGAAATGGCGGCCGAGTATGACTTGAAAGACAAGCCGCATGTGCGCGGCAAGTATTATGAGGCGTACCAGGCGGGACATGAGCTGCGGGTCAAAGAGTCAGATGGCAGCATAACCGTACAGTACTTCACGCTTGAGGAAGGCGCCGTTCTCCTCGAACCGGAAGTTAAGGCCTACTTTCCAGATTCGGAAAGTGTGAACCGCGCCTTGCGTTCGCTTATCGATCTCATTCCCGAGAAGCGCAAGCCACAAGTAGCTGGCAGCCGGAAGAGTAAACGTAAGCTCAGTCTTTAGAGGATTATCTCTGTGCCAGCGGAGGGCCACGACTGGCCCTCCGCTATGAAACCTGCCCACCGCTGAGGCGACCAAGGGCGGTTCCTAAGGCGGTTTTTCGGCCGTCCGGAGCTTGATCAACAAACGCACAGCACTGCGCAGCTACACGCATCCCACTGCGGAAGCGCATCTATCGTGCTCATCGACAGCTCCAGTCAAAGACCTCCTCCCCGAACGCTTCGCACGGCTGACTCCACTGGGTCACCCGACACCCTTCAGCTGTCTGTTCCAGCTCAATCATGTCGAGGCGGAAGAGATACCACCCGCCGAGCCTGCAGAGGTAGTGGTATCCGCAGCTCCAGAGGATGAGCAGGAGGAGTTTGGGGCGGAAACGCTGAATGCTGCTCATGATGATTGCAGTTTAGCCGAACCATGTCATATGTCAACAAGTCAAAGGCGGTGACTTGCGCGATTATCGCGTCTCTGCTACGGTAGCCAAACACCGGGATAAAATCGTTTTCAGGATGAGGCATCATGCGACAATTCCGCTATCCGCCCGCCACAGGCTGGCTCAAGGGTAACACTCACATCCACAGCACCGCCTCCGATGGCGGCCTGGATTTCCCCGCACTGGCTGCGCTGTACGCGGACGCCGGTTACGATTTCCTGTTTCGCACCGACCACTGGGTCCTATCCGACACCGCGAACGACGCGGCCGCCTATCCGCTGCTCTGGCTCGACGGCGTGGAGCTGCACGGGACGGACCAGACAGGCGCGATGTTTCACGTGGCTGTTTTGGGCAGGGTGACTGGCCTCCGGCAGGAGGAGGGACTTCTGCCTGCAATGGCCGCGGCCCGCGCACAGGGCGCGCTGCTCATCCTGGCGCATCCCCACTGGTGCGCGAACACCCT
>DAOUGK010000484.1:0-11395 GCA_034429055.1 Anaerolineae bacterium | reverse complement strand
CCGGGTCGATATCCTCGTCAACAACGCGGGCACCACCCGCGACATGCTGCTCATGATGATGAGCGAAGATGACTGGGATACCGTATTGGCGGCGAACCTCAAAAGCGCATACAATTGCAGCAAGGCCGTGCTGCGTACCATGTTCAAACAGCGCTAGGGCCGCATCATCAACATCACGTCGGTCGTCGCGATGGCCGGCCAGGCAGGCCAGACCAATTACGCCGCCTCCAAAGCCGGCCTGATCGGCTTCACGAAATCGCTGGCGAAGGAAATCGGCCCGCGCGGCATCACGGTCAACGCGGTCGCACCCGGCTTCGTGCCGACCGCGCTGACCAACGTGCTCACCGAAGAGCAGCGGCAGGCGGCCATCAGCATGACGCCCCTGGGCCGGTTCGCCCAGCCGGAAGAAATCGCCTATGCCGTGGCATTTCTTGCCAGCGACCGGGCCGCCTTCATCACCGGCCAGGTGCTCAGCGTGGACGGCGGGCTGGTGATGCAGTAACCTGGGTGGAGAGGTGATAGAATGGACGAAGTACAGGGCAAGGTCACGATTGCACCGCTGGTGCTGACGACCATCGTCAAACAGACGACCCTGGACCAGCACGGGGTGCGCCGGCTGGCGCCCATACCTCCGCGCATGCGCAGCCTGCGCGCGGGCGCAGCGGTCGAGGATGGGATTGCCGTCATGGTAGGCGAGCAGGGCGTCCAGGTGGAAGTTCACGTTGTGGCCGACAACGACAGCAACATGCTCAAGCTGGGCTCGACGCTGCAAACCGAAATCACCCGCGCCCTCGAAGAGATGGTCGGGATGCCGGTCGCGACGGTGGACGTCTATATCGATGACGTGGTCATGCCCGTCGCCAACAGCGCCAACGCTTCCTGAGATATAAAGGCAGGGTTCTTTACGTGCAGATTCGACGGCAGGGACGCATCTCCGCCCTCCAGGTCCTTTACGAACTCGATACGACGAGCCATCAGGCCGGTGACGCGCTGGCCCATCGGCTGACAGACGACCCGCTGCCGCCGGAGGGCGAAGCCTTCGCGCGCCAGTTGGTCAGCGGCATCGTGCGCCACCGGGACGGGCTGGACGCGCTGATTCACAAGTACGCCCCGGCCTGGCCGGTGCAGCAGATTGCCGTCATCGACCGCAACATCCTGCGCATCGCCATTTACGAACTGAGCGGGGCCACGGGCACACCGCCCAAGGTAGCCATCAATGAAGCCGTCGACCTCGCCAAGCTGTTCGGCAGCGACAACAGCTCGCGCTTCGTCAACGGCGTGCTCGGCGCGGCCGTGGGCGGGGGCGAGCGCATCGAGCTGCACGCGACGCCCGGTGCATCGCAGGCCGCCGCGCCTGATAAGGATTAAATCGTGGATATCCTCGGAATTGGGCCGCTTGAACTGATCGTCATCCTGATCGTTGCGCTGGCGGTGTTCGGGCCGGATCGCCTGCCGCAGATTGGCTCGAAGCTGGGTCGCGCCATGAAGGACATGCGCCGCGCAACGCGCGAGTTCTCCCGCGAGATCGACCAGGCACGCGCCGCCATCGAGGCCCCGGCCAAAGAGGTCACCGAGCCCTTGCAGGAGGCCGGCACGTCCCTCAAGGATATCGCCACCGCGGCCCAGGCCTTCCGCAACCCCGGCCAAGCCCTGCGTCAATCCGTCATCCGCGAGATCAAGGCCGCAGAGACGGGCGGGGATCCGGCAGCAGCGACAGCCGCCGCGGCCGCCGCAGGCGCTGCACCGCCGGAAAGCGCCCCATCCACCCCGCCGGCAGCGACCGAATCGCCCGTCCCCGAACCGGAAAACCGGATCCTGCCGCCCGGCTCGCCCGGCGCAAGCGCGGAGCCTGCCCCGGCGGCCGAAACACCCACGACGGCGGACGCCACACCCTCTACCGAGCCGCAGCAGCCTGCCCCAGGCGCGGAGGCCTGACCCATGTCGTTTACCGGCGTTTTTGGCTTCGTCATTCTCATCATCATCGCGATCGCCCTGCTCGGCCCCAGCAAGCTGCCGCGCGGCATCGAACAGCTCTGGCTGATGCTCACCAACTTCCGGCGCTCCCAGGCCGAGCAGGAACCGCTGACCCTGGATGCGGCCCGCGGCATGTGGGCTGCCAGCGAGAGCCCGCTGTACGACCTCGTGCAGATCATGTACGGCGCGGTCGAGCACCTGCTGGAACTGCGCAAGCGCATCTTCGTGGTCATGGCGACCATGCTGCTCGGCGCGATTGCCACGGCCTTCTTTGTAGACGCCATCTTGCAGTTCCTCCAGTCGCCGGCGGGCAACGCCCTGTTCATCTTCCTGCGCCCCACCGACATGATCTGGGTGCGCATGGAGATTATCTTCAGCGCGGCGTTGGTGCTGGCCCTGCCGGTGATGCTCTACCAGATCCTCATGTTCATCCGGCCCGCGCTGGAGAACCCGCAGGAAATCGCGGTGTTCAAGTCGGTGGCGATCATCGGCGCACCGCTGGTGCTGCTCTTCTTCATCGGCGGGATTGTCTTTGCCTACTACGTCCTGCTGCCGGTGATGTTGCCCTTCCTGTTGGGCACCGGCGGCTCGATCGCGCAGCCCAGTTGGGACATCCGGCCCTATTACTCCTTCGTCCTGGCCGTCCTCCTGTGGATCGGCGCCGCCTTCGAGACGCCCCTGGTGATGGCGATGCTCGCCCGGCTGGGGCTGGTCTCGCCCAAGGCGATGATGAAGCAGTGGCGCTATGCCATTGCGGGCGTGGCGTTCGTCGCCGCCGCCATCACGCCGACGGTCGACCCGGTCAACATGGCGTTGGTGATGGTGCCGCTGCTTGGCCTCTATTTCCTGGGCGTGCTCTTCGCACGCGCAGTCTACCGGCCGCGGTCGTCGATGGCGACGAGCGAAAGCAGCACCCAATCCACCCGATAACGGAGCATATATGCTAACGGAGCGATCAATGACGAAGCAACGTGTTCTGATCATGGGCGCCGCAGGGCGCGACTTTCACAACTTCAACACCCTGTTCCGCAACAACGAAGACTACGAGGTCGTGGCCTTCACCGCAACGCAGATCCCCAACATCGAGGGTCGGCGCTACCCGGCGGAGCTGGCCGGGCGGCTCTATCCCCAGGGGATTGCCATCCACCCGGAGAGCGAGCTGGTCGATCTCATCCGCAGCCTGCGCGTGGATCAGGTGGTTTTTGCCTACTCGGATGTCAACAACCAGTATGTGATGACGAAGGCGGCGACCGTCATCGCGGCAGGCGCAGACTTCCGGCTCATCGGCCCGCAGCAAACCATGCTCCCGTCCAGCAAGCCGGTTGTCGCGGTGTGCGCGGTGCGCACCGGCAGCGGCAAGTCGCAGACGACCCGCTACGTGGCCCATGCCCTGCAGCAGATGGGCAAGAAGGTCGTCGCCGTGCGCCACCCGATGCCCTACGGCGACCTCGTCGCGCAGCGCGTGCAGCGGTTCGCGACCTATGCGGACCTGGACGCGCACGACTGCACCATCGAGGAGCGCGAGGAATACGAGCCGCACATCGACCGCGGCGTCATCGTCTATGCGGGCGTGGACTACGAGGCCATCCTGCGCCAGGCCGAGCAGGAGGCCGATGTGGTGCTGTGGGACGGCGGCAACAATGACCTGCCGTTCTACAAGCCCGACCTGCACATCGTCGTTGCAGACCCGCATCGCGCGGGCCACGAGCTGACCTACTGGCCCGGCGCCGCGAACTTCCGCATGGCGGATGTCATCGTCATCAACAAAGTCGATACTGCGGACCTGGCCCACGTCACCGCCGTGCGCGAGAGCGCCGCCCAGGTCAACCCGGACGCGGTCGTCATCGAGGCTGCCTCGCCCATCTTCCTGCCCGATGCCGCGGCGATCCGAGGCAAGCGCGTGCTGGTCATCGAGGACGGCCCCACGCTGACGCACGGGGAGATGAAGTACGGCGCGGGCATCGTCGCGGCCCGGCGCTTCGGCGCCGCGGAGATCATCGACCCGCGGCCCTACACTGTCGGCACCATCACCGAGACCTTCGAGAAATATCCCGACATCGGCACGCTGCTGCCCGCAATGGGCTACGGCGGCCAGCAGATCAAGGACCTCGAAGAGACCATCCGCCGGGTGCCGTGTGACCTGGTCATCTCGGCCACGCCCATCGACCTGACGCGCGTCGCGACCATCTATCACCCGGTCCAGCGCGTAAGCTACGAACTGCAAGTCATCGGCCAGCCCGCGCTCGAAGACGTGCTGCGGCAACGGCTGGGCTAAGCGCGGCCAACCCGGTCCCGACGCTCTGCGACGGGCGCCGGTTTGACCTGACGGAGGCACAACGTCGTGCCTCCGCCTTTTGTTGCCATAAAAGACTATGGAGTCGAGGCTTCTCCCCTGCTGGCGCACACCAGTCGAGAGTGCTAGAATCTACCGTACGGCACCAAGCTGACAAGCGAGAGGGAAGGATGACTGCTCAGACCGAACCGAACCCAGACCTGCTGGCCGGCATTGCCGCACTTACACCCGCCGACCAGGCGCTCGTGCGCGAGTACGTAGCCTATCTCCGCTGGCGCAGCGAACATCTCGCGCCGGGCGAGCACGACGCAGGTCGCCCCTGGTGTTACAATTTCCTCGAAAACTTCGCCCAGGCCGATGTGCGCGCATCCAAGGCAGCCAGGGGCATGGAGGTCAAGCTGGCGGAGGCTGTGGTCGGCGGCGAGCGCCGGCCCGCACTGTGGCAGCATCCGCCTATCAACGGCGAGGCGCAGATCGAGTATCACGTGCCCGTGCCCGCGGGCCTGCAGGACCTGCGGCTGCGCGCGGCCATCGGGATTCGCGACGGCGGCCAGGGCGATGACCGGCTGGTCGCGTTTCGAGTGCGCGTGGACGGCTGGCAGGTGTGGAGCCGGGCCGTCTACCCGCGCACCTGGCAGCCCTTTGAGGTCAAGCTGCCCTTCCAGGCGGGCAACGTCCTGCGCCTGACGCTGGCGACCGACGGCCTGGGCGAGCATTCCTGGGCCTGGGCCGTGTGGGCCGACCCGGAGCTGACCGGGGAGCTGGCCGAATAGCATAACCAGACGTCTGGCGATTGAAAGCGGCTCGACGAGGAGGTCAGGATGGAACACCCGCTGGTTCAGTTGGCCCGCGCGGCGATCGAGGCTTACGTGCGCCACGGGCGGCGCCTGCGCCCGGCGGAGGCGCCCGCGGTCGTGTCCGGCGAACCGGCAGGCGCATTCGTGACGCTGCACACCCGCAGCACAGGCGAGCTGCGCGGCTGCATCGGCACCATCGCGGCGACCGAAGACACGCTGGCGGAGGAGGTCATCAACAACGCCATCTCCGCGGCCACGCGTGACCCGCGCTTTCCGCCGGTGAAGTCAGGCGAGCTGGCCGACCTGGTGATCGACGTCAGCGTGCTCCACCCGCCGGAACGCATCTCGTCCGAGGCCGAGTTGGACCCCCGGCAGTACGGCGTGATCGTCCAGCACGGCTGGCGCCGCGGGCTGCTGCTGCCCGACATCGAAGGCATCGACGACGTCGCAACCCAGGTGCGCTACGCGCGCATGAAGGCTGGCCTCGGCCCGCAGGAACCGGTGGACCTGTACCGGTTCAAGGTCGAGAAGTACATCTGAGCACGGTTGTGGCACGGTCGGAGACCGGCCACAACCAACGGAGATTTGACGCTGTGGCCGGTCTCCGACCGTGCCACAGCGTAGCGAAACAGATGCGTGGAGGCATCATGACATATGCATTGCTGCGCCGGCCGGGCGCGCCGGTCGGTCGCGTGGGACACCGCGGGGCCAAGGGCCACGCGCCGGAGAATACCTTCGCTTCGTTCAATCGGGGCTATGAGATCGGGGTGCAGGCGGTCGAGACGGATGTCCACCTGAGCAAGGACGGCGAGCTCATCGTCATGCACGATCACACGGTCGACCGCACGACGAACGGCCACGGCTTCATCAAGGACCTGACCCTGGCCGAGCTGAAGCAGCTCGATGCAGGTTCGTGGTTCGACCCGCAGTTCGCGGGCGAGCAGGTGCCGACGCTGCGCGAACTGCTCGCCTGGGCCGTGGACCGCGTGCCGGTCGCCATCGAAATCAAGAACGGCCCCATCTACTATCCGGGCATCGCAGGCAAGGTCATCAACCTGCTGCGCGAATTTGCGATGCTCGACAAGGCCATCGTGATCAGCTTCGACCACCTCGTGCTGCGCGAGGCGCATCTCATCGAGCCGCAGGTCGTCACCGGCATCCTGTACGTCGGCGGCCTGGTGGACCCGGTATCCGCCGCGCACCTGGCCGGCGCGGCCTCCCTCAACCCGCACTGGGCGTACGTCACCCCCACGCTGGTGCAGGAGGCCCATGCCGCGGGCATCGCGGTCAGCGCGTGGAACCCCAATGACCTGCCGACCATCCGCATGTTAGCCCATATGGGCGTGGACAGCATCGGCTCGGACTTCCCGGACCTCTTCGAACAAATCTGAACACCGATACAGGCAGAGGAGTCCGCATTTGAGCATGCGGCTTCCTCTGCTCTTCCGTCTGATCCGTTTGTTCCGTGGTTGCGTCCTAGAAAGAGGACCGGCGTGCAGTCAGAATGCGATGGCTGCCGACATGCTCAAGTGTGACGCCCAGCGCGGCCAACTGCGCACCCGCCTCAGACGTCTCATTCGGCAAGACCCAGTTCAGCCTCGGCTCGATGCCATCCCACCGCACGTGCAGCCAGTAATCACTGCCCTCATTCTCTGCCTCGCCGCCCAAGAGCAGCGTCTCCATCACCATGCCCGCCCGCGTCGGGCCGTCGTGCATCGCAGGGAAGTAGACGTCCTCTATCAAACGCCGGAGTGCGTCATGGTCTGCGAGACCGTCTGCCCGCAGCCTGAAAACCACCAGGTAGTTGCCCATCTCTATTACTCCTCAGGCGAAATCCATAAGTATTATACTATCACATTGCAATAAACGCACAAACGTCACATAAACAAAACGGGGTTCTGGCAGAACCCCGTTTTGTCTGTGGATTACTGGGTTTCGCCCGTCCCGTTCTCGCTCATGTGGAAGGTCTGGCCCGTCTCCCCGGCATCCACTGCAACGCGCGCACCCTTACCGGGCGCCTCGTTGAGCAGCCAGTCGGCCAGCGGCTCACGCAGGTTCTTCTGGATGATCCGGCGCAGGGGCCGCGCACCCCATTCGGGGTGATCGTTCTGCGCCAGCATCCAGTCCACCGCGGGCTCGCTGATCTCCAGCGTGACCCCCTGCGCGTCGAGCATCTTCTTCTCCGTCTTGAGCAGCAGATGGAGAATCTTGCGCAGCTGGTCCGGTGTCAGCGGCAGGAACATGACGATCTCGTCGATGCGGTTGAGGAACTCCGGCCGCAGGGTGGAACGCACGACCTCCATCACCTGCTCGCGCATCTCGTCGGTCATCACGGGCTTGTCCAGGTAGATGGAGCCCATGTTGCTGGTCATCAGGATGACCGTCTCGCTGAAGCTCGTCGTCCGGCCCTGCGCATCAGTCAGCCGGCCTTCCTCCATGATTTGCAGCAGCACATCGAGCACGCGCGGGTGGGCCTTCTCCACCTCGTCGAACAGCACGACCGTGTGCGGCCGCTGGCGCACCTTCTCCGTGAGCTGGCCGCCCCCTTCATAGCCCACGTAGCCGGGCGGCGCGCCGATCAGCCGGTTGACCGTATGATCCTGCTGGTACTCCGTCATGTCGAGGACGACCATCGCGTCCTCCGAGCCGAACATGAACTCGGCCAGCGCCTTCGCCAGCTCGGTCTTGCCGACGCCGGTTGGGCCCAGGAACAGGAAGGAACCGATTGGCCGCTTCGGGTCCTTCAGCCCCACGCGCGCAATCTTGACCGCCCGGCTGACCGACAGCACGGCGTCGTCCTGCCCGATGATGCGCTGGTGCAGCGCATCGACCATATGCGCGTAACGCGCCCGCTCGTCGACGCCCAGCTTGGAGACCGGGATGTCGGTCATCACGCTGACTGCGACGGCCACATCGTCCGCATCGAGCACCGAATCGCCCGGGACTGCGGCGGTCCCGCCCGCAGACTGCGCGGCCAGCTTGAGCAGCGCGCCCGCGCGGTGCAGCACGGCCAGTGCGGACGCGGGCAGCGGCGTCCCCGCGACGTAACGCTTCGCCATGTTTGCGGCCGCGGGCAGCGCACCATCCACGATCTGGACGGCGTAATCGTGCTCCAGCCGCCGCTTGTGGACTCCGAGAATGGCGACGGTCTCGTCCACTGTGGGCTCCGCCACGCGCAGCCGGTGGCTGTTCTCGCGCACAGTGCTGTCGCCGGCCAGCCGTTCGTTCCAGGCGGGGTCGGTCGTGCTCGCAAGCACCACCGGGCGGAGGTTGAGGAACGCCCGCTGCACCGCGCGCGTGGCCTTCGGAAACTCAGCATTGGCCGTCGACCCGTTGAAGAAGCGTTCGATGTTCGGGATGAACAGGATGCCGTCGCGCGCCTGGCTCGTGGCCGTATCGACGGCCTTCTCCGCATCGGTCAGCAGCGCGTGCTCGGAAACCGTCACGAGGTTCGCCAGCCCGGCCGGGCCTTTCCCCTCCGCCATCAGCAGCGCAAGGCCCTGGACCAGTGACCGGCGGCCCACTCCGGCGTCGCCCACGAGGATGACATGGCGGTGGTTTGCCAGCGCCAGCAGTCCCAGCAAGTCCTGCATCAGGTCCTCGCGCACGTGGACCGGCGCGCCCTCGCCGCCCTTCGCCTGCGCCACCTGGTCCTGGCCCGACACGCGCTTCGTCTGCGCCGAGGTCGTCAGCCGGCTTGCCAGCGTCTCGCGGGAGATGCCGTAGCGCCGCAGGATGGCTGCCGTGCCGACCCCGCGTTCTGCCAGCCCGCCCAGCGCATGTTCCGACCCGATTTGCGTCTCCCCGCTGGCCTCCGCGATGCTGCGCGCCTCGTCGAGGACAATGACCATCTCGGTGGACATGCGCACGGGCTGGCCGCTCTCGTCATTGAAGGTAAAATCGGCATTCAGCCCCGGCACGGCCTTCGCCAGCGCCTCCGCGGACGCGGCCAGTTCCTCGAGCCGGAAGCCGCGCTCGATGCCCAGGGCCGCCAGCAGGCGGTTGGCCGCCGTGCCTGCCTCCTGGGTGAAGGTCAGCAGCAGCAGCGCAGGGGTCAACATCGGCCGGTTGAGCTTGCGCATGCGCGCGGCCGCCGTATTCAAGGCTTTCGTCAGTTCGGGTGATGGGATGTTCGGGTTCAGCGTGCCCATGCGTTCCTTGTCCCTGTTTGGAATGACGCTTCAGTATACCTTACAGACGACTTTCAGCCAAAGATGCAACGGCTGCCAGCGGAGTCGAGGCTTCAGCCGGATAGGTCGTGTATGCCTTCAGCGAAGCTAACCGGCTGAAGCCTCGACTCCAATTCAAGTCCGCCGTTACATGCAGAGTTCCTGGATATACTCCGGCGATTTGCCGTCGCGCCCTCTGCGATTTACAATGGGCCAACGTCAGGTGGGCAGGGTGCGCGCACCTGACGCGTTGTACTCATCAAGTGGGGGTTGATATGTCAGACGAGAAACGATTCGGGATCGAGCAGTTCGGTGAAGAAATCAAGCGCGTGCTGGTGGTCGCCGCGCATCCGGATGACCTGGAGACAGCCGCGGGCGGCACCATCGGCCTGTTCATCGATCGGGGCGTGCAGGTCGCCCTGCTGCTGGGCACGGACGGGGACATCGGCACGCACGATCCCGCCTTTACACGCGACACCCTGGCTGAGACGCGGCGGCGCGAGACGCTGGATGCCGCGCGCGTGCTCGGCCTGGATGAAGTCTTCTTCCTCGGCCTGCCCGACGGCGAGCTGGTAGCAGACCTGACGCTGCGCGCGGCCATCGCCAATATCTACCGCCGCTGGCAGCCGGACACCGTCTTCACGTTCGACCCCTACTGGTCAGGCCAGGCCCACCCCGACCACACCGCGGCAGGCCGCGCGGCAGTCGAGGCCTACATGCCGTCCAAGATGGAGCTGTACCACCCCGAGCAACTCGAGGATGGCGTCAAGGTGGCCGATGTCAAGCGGTTCTTCTTCTTCGGCGGCAGCAACCGCGAGGGCGAAATCACCGTGGACATCTCGCCCGCCTGGCAGAAGAAGCTGGATGCGACGCGCTGCCATGTCAGCCAGTTCGGCCAGAAGGAAGAGGCGCTGAAGTGGCTCGAGGAGTGGAACCGCGAGACGGGTAAGTGCTGCGGGCTGGAGTTTGCCGAGTCGTTCCACGCCATGCGCGTGTGGTGAAGGCTGGAAGCTGGATGCTGGAAGCTGCGCGCTGTGCTTTGATACGGCTTCGCCCTCTCCTGCGCGCAGGAGAGGGGGTCGGGGGGTGAGGTCATGGAAGACGGCTTTGCGCTGACGACCGAGGCGCGGGCGCTGTGGATCTCGCGCTTCGACTGGGGCAGCCCGCCGCTGCGCGCGGCCCGGCTGGACTACCTGCTGGACCGGGCCGCGGATGCCGGTTTCAACATCATCTTCTTTCAGGTGCGTGCGACGGGTGACGCCTACTATGCGCCCGGCCTCGAACCGTGGGCCTACCGGCTGACCGGCACGACCGCCGCCTCCCTGGGCCGCGACCCGGCGTGGGACCCGCTGGCGCATGCCATTCGCGCCGCGCACAGCCGCGGCCTGGAACTCCACGCTTATGTCAACGTTTATTCCATCTGGGAGTGCGGCCGCGGGCAGCCGCCCCACACCGCGCCCGAACACCCCTTCTGGTCGCTCGGCGCAGATGAGAGCTGGCGCGTGCACGCGACGCGATCGAGTGGGCCGCGGCCCATGTCGGAGTCGCCCAGCGGCGAAGTGCCCTGCCACGAGTACGTCTGGGGCAGCCCCGGCGTCGAGCGGGTCAACGCGCACAACCTGGCCGTCATCCAGGATATCGTCACCCGTTACCCCGTTGATGGCATCCATCTCGACCGCGTGCGCTATCCGGGCCGCCAGTACTCGCACGACCCGGAATCGCTCGTGCGCTGGCAGGCCGCCAACCCATCCGTGACGCGGGAGGACTGGCAGCGCAGCCAGATCACCGCCTGGGTCGGCCAGGTCCGCCGCATGATGCGCAGCGTCCGGCCCGCGGCCCGGCTGAGCGCGGCGGTCTGGTTCACCTACAAGAAGACGCCTGCGATGAACTTCCCCACCTCGCAGGGCTGCCACGACTATTTCCAGGATTCGCACCGCTGGCTGGCCGAGGGTTCGCTCGACGTGCTGGTCCCGATGATTTACGGACCCACGTTCGACGGCGATATCAACAAGTGGCGCGCGTGTGCAGACAGCCACGCGGGGCTCAAAGATCAGGGGCAGGTGTGGCTGGGGGTCGGCGGGAGCGTCGCGCCGTTTGAGGGGATCATGGATCGCATCGACTACGCCCGCGGGGTCGGCACGCAGGGGGTGGCGGTCTTCTCC
>DAOUGK010000483.1:0-3072 GCA_034429055.1 Anaerolineae bacterium | reverse complement strand
AGGCGCTGACCGGCGTCGACGCGCGCATCCTCGTGCTCGTCGGCAAGTGGTTCCCCACCGGCGCGCACAAGGTCGGCGCAGCGTTCGGCTGCCTCGTCCCGCGGCTGGTCACCGGACAGTTCGACCCGACGACGCAGAAGGCCGTCTGGCCCTCTACCGGCAACTACTGTCGCGGGGGCGCGTATGACTCCGCGCTGCTCGGCTGTGAGTCCATCGCCATCCTGCCGGAGGGTATGAGCCGCGAGCGGTTCGAGTGGCTGTCGCAGATTGCAGGCGAGGTCATCGCGACGCCGGGCAGCGAGAGCAACGTCAAGGAAATCTTCGACAAGTGCTGGGAGCTGCGGCGGTCGGGCCAGGACCTCGTCATCTTCAACCAGTTCGACGAGTTCGGCAACCACCTGTGGCACTACGACATCACGGGGCATGCGATGGAAGAGGTGTTGCAGGCTGCGCTCGGCCCCGGCGATACGCTGGCCGGATCCGTATTCACCACCGGCTCCGCGGGCACGATCGGTGCGGGCGACTACCTGAAAAAGCTGTTCCCGCAGAGCAAGATCGGCGCGAGCGAGGCGCTTCAGTGCCCGACGCTGCTGCTCAATGGATTCGGCGCCCACCGCATCGAAGGCATCGGGGATAAGCACGTGCCGTGGGTGCATAACGTCAGGAACACTGACATGGTCGTTGCGGTGGACGATGAGGCGCCGATCCAGCTCATCCGGCTGTTCAACGAGCCGGCAGGCCAGGCGTATCTGGCGCAGATGGGCGTCGCAACGGAACTGATCGACCGGCTGTCGTGGATCGGCATCTCCGGCGCCGCGAACATCCTCTCGGCCATCAAGATGGCGAAGTGGTACGAGTGGGGTCAGGGCGATGTCGTGTTGACCGTCCTGACCGACTCGATGGAGCTGTACGCCAGCCGTCTGGACGAGCTGACCGCGGAGCGCGGGGAGTACACACCGCGCGATGCCGCGGTGAGCTATCACCAATACCTCCTCGGCGCGACGACCGACGCGATGGAGGAACTCTCCTATCCGGCGCGCAAGCGGGTACACAACCTGAAATACTACACCTGGGTCGAGCAGCAGGGCAAGACCTACGCCGAAATCCAGGCGCAGTGGTATCAGCGTGACTACTGGACGGGCGTACAGGGCCAGTCGGATGCGATCGACGCGCTCATCGAGGAATTCAACGCAGAAGTGGGGTTGGTGTAGGCTACCAGAAGCCTGTTTTCTGGCAGAAAACAGGCTTCTCGATTAAACTAAACACAGTCTTGCAGAGAGGTGCATCCAATGGCGGAGAGCAACTTTACCCTGACCGCGCCGGACGGCCGGCAGCTTTACGGCCGTGTGTGGTCGCCTGCTCAACCTAAGGCCGTTGTCGCCCTGGTGCATGGCCTGGGTGAGCACAGCAGCCGCTATACCCACGTGGCCGCCGAACTCAACCACTCTGGATATGCAGTGTTAGCGTGTGACTTGCCGGGACATGGCAAGACCGCAGGACCGCGCGGGGTGACCCCGCCGTTCGACCAGTTGAGCGAGAGCTGTGCCGGACTCCTGGCAGAGGCCGGGCGACGCTATCCCGGTAAGCCCCGTTTTCTCTACGGTCACAGCCTCGGGGGCACCATCGTGCTGGACTACACCATGCGCCGGCAGCCACAGATTGCGGGCGTTATCTCCACCAGTCCGGCCCTGCGGCTGGGAGGCAACCCGCAACGCGCCAAGGTCGCGTTCGGCAAGCTGGTCGGCCGGCTCATGCCCAACATCGTCATGGCGAACGGTCTCGAACGGTCGGCACTGTCGCGCGATCCCCAGGTCGTTGCGGCATACGGGGCCGATCCGCTGGTACATGACAGAGTTTCCGCCCGGCTCGGCATCGGCGGCATCGAGACCGGCGCATGGCTGCTCGCGCACGCAGCCGAATTCCCGCAGGTGCCGCTGCTGCTCGTCCACGGCACTGACGACCGCATTACCTCCGCCGCCGGAACCGAGGAATTTGCCAGCCGGGTAAAGGGTGATGTGACGCTCAAACTCTGGCCGGGCCTGTACCACGAAACGCACAACGAGCCGGAAAAAACCGACGTGCTGTGCTACAACATTGCCTGGCTGGACGCACATCTGAAATAGAACGCTGATAAACGCTGATGAAACGGATTTGCATGATGTCTTTATAGATCGAAATAATCAGTTCAATCAGCGTCATCAGCGTCCTATTAGATCGTTGGAGTTTCCACAATGTCCGATATCTTGCGGCCACAACCGTTTGGCCTGTTGCTGAAGCGTATCCTGAAGGAATACGAGACGACGCAGTCCATCTTCGGGATTCACCGCTCCTTCTTCTACACGCCGAAGCCCGACGCGCCCTATGTGACGCGCGACCTGTACGGCAAGCTGTTGCTCACCCCCATCGGACCCTCCGCCGGGCCGCACACCCAACTCAGCCAGAACATCATCACCGCCTGGCTCTGCGGCGGGCGATTCATCGAGTTGAAGACGGTGCAGATCCTCGACGAGCTGGAAATTCCGCGGCCCTGCATCGACATGACCGACGAAGGATACAACGTCGAGTGGTCGCAGGAGCTCAAGCTCGAGGAGTCGGCGCAGGAGTACATCAACGCATGGGCGTTCGTCCACATCCTGCCGCGGCTGCTGGGCTGGGAGCACGCGCCCCACGGCGCCATCTTCGACATGAGCATCGGGTACAACCTGGAGGGCATCCAGAGCCCGCGCATGACCGCGTTCATGGACGCGCTCGCGGATGCATCCGGCCCGCTCGCGGAGATCCAGGCCACGCTCCGCCGCGACTTCCCGCAGTTCGCGGACATCGACATTCCCGGCCGCATCACGAACAGCGTCACGCTGTCCACGATGCACGGCTGCCCGCCGGACGAAATCGAGCGCATCGCGCGCTACCTTATGACCGAGCGCGGGCTGCATACCATCGTCAAGCTGAACCCAACGCTGCTGGGCAAGGAGCAGGTTTTGGACATCCTGCACGGCAGCCTGGGCTTTACCGAAATACACATCCCCGATAGCGTTTTCGAACACGACCTGATGTACCCTAAGGCGCTGGAGT
>DAOUGK010000482.1:0-3914 GCA_034429055.1 Anaerolineae bacterium | reverse complement strand
GCCCACGACGCAACCTGCCCAACGACCCAGGAGGCAACTCAAGATGGAAGCCCTTGACGCACTTCTCACCCGGCGCAGCGTCCGCACGTACACGGACGAGCCTGTGGCCGACGCAACCGTCCATGACCTGCTCCGAGCCGCGATGCACGCGCCCTCTGCGTGCAACCAGCAGCCCTGGCACTTCGTCGTCGTGCGCGAGCGGAGACAGCTCAACGCAGTAGCCGAAGTCCTGCCCTTCGGCAAGATGCTCCTCCACGCGCCGCTGGCGATTGTCGTGTGTGCGGACCTGAAAGCGGAGGTGTGCCGCGGCTACTGGGTGCAGGACTGCGCAGCCGCAACGGAGAACCTTTTGCTCGCGGCACACGCGGCGGGCCTCGGCGCAGTCTGGATCGGGGTGCATCCCATCGAGGATCGGGCCGCGGCGCTGCGGGGTGTGCTGGGCATGCCGGAGCATGTCGTGCCGCTCTGCACCGTCGCCATCGGCCATCCGGCGGAGACATCGCCGCGCGCCGACCGATATCGCGCCGACCGCGTGCATCAGGAGCGGTGGTAGCTCAGGGACTGTATTGCACCAGGTCCCACCTATTACCGTACAGGTCCAGGAAAACGACGACCCGCCCGTAAGGCTCTTCTCGCGGCGATTCCGTGAACCGGACCCCGTGGGCCTGCATATGCGCGTAATCATCCCAGAAGTCAGTCGTCTGCAAGAAGAACGCCACGCGTCCGCCGGTCTGGCTGCCCACGTGCGCCTCTTGCTCCGGGCTTGCTGCTCGCGCGAGCAGCAAGCCCGTCCCATCGGAACCCTGAGGCGCGTCGAGGACCCAGCGCTTGCCATCGGCCAATTCGCGGTCCTCGACCACCCGGAAACGCAGCGCGCCGGTGAAGAAGTCGATAGCCTCGTCGTAATCTCTGACAACCAGCGTAACCGCTGAAAGCGAGCGAGACACAGGGCTTACCTCAATCGTCACGCCCTCTCCTGAAGAGCGTGCGAGCCTTCGGCTCGCCCAGCCGTTGCTCAGGAGAGGGCGTGAGGTCACTTCTTATTCAGAAACCGCTGAATCACCGTGATATCCTCCGGCAACTGGATGCGGTCGCCGAAGGTCAGGGTTTCGAGCGAGCTCGTTTCCCAGGCCTTGTTGCCCGCGCGGTAGACGCCCAGCCGGGTGTCGCGCTCGTGGTAGGGCTCCTGCACGTAGCCCAGGCCCACCAACCGTCCCTCGCTGTTGATCGAGCAGCTTGTCACCCAGCCGACCACACGGCCCTTGCGATTGACGATAACATCGCCCTGGCCGAGCAGGGGCGCGCGTTCCTCGTCCAGTTGGAAGCGCACCAGTCGCGCAATGCGCGCCGCCTCGCGGGCCAGATAGGCCGCCTTGCCGATGAAGTGCGGCTTATAGATTTTGACGTACGGCGCGAACCCGGCATCCGACGGGTTGAGGTTGAGCGGGCCGGCCAGCTCGTGCCCGTACAACGGCAGCCCGGCCTCGATGCGCAGGCTGTCGCGCGACGCCAGCCCGCAGGATTGCAGGCCGGAGGGCTGGCCTGCAGCGAGCAGCGCATCCCACAGCGCGGGCGCGGCCGCCGGGTGGACGAAGATCTCGAAGGCCATTGGCTCGCCGGTGTAGCCGGTGCGTGAGACGGACAGGTCGAACTCCCCGAACTTGCCGTGGATAATCTGGTTGCGTTTCATCTCCAGCAGCGTGTCCCGCAACGGGTCGTCCTGTGAGAGCAGCGCCAGCAGCACATCGCGCGAACGCGGTCCTTGCAGTGCCAACTGCACCCGCGCCTCATCGCCCTGGGCTGCGGCCCGCATGTCGCGAACATGAACGGTCTCTGTGCCGAGCGCGCGCGCCCACGGTCGCGCCGCGTCAATCTGCACCTTGCCTTCAAGCACCGCATTAATCCACGCCCAATCCTTGTCATTGTTGGACGCGTTGACCACCATCCAGTAGCGATCCTGTGCCAGGCGGTAGACCCATACATCGTCGATCACGCTGCCATCCGGGGCGAGCAGGAAGCTGTACTGCGAGTCACCATCCTCGATGAGCGAGACATCGTTCGTCGTGATGGTGTGCAGGAACAGGTGGACGTTCTCGCCATAGAATTCGAACAGGCCCATGTGGCTGACGTCGAAGAGCCCGGCCCGGTTGCGCACGGCCAGGTGCTCGTCCATGACTGAAGTGTATTGCACGGGCATCTCGTAGCCGGCGAACGGGACCATCTTGGCCCGCAGCCGCCGGTGTGTTTCGAACAGCGTCGTGCGCTTGAGCGGCGGGTTCGCCGGCGGCTGCCAGTCAAACGCCGGCAGGGTTACTGCCTTCTCGACCGCGGTCTCAGGTTGCGGGCTGCCTGCGTGTCCGACCCAGTAGGGCTTGTGATAGGCCCAGCCTGTCTGGCCGTCGGTGTACTGCTCCAGCGCAGGCGGTCGCGTAGCCCACTCATCGGCCTCGACGTGCGGCAGCCGCCGGATAACCACCGGGCCGGGCGCCTTGATGTATTCGTCGTCCTTGTCCAGCAGCACGAAGCCGTCAGACACCGCGCGCAGCCAGTGCGCGACACGTGACTCGCTGGCCTTCGCCACCATCAATTGCAGCCGCGTCGTCTCGGGGCCGGGCCGGCGCAGCACGCCTGCACTCATCGGCCGGCCGTCCGGCTCCAGGATCCACGTCTGCTGGCTCGCACCGGGGCCAAGTGCGTACACATCGTTGGTCAGCACGACATTGCAGAAGCCGCGCGCGTGGGGCCCCTCGATCTCCACAATATCCCATTCGCCGCCGGGATCGGTCGTCGGCTTGTACATAAAGTAGTGATGCGGATAGCCGCTCGGTTTGTAATCCGGCCCCAGGTCGACGCAGCAGGCGAGGTCCACCACATCGCGTTTCGTTTCTTCCAGCAGGTCGAAGTCGATGCGCGCCGAGTAGACCGGCCCGTTGCGGCCCATCGTGGCGTGCGGCTGGCAGCCTTGCAGCACGCGTGCGATGAGGTCGGCCATGCGGCTAATCTCACCTGCGCGGAAGCCGCGCTGCGTGACCCAGGGCGTGCCGAGCCGGATGCCGCTGGGCATGCGCGCGCTTTTGTCGCCGGGGATCGTGTTGCGGTTGCAGACGATGCCTGCCAGGTCCAGGATGCGTGCCGCGACGTCACCCATCAGCGGTGTGCCCTTCTTCTTGTCGGGGCTCAGGCCGGACGCCGCGCGCACGCTCTTGCAGTCCACCAGCAGCATGTGGGTGTCCGTCCCGCCGTAGGGGATGCGCAGCCCGCGCGCCTGCAGCTCCGCAGCCAGCGTGACCGCGTTATCCACGACCTGCTGCTGGAGCTGGCGGAACTCCGGCGTGGCGGCCAGCCGGAAGGTGACGGCCATGCCGGCCATCGCGTTGACGTGGGGGCCGCCCTGCTCGCCGGGGAAGACGGCGCTGTCGATTTTGGCGGCCAGCGACTTATCGGTCGTCAGGATACACGCGCCCCGCGGGCCGTACAGGGTCTTGTGCGTGGTGAAGCTGATGACGTGCGCGTGGCCGATCGGGCTGGGCACGACGCCGGCTGCAACCATGCCCGCGATGTGCGAGATGTCGGCCAGCAGGTAGGCGCCCACGGCATCGGCAATCTCCCGGAAGCGTGCCCAGTCGGGCATCCACGGGTAGGAGGTGTAGCCCGCAATAATCATCTTGGGCCGTTCTGCCTGCGCCAGCTTCGCGATTTCGTCGTAGTTGAGCCGCTCGGTGTCGGGATCGATGCCGTAGGAGACGATCCTGTAGAGCTTGCCGGAGCGGTTGGCCGGGCTGCCGTGGGTCAGATGGCCGCCGTGCAACAGGTCCATGCCCATGACAGTCGCGCCGGCGGGCACGAGCGCGGCATAGACTGCGCTGTTAGCCGGTGAGCCGGAGAGCGGCTGCACGTTGGCGTAGATGTCGTCG
>DAOUGK010000481.1:0-14219 GCA_034429055.1 Anaerolineae bacterium | reverse complement strand
TGACCGAGCCACAGCACATAGTCGCAGCATCCAGCATCCAGCTTCGGGCACCTATGCGCTCCAGTCGTCGCAACGCCATCGCCTTCTACCTGACCATCTCGCCCTGGCTGGTCGGGTTTCTGGCGTTCACCCTTGTGCCGATGGCGATTGCGCTGTACCTGGGCTTCACGCGCTGGGACCTGTTCGGCGCGCCGCAGTGGATCGGCCTCGAAAACTATGCCCGGATGGCGCGCGATCCCCTCTTTCTGCAGGCGTTGAAGGTTACGAGCATCTATACGCTGGTCTACGTGCCGATGGAGTTGATCGGCGGGCTGGGTCTCGCGCTGCTGGTCAACCAGAAGGTGCAGGGCGTCGGCGTCTTCCGCACGATCTTCTACCTGCCGTCGGTGCTGGCCGGCGTCGCCTACGTCGTACTCTGGATGTGGATCTTCAACCCGCAGGGCGGCCTGCTCAACACCTTGCTGGCTGCGATCGGCATAGTGGGGCCGCGCTGGCTGATTGACCCGCAGTGGGCGCTGCCCTCCCTGCTGCTGATGACGTTCTGGGGCTGGGGCCGCGCGATGGTGCTGTACCTGGCGGGGCTGCAGGGCGTGCCGCCGGCCCTGTACGAGGCGGCTGAGATGGACGGCGCGGGCACGTCGGCCAAGTTCTGGCGGGTCACGCTGCCGATGATCACGCCGACCATCCTGTTCGCCCTGATCCTGAGCGTCATCGGCACGTTCCAGACCTTCACCTCCGCGTTCGTGGCAACCAACGGCGGCCCGCTGGATGCGACGCTGTTCTACGTGCTCTTCATCTACCGGCAGGCGTTCCAGTTCTTCCGCATGGGTTATGCCAGCGCACTGGCCTGGGTGCTGTTCGCCATCATCCTCGTGCTGACGCTGGTCTTGTTCAGGAGCGGTAACTTTTGGGTATACTACGAGGGGAAGCGGGACTAGCACTCCAACACGCTGTCTTTGACGAACGTAGCATAGCCCCTTGTGGGCGTCGTAGCATAGTCCCTTGTGGACGTATCGAGCCTTTGTGCGCGGGAGAACGGGCACAAGGCCCTATGCTACGGATCCTGGACTGCGTGGTGGTGTACCGATGACGCATGGGCCGGCCGGCACAAATCGTCGCGGCTCAGCGCGCGCAGCGCAGCGCACGCGCCGGGCCGTGGTCTACCTGTTGTTGTGCCTGGCCGCGCTGGTCTTCCTGCTGCCCCTGTTCTGGATGCTTTCTTCATCCCTCAAGCCGGAATGGCAGGTGCTGGCCACCCCGCCGGTATGGATTCCCAACCCGCCGCGCTGGGCGAACTACCCCGAGGCGCTGACCTACCTGCCCTTCGGCCGGTATGCGCTCAACACGTTGATTATCAGCGTGGGTGCGATCATCGGACACCTGCTCTCGTGCACCATCGTGGCCTACGGCTTCGCCCGGCTCTCCGCGCCCGGCAAAGGGTTCTTCTTTGCGCTGCTGCTCTCCACGCTGATGCTGCCCTACCCGGTGACGATGGTGCCGCTGTTCGCGCTGTTCAACCGGCTCGGCTGGATCGATACCTTCTTGCCGCTCATCGTGCCTGCTTTCTTCGGCAACGCGTTCTATATCTTCCTGCTGCGCCAGTTCTTCCTTACCCTGCCGCCCGAGCTGGAAGACGCCGCGCACATCGATGGCGCCAACACCCTGCAGATTCTTCGCCACGTCATCCTGCCCATCTCCACGCCTGCACTGGCGACGGTGGTCATCTTCACCTTCCAGGCCAGTTGGAACGACTTCCTCCAGCCCCTGATCTTCCTGCAGGACCAGTCCCGTTACACCCTCACCCTCGGCCTCAACTTCTTCCGCGGCAGCTTCCAGGTCCGGTGGAGTTATCTGATGGCGGCATCGCTGGTGGTGGTGCTGCCGGTGGTTCTCGTCTTCTTCCTCGCCCAACGCCTGTTCATCGAAGGCATTGCGATGACCGGCATCAAGGGGTAATATAGACCTCTATCGCCCTCTTGACAAATCTAGTAACTCGTAGCATAATTACCCTCGCTCTCACAGAACGCACGCTAACACAGCGACGAGCCCATTTCGAGGTGCCGATTGACTGTCCGTCATGCGATTCTGGGCCTGCTGGCCCAACGCCCGCGCCACGGCTATGAGTTGCGCGCGGCGTTCGAGGCGATAGCAGGCGAGGAGAACTGGGATGTCAAACCGGCCCAGATATACACGACTCTGGCGCGGCTCGAAAGCGGCGGGCTGGTTGCGGAGCAGGCGGTGGAGCAGGACGCCGGCCCGGAGAAGCGCATCTATGCCATCACCGACGCGGGCCTGGCCGAGTTGGACGCGTGGTTTGCGTGCGGCACGCCGCCTGAGCATCAGCGCGACGCGTTCTTTCTGAAGCTAATGGTTGCACTGGTCTCGCAGGCCGCCGACCCATATCGCGTGCTCAACACGCAGCGCACCGCGCTGTATCGTGCGCTGCACGCGCTGACGGAGCAGCGGGCGCGCATTGATCCGCGACTGGAGCTGGCACGGGTCCTGCAGCTTGAAAAGGCCGCGATGCATCTTGAGGCAGACCTGCGCTGGCTGGACATGGCCGAGGCCCGCCTCGATGAGATTCAACGCCAGCCCTTGCCGGAGCCTGAGGCCCGGCCGCGCGGGCGTCCGCGCAAGACGCCGGATGATAACCGGTAGTACGGTGCTAGTCAGTAGCAACGTGCTACTGACTAGCACCATGGCAGTCGGTAGTACCAGGAGGAAGCATGCCACTCGTTCAGACCGTGAATTTGACCAAGACCTACGGCCAGGGGTCAACGGCGGTTGTCGCCCTCGACCACGTGAACATTTCCGTGGACGCGGGCGAGCTGGTTGCGGTGATGGGGCCCAGCGGCTGCGGCAAGTCGACGCTGCTGCACCTGCTCGGCGGGCTAGACCGGCCGACGGAGGGCAGCGTGATGATCGACGGGAAGTCGCTCTCGAGCCTGTCGGACAACGCGCTGGCCCAGATGCGCCGCCGCAAGATCGGTTTCATCTTCCAGTTCTTCAACCTCATCCCGATCCTCGACGCCGTGGACAACGCCGCGCTGCCGCTCCTGCTGGACGGCAAGACCCGCGGGGAGGCCAAGCAGAAGGCGACCGCGTGGCTGCAGCGGGTGGGCCTGGGCGAGCGGCTGCACAACCGGCCCGACGAACTCTCCGCGGGCCAGCAGCAGCGCGTCGCCATCGCGCGGGCGCTGCTCACCGACCCGATGTTGGTGCTGGCCGATGAGCCGACCGGCAACCTGGATTCGCGCGCAGCGGATGAAATCGCGGGCCTGCTGCGCCAGGTCGCGAAGGAGTGGGGCCATGCCGTGCTCATGGTTACGCATGACCCCCGCATCGCGGCCCATGCGGACCGCATCATCTTCCTCAAGGACGGCACGGTCGTGAATGAGACCGCGCTGGCTGCCGGGCAGGCGGACGCGGTCGAGCCGGCGCCGGTTGCCGCATAGTCGCAGGGGGATGCCATGGCGGGTCTTCGTTTGCGTGTCCCATATGTGCTGCTGTTAGCCCTGGTGCTGGCCGGATGCCGCACGCAACTCGTGCAGGAGAAACCGACCCCGACCGCCGCGCCCGTGACTTCGGCCAACCGCGCGCCCGCGGGCGGCCGCATCGTCGCGGGCGGACGCATTGTCCCGCTCCGCGATGTTGCGCTCAGTTTCAGCAGCGGCGGCGTGGTGACTGACGTGCGCGTGGCCGAAGGCGAGCAGGTCGAGGCAGGGCAGGTGCTGGCTCAACTCGACATAACTCTGCTGGAGGCGCAGCTGGCGCAGGCCGAGGCCAGTGTGAAGGCCGCGCAGGCGCGGCTCGCTGAGCAGGGCCGCGGCCCGACTGAGCAGGCGCGGGCGGCCGCGGAGCAGGCCCTGGCATCGGCGCAGGCGACCTACGATAAGCTGGCGGCAGGGCCGGCCGCGGCGGACCTGGCCGCAGCGCGCGCGGCGCTGGCAGCCGCGCAGGCCAATTACGCGCAGGTGCGCGCCGGGCCGGACGACGGCCTGCTGGCGCAGCTCAAGGCGCAGGCCGCCAATGCGAAGGCCGTGCTCGACCAGGCGCAGGCCGCGTACGACCGGGTCAAGGACAGCCCCGACGTGGGGATGCTCCCGCAGAGCGTCACCCTGCAGCAGGCCACCAACAACTACAATGCGGCCCTGGCTGCCTATGATGCCGCGGCCGGCCATCCGACCGCGCAGGAACTTGCGGCGGCTGTTGCGCAGGTGGACGCCGCGCAGGCTGCGCTGGATCGTCTCGTGCCCGATGCCGTGCAGATTCAGGCCGCGCTGGCCGCAGTGGAGAGCGCCAAGGCCCAACTGGCCGCGCTGGAGCCTTCGGCAGATGCGGCTGCCGTGTTGCAGGCCAACCTGGAGGCCGCAGTGGCGGGCCGCGCGGTGGTCGAGGCCCAGCTCAAGCGCGGGACGCTCGTGGCGCCCTTTGCGGGCACGGTGATGCGGCTCGATATCGTCCCCGGGGCCTACGCGGCGCCCGGCGCGCCCGTCCTGCTCCTGGCGGACTCATCGGCCTGGCAGGTGGAAACCACCGACCTGACCGAGCTGAACGTGGCCGAGGTCGCTGCGGATGCACCGGTCACTGTAACCTTCGATGCGCTGCCCGATCTTGAGCTGACCGGCCGTGTCGTATCGATCGAGCCCTATGGCGAGAGCCGCCAGGGGGACATCGTCTATACCGCCCGTGTGACCCTCGACCGTCAAGACCCGCGCCTGCGCTGGAACATGACGGCGAAAGTCAGCATCGCATCCCGATAGGGGTTTTGCCCTGTAAGGGGCTCCCTGCGTGGAGCCCCAGTCCCTGTAGGGGGCTCCCTGCGTGGAGCCCCAGTCTCGAAAGGAACTAACGATGGGCTTCCAATTCGCGCTGGCCGCCCGTTACCTGTGGGGCCGCAAGCTGCGGTCCTTTCTGACGACACTGGCGATCGTCATCGGCGTCATGGTCATCTTCGGCATGGGCACGGTCCTGCCGACGATGATGGAGAGCTTCCAGCAGAACCTCCTGGCACTCTCAGGTCAGGCGGACGTGACGATCACGAGCAAGACCGGCGAGGCCTTCTCCGCGCGCACCCTCGACAAGGTTGCCGCGGTGAGCGGGCTGCGTTCGTTGGCCGGCTCCATTTCGCGGCCGGTGAATCTGCCGCCCAACTTCTACGGCCCCGACGCGTCCGTCCCCAGCCTGACGCTGGTGGGCATCGATCCGGAGGCCGGCCCCCTGCTGCACGACTATACGACGACCGAAGGGCGTTTCATCAAGGACGGCGACGGCAACCGCGCAGTCATCCGCCGGAGCCTGGCCGACCAGCTGGGCCTGCAGATCGGCGACACCCTGCGCATGCCGACCACCGAGGGTGTGGTCAGGCTCGAGATCGTGGGGCTGCGTCCCGGTGTGGCGCTGGCCGGCGGCGAGGAGGTTCTGATTCCGCTGGACCAGGCGCAGAAGCTGCTTGCCATGCAGGGCCAGCTCAACGTCATCGAGGCCAACCTCGAAACCACTGACGAAGCACAGCGCCAGACCATCATCGACCAGGTCCAGGCGCAGCTCGGCAACGGCTACAGCATCAACGCGTTGATGAGCGGCTCGGAGCTTTTTGCATCCATCGGGATGGCGCAGGCGGCGTTCAACGCGCTGGGCTTCCTCACGCTGTTCATGGGCGCGTTCATCATCTTCAATACCTTCCGCACCATCGTGGCAGAGCGCCGCCATGACATCGGTATGCTGCGTGCGATCGGCGCCAGCCGCGGCACCATTGTCGGTCTGATCATGAGCGAGGGCCTGGTGCAGGGACTGGTCGGCACGGCCCTGGGGCTCGTGCTGGGGTATCTCATGGGTGCGGTCATCATGCAGGGCGCAGGCACCATCGCACAGCAGTTCCTCAGTATCCGCATGGGCCTGCCTGTCATCCAGCCCGCGCTCGTGATCACCTCGGTGGTGCTCGGTGTGGGCGTGACCCTCGTGGCGGGCCTCATCCCCGCGCTGACGGCCAGCCGTGTGACGCCGCTGGAAGTCCTGCGGCCCATGGCGGGCGACAAGTCGCAGCGGATCAGCCGGGTTGCGACGGTCGTGGGCGCTCTCATGATTGTGTTTGCATTGGTCGGTCTGCTGTCGGGAGTCTTTGCCCTGGTCGCGCTGGGCGGGCTGTTCATCCTGGTTGGCCTGGTCCTGGTGGGACCGGCCCTCGTTAAGCCGCTGGCCCGGGTCCTCAGTGGACTGGTCGCGCTGGCCATCGCGCGGGACGGGACAGGCGAGCTGGCGCAGGGCAACATTACCCGCCAGCCCACGCGTTCGGCCATCACGGCCAGCGCGACCATGATCGGCCTGGCGATCGTCGTCGGCGCAGGTGGCCTGATGTTCAGCCTGAACGGCAGCCTGATGAGCATGTTCCGGAAGACGATGGGCAGCGACTACATGCTCATCCCGCCTTCGGTGAGCATCTGGGAGGGCAATGTCGGTGCGACCACGATCCTGGCCGACAAAATTCGCTCGGTGCCCGGGGTCGGCACGGTGAGCACGCTGCGCTACGCGCAATCGGAGTTCCCGACCAGCGCCGCGCGGGGCACCGGCACGGTCGAGTTCTCCGTGCTGGGGATCGACCCGCCGACGTTCCGCGAGGTCTCGGGGATGGATTTCACCGACGGCGACCCGGAGCAGGCGTACGCCGCACTGTCCGCCGGCCGCGCGATCATCCTCAACGGCATTCTGGCGGTCCAGTCCGGCGTCAAGGCCGGCGACACCGTGACCCTGTCGACGCCCCAGGGGCAGCTCGATTACCAGGTCGTGGCCGTGGGCAGCGATGTACTGAACATGAAGATCAACACGGCGTACATCTCGCAGGCGACGATGCGCGAGGACTTCAACAAGGTTGAGGATATCTTCGTGCAGATCAACCTGGCGCAAGGTGCGGATGTGGCGGAGGTGGAGTCACGCCTGCAGACCATCGTGGACGACTATCCGCAGTTCCGCTTCGTGTCGACGCGCGAGTATCTGGCCGAGTTTGGTACGCAGTTCGATGCGATGTTCGCGGGGGTCTACGTGCTGCTGGCCCTGCTCTCGGTGCCGTCGCTCATCGCCATCCTCAACACGCTGGCGATCGGCGTGATCGAGCGCACGCGCGAGATCGGCATGCTGCGGGCCATCGGCGCCGCGCGCGGCCAGGTGCGCCGGATGATTGTCGTGGAAGCGTTGCTGCTTGCAGCCATCGGCACGGCCTTTGGGCTGTTGGGCGGGCTGTATCTGAGTTACCTGATGGTCGCGGGCCTGGGGGCCAGCGGCGTCTTCCAGATGGACTATTCCTTCCCGCTGGCGAGCATCCTGGCCGCGATTGCGGCGGGCTTGCTCTTTGGTGTACTGGCAGCCCTCTTCCCGGCCCGCCAGGCCGCGCAGATGGAGATTATCAAGGCGCTGCGGTACGAGTAGGTAGCGACGCTCAGGGAGACCGAAAGGTTGGTCGCGCACACCACAGCCAGTGCGCGACCAACCTTTGTTATAGCCGCGCCCTCACAACGTCATCCAGGCTGCGCCTGGCCGGAGCGACGGCCGGTTGCGCCGCGTAGCCCAGCGGCAGCACGGCCAGCGGGGTTATCAGTTCGGGCAGTTCCAGCGCGGTGCTGAGCGCCACCGGGTCGAAGCCGCCGACCCAGCAGCTTGCCAGGCCCAGGGCCGTGGCGGCCAGCAGCATGTTTTCCACAGCGGCCGCGATATCCTCGACGATAAGCTTCTGAGAATGCTGCCACCCATAGCGGCTCATGCTGCGCTGCACATCTGCGCAGACCACGATTAACACCGGGGCCTGGGCCAGCCAGTCCTGGTGTGCGCCGCCGGCCCATGAATTCCCCCGGTAGGTCGTCTGCGTGATGGCCTGTTTGAGGGCTGCATCGCGCTCGACGACGATGAATTCCCACGGCTGGCGGTTGCCCGCGCTGGGTGCCATGATGCCAGCCTGAAGCACCTTGTCGACCAGCTTCGTATCGACCGGGTCGGGCCGGTACTTGCGCACGCTGCGTCGCGCCTGTATCACCTCAAAGAAATCCATGCCGTATGACCTTTCAGATGTAGAGCCAGCACTCGGTGACATGCCCCGGGGCTTGCTCGACGGCGGGAGGCACTTCCTGCGCACACTGTGGCATGGCGCGGGGGCAGCGCGGGTGGAAGCGGCAGCCGGACGGGATATGGGCTGCTGAAGGGACGACATCGCGTATGCGGGGCTCCTGGCGCCGCACGTCAGGATCCGGCACGGGCACTGCCGCAATCAGGGCTTGCGTGTAGGGATGCAATGGGCTGCTGATGACTGCCTGTGTCGGCCCGGTCTCCACTACCCGGCCCAGGTACATGATGGCAGTGCGCTGGCACATGTACTGAATCAGGGATAGGTCGTGCGAGATGTAGACCACCGCCAGGGATAGATCCCTTGCCAGTCGCTTCATCAGGTTCAATACGCTGGCCCGCACCGATACGTCGAGCATCGACACTGGTTCGTCGGCCACCAGGAAGACCGGATCCAGCACCAGCGCCCGCGCCAGCACCACGCGCTGAAGCTGGCCGCCGCTCATCTGGTGCGGATACTTGCGCAAGAACGTGCGCGCGGGCCGGAGATTGACCGCTTCGAGCGCCTTAATGACCAGCGCCTGTGCCTGCTCGCCCGCGCCCAGGCCGTGGATGATGAGCGGTTCCAGTACGGCACGCTCGATAGTGAAGCGCGGGTTGAGCGCCTCGTAGGGATTCTGGAACATCAATTGTGCCTGTCGCCGGAATGCCTTCAGCGCCGTCGTGTCGAATCGGTTCACGTTCTGCCCCTGGAACAGCACCTCACCGCTGGTTGGTCGCGTGAGCCGCAGCAGTAGCTTGCCGGTAGTTGTCTTGCCGCATCCACTCTCCCCGGCCAACCCCAGCGCCTCGCCCCGATTCACATGGAGCGAGACACCGTCCACGGCACGGACTGCCAGTTCGGACGCTCCGCCGAATGCGCCCAACACCCCCCGGCGCAGAGGGTAGTGCTTGTGAACCTGATGCAATTCGACGACCGCCGCCCCGTGCGAGGCTAGACGCTCATGTTCTGCCATGTCTCGGCCTCCTCAGCCTGGGCTCGCATGATCTGCGCATCCTGCATTCGATGACACGCGACCAGATGCCCGGGCTCCAATGGGAGATAGTGCGGCGCTTCGGCGCGGCAGATGTCCAGCGCGAAGGGACAACGTGGGACAAACTTGCACCCCGGTGGGGCGTGCAGGATGCCCGGCGGATGTCCCTCGATCGCGACCAGGGGGCGCGGCTGCAGGAGGTTCGGGAATGCCCGCGCCAGCCCCATTGTGTAGGGATGCGCTGGGCGCCGGAAGATGATGCTGACCGGCCCGCTCTCGACCACGTTGCCCGCATACATCACCACAACATCGTGGCATGTCTGTGCCACCACCGACATGTCGTGAGTGATCATGATGACCGAGATCCCGAGCCGGCCCTGGAGCTCACGGATAACCTCCAGCACCTGCTCCTGCACGATCACATCGAGGGCTGTCACCGGTTCATCTGCGATGACGAGTTTCGGTTGCAGGGCCAGGGCCATCGCAATGACGGCGCGCTGTTTCATTCCGCCGCTGAACTCGTGCGGGTAGTGACGCAGGCGTCCGGCGTCCAGCCCGACCAACCCGAACAACTCGCGGGCTCTGATCCGCGCTGCGGCTTTGCTCAGGCCGCCCCGTTCGCACAACACCTCGAGGAACTGGTCTTCCAGGCGGTACACCGGGTCCAGCGAGTGCATGGAGGACTGCGGAATCATGGCAATGCGCCGCCAGCGCAGCTCGCGCATCACTGGTTCGGGCAAGCTGACCAGGTCTTGCCCCTCGAAAAGGATTTGCCCGCTATCGATGCGCATGTTCCGCGGCATCACGCGCATGATTGCGCGGCCCACGCTGGTCTTTCCGCAGCCGCTTTCACCGATGAGACCCAGGCTGCGGCCCGGTCTGACGATGAAGCTGGCTCCGTCTACGGCTGTGCCGGGTCCGTGGGGCGTCTGGTACGAAGCTGTGAGTCCGCGCAGTTCTAGCAAGTTCTCCATACTACTCCTCCCTCAGTCGCGGGAAGAGCATCTCTTCTGTGCCCCGACCAATGAAGAATCCGGCCATTACCATGAGCATGATGCATATGCCGGGCGGAATGATCCAGGCCCACGCCCCGCGCGACATGGCTTGCGCCTGGTAAGCGTCCTGCAGCATGTAACCCCAGCTCAAAATGTCGGGGTCGCTGAAGCCCAGGAAGCTGACGCTCGCTTCGGTCAGGATGGCCCAGCCCATCGCCAGTGAGCCGTAGAGAAACGAGAGCGGGAGCACATTCGGCGCCACATAGACAAATAGGATGCGCCACGGGCTGGCGCCTGCGACCCGAGCTGCCTCAACGAAGTCGCGCTCCTTGACTACCATCACCTGCGAGCGGATGACGCGAGCCGTGTTGCACCAGAAGAGCAGCGCCATCGCCAGCACGATGTTCCACAGGCTCGGCTTCAGGAAAGCTGCCAGCACGATGACGAAGGGCAGGAACGGGATGCTGAAGGCGACGTCAGCCAGGCGCATCAGCAGGCTGTCCGTCACGCCGCCGAAGTAACCGGCAATCAGCCCGACGATGGTGCCGATGGCGGCCACCATCAGCGCGGCCGAGAACCCTACCAAGAGCGCCGGTCGCGTGCCGAACACCAGTTGCGAGAAGATATCGCGGCCCATGTTGGTCGTGCCCAGCAGGAAGCGCGCCGACGGCGGCTGGTTGCTCAGCCACTTGGTGCCCTCCTTGACGACCTCCTGGGGATCGAAGGGGGCAACCAGGGGCGCGATGAGAGCGATGAGCAGGAAGAACGCATAGATGACGAGACCGGCCAGGGCAAAACGGTCGCTGCGCAGGGCACGGCCGAGTGCCGCCCAAGAGGTCGGCGCTTTCTCCAGGGTCGTGCCTTCGTCCTGGAATACCTCATCGGCAGCATCGCTGTTCAGCGAAACGGTATCTGCCGTCATACCGACATCTCCTTTGACCTGCCCACGCGCGGGTCAAGCCAGTAGTACAGGAGGTCCGCCAGCAGGTTGAGGAATACCATGACCGCGGCCAGAGTGAGAAACGCGCCCTGCGCCACCGGATAGTCGCGCGCGGAGACCGCGCGCACCAGCATCCGGCCCAGGCCGGGCCAACTGAATATGGTTTCGACGACCACGTCGCCGCCCATCGTGAAGCCGATACCCATCGCCATGGCCGTTACGACGGGCAAGAGTGCGTTGCGCGCGGCGTGTCGCAACATGATCTTCCACTCACTGATCCCTTTCATGCGCGCCAGCGTAACGAAATCTTCCTGCATGACATCCAGCATGTTGCTGCGCATGAGCAACATGGGCAGGCCCTGCAGGTAAAACATCAGGGTGAGACCGGGCAGGATCAGGTGGCGCCAGAAGTCGAGGCTGGTCAGTTGGTCCCAGAAGCTCGCGTAGATGACGCCCGGACTGGTAGCACCGGAGGCCGGCAGCCATTTGAGGTTGAAGGCGAAAAGGGTTAGTAAGATCATCCCAACCCAGAATTCTGGTGCAGACCGACTGATGAGCGTGTAGAGGATGCCGGCGGTCTCGAATCGGCTGCCCCGCCGCCAGGCCATCAATCCGCCGCCGACGACTCCGATCACGTATGCCAGTACGAGCGGGATGGTCGAAAGCATGAGGGTGTTGGGCAGGAGTTCGAGCATCACCTCGGCCACCGGCTTCTTGTAAAAGAAGGAGTCGCCCAGCTCGCCCTGCAGCAAGTTGCCCATGTAGATGAAGTACTGCGTACCGAGTGGCTTATCGAGACCAAACTGCTCCATCAACAGCTGTTGTTGCTCTTCGGTGAAGGTCGGACTGATGTAGGCAACCAGCGGGTTGCCCGGCATCAGCCGGAACATGAAGAATAGGATGGTCGCGATGACCAGCAGCACCAGCAGGCGTTCGCCCAGTCGGGCTGCAATCACGCGGACTGTACGCCAGTGTCTCATGCGAGTGCCCTCCCCGGAGCGCAAACCGGGTAGTCGATTGGGGCCCGCCTCAGCCGAAGCGGACCCCAACCATCTCACGTTCGTCAGGGCTGCTATTCGCTGCCCAGCGTTTCGGTCTTGCCCGCCGGGTACAGCAGGCGTCCATCTGCGTCCCACTCGTAGCCGTGCTCTGCCAGCAGGGCCTTGGCCTTTTCGATGTCCGGTGACCAGGCTTCCACGGTGTCATCGTACCAGGCTGCCAGGCTGGGGGAGATGATGCTCTTGGACAGCACGCCCCGGCCCTTGAGGATGCCGTTGATCAACTCTTCCTTATCGATGACCAGCGCCAACGCCTGCCGGAGGTACACATCGTCGAACGGCGCACGTCGCAGGTTGTACGCCAGGAAGCGCGAGCCCAACTCGATCGTGGACACCATCTGTAGCTTCGGATCGTTGGCGACTTCCTGGGCCAGCAGCTCGGGATCGCCGCCAAAGAAGCTGATGAAGTTAAGCTCGCCGGAGTGCATCATGCCCAGTACCGCCTCGGGGTTGGCCACGAAGCGCAGCACCCAGCGGTTCATCTTGGGTGGGGAGAAGTGCTCGGGATTGGCCTCCAGCACGATCTCTTCTGATGACTTCCAGGCCACGAATTTGAATGGGCCGGAACCGATGGGCACTTCCTCCTGGAACTTCTCGGCGTTTTCGGGCTTGGTCTCGAGGTCCTTGATAACCGGTTCCCAGATGTGCTTGGGGATCAGGTTGATCTTAGCCAGCGAGGCCGTCTCGAAGGGCACATACGGCTCGCTCAGTGTGAAGCGCACGGTGTTCTCATCCGTGGCCTCGATGCCGGCGATGCGCGAGACGAAGGGCTTGTACATGGGCGCTTCTTCGCCCATCGGGGCCTGGAAGGAGAAGACGACGTCATCAACCGTCACCGGCTGGCCGTCATGCCACTTCATGCCCTGGCGCAGCGTGACATCCACCGTCTGGCCGTCCACCCATTCGACCTTCTCGGCAGCCCAGGGCTGCGCCAGGCCGTCCGGCCCGATGCGCATGAGGCGGTCCCAGACCAGCTCGTAGACCCACGAGTCGGTGCCGCCGCTAATGTAGAGCGGGTTGATGGCCGTCACAATGGGACCGCTCACCAGCACCATGTCCTTCTGCTCTCCGATCGGCGTTGCGCCGATCATGGTCCAGAAGTTCTTCGCGCCGATGCCGGCCTGTTCCACGATCGTGGCCGGATCCCAGACCTCTTTGTTGAACACGTAGTCCATGTACTGGTGGACATAGAAATCGTAGGGCCGTTCCATTGCCAGCATCTGCTGCGCCTGCTTGACCAACTCGACGCGCTTGGCCGGATCGATTTCGGAGCGTTGAGCTTCGACGAGCTTGTCATACTCGGGGTTCAGATAGCCCACGAAGTTGTAGCCCGTCTCGGCGGTCGATGAATGGTACAGGTTGTAGACCAGTTCGTCAGGGTCCGATCGTTCGGGCCGGCCGACCATCTGCCAGACGGTGAAGTCCCATTTGTCGCGTTGGTACCACACAAGGTCCGAAACCTGTTCCCACGGCATGGCGTTCAGCTCGACATCGAGCCCCAAGGCCTTGAGGGATTCGGCAGTGAAGCGGGCAATCTCGTATTCCTTGGGATCGGAACCCTGGTCCTGGGTGACGAGATAGAGTGTGCGGATGCGGCGCTCTCCGGCATCGGCCGCCGGTGCCGCTGCAGCAGGTTCAGCGGCTGCCTCGGTTGGTGTCGCTTCCTGCGCTGGTGCGGCCTCTTCCGCGGGCGCTGCTTCCTGAGCAGGCGCCGGGGCTGCAGTGGGGGCGGCGCAGGCAGCAAGCATGCCTGCCAGCATGACGAAGACGATCAGCAGATTGAAGAATCTAGCGCTTCTCATGGTTTGTCTCCTCCAGATTGAACGTGGGTGGCCCGCATGGGCCGTGCTGGCTGACTCATTTGCGGTTGGGCCCGGATTCGGGGGCTCACCTCCTCTCCTGCCGCCTGCGCTTGCTGTGCTCAGGCCATCTGTGCCAGCCTCACCTCGCGCCGCGCCTGGCGGATGGCGTCGATCACTCGGTTCTGCCCGCGCACGAGCGAAGCAATGGTGAAGTGGCTCAGGTTTGTGTCCGCCGACAGGCCCGACAGTCGAAGCGCCGGCGCCAGATCTGGCAGGGGACGAATCGGCGCGGCCGGGTCATGGCGGAAACGGCCTTCCCGCCCCGAGTTGATGGGCACCAG
>DAOUGK010000480.1:0-1987 GCA_034429055.1 Anaerolineae bacterium | reverse complement strand
TTCGGCGGCCCTGACCTGACCGACCTGTACATCACCTCCGCCTGGGTCCCGCTGGACGATGCGCGACGCCGCGAGCAGCCCCTTGCGGGCGACCTCTTCCGCCTGCGCGTTGATGTGCCCGGCCTGCCGGTGTACGAGTTCGACGGATGAGATCCTGACAAGGTGACTTGGTGACAAGGTGATGCGGACGGGTGTAGCATTTCGATAAAGGACATGATCTGCTCCGGTGCAAAGAGGGAACAGGCCGCAACTAAGCATCCTACTCTCACCTTGTCACCAAGTCACCTTGTCACCTGTTCTCCCGTTCACCACGCGCGCGAGTCCGGCACGGGCAGCCAGCGGCCTCCCTCCGCGATGGACTGCTGGCTGACCAGACCGGGCAGGGTCATGTCGAGCGCCTCATGAATGCCAGGGAGCTGCGAAGCCTGGCCGTCCAGCGCGCGGGCGAAGTCCAATGCCACGAAGAAGTCGCCGCCGCCGTGGCCCGCGCGTGCAGCAGTCGCTTCGTAGCGACGCCAGTCCTCCGGCAGGAACTCACCGGCCAGGTCATCGAGCGTCTGCCATTCATCCTTGTGCAAGCTGTGCGACCGCAGCCACACCCGATCACGCTCACCTGCGGCCCGCGCCGACTCAAAGCAGCCCTCCGACCCCTGGAGCTGGTAATTGGTCATCGCGTGCGGCCGCTCCGACAGCATGTCGACGCGCACCTTCGCCAGCCCGCCGCTGCGCAGCTTGCATAGCATCACGCACGAATCCTCGTTCTCGTACGCATCCCCGCGGGGGTCGCGGTAGTGATGGCCCGACCCCGCGCAGCACACGGCTTCCACCCGGTCGCCTGCCAACCAGGCCAGAATCGGGCCCAGGCTGTGTGTCCCATATGTCACCCCGTTGATGCCCGTCTGCCACCGGCGCCGCCACGGTGTGAGTTCGTTCAGCTCCTTCAGTTCGTGGATGTACTCGCCCTCCGCGTAGTACGGCACGCCGAACAGTCCGCGCTCCACCAGTGCCTTGACAATCTGCACCGGGCGACCGTAGATGTAGTTCTCGGCCATCCAGTAGCCGGCCCGGCTGGCGCGACACGCCGCGACCAGCGCCCGGCACTCTTCGACAGACACCCCTGCGGGCACTTCGGACAGCACGTGCAGCCCCGCGTCGAGCGCAGCCACGGCCTGCGGCACGTGCAGCGGCATGGGTGTCGCGAGCAACACCGCGTCCAGGCCGCCCCGCGCCAGCATCTCCTCGTAATCGGTGTACAGCCCGACCTGCCCGAGCTGCGCGGCCGCGGCAGCGAGACGGTCTGCGTTCGTGTCGCACAGTGCGTGAATCCGCAGGCGTCCCGTTGCCTCCCATGCAGTGCGCAGCGGGAGCCCGCGCGCCGCGCCCACGACGCCGACGTGAATGACGTTGGTGCTGCTCATCGGGATTGCTCCGGGCCCGGCCAGATCTCCGGCGTGTACGGCCAGCCGAGCTGCGCGCAGACGGCCTGCCAGCGCGCGGGCATGTCCGCCTGGTAGAGGAACGGCACGAATCCCATGCGCAGATAGACGGTAATGGCCGGCAGGCGGAAGTCGTCCGTCTTCAGGTAGATGCGGTGATAGCCCGCGGCCAGCAGGCGGCGGACGACGGCCGCGCAGACGGCCCGGCCCAGCCCGCGGTGCGCGTGCCGGGCATCGCCCGCCACCCACCCCAGTTCTCCGCCGAACGGGTGCAGCGGCGACGCATGGTGCTCAGCCATCGCGGTTGCCACAAGCGCGGCCGTAGGCACGTGCTCGACCACGAACAGGCCGTCGGGCAGCACAAACTCAAGTTCCGCGGTGAGATGCGCGGCATCCCACTGCGTGAACTCCGCGCTGTGCATCAGCGCCAGGTACGCGTCCGCATCAGACGGCCTGAAGATGCGCAGCAGATACTCACCGGGCAGCGCGGCGTCCGGCGCCGCCCGGCCCATCGGCCAAAGCATATGTAACTGATCCATCTCCCATCCTTT
>DAOUGK010000479.1:0-7158 GCA_034429055.1 Anaerolineae bacterium | reverse complement strand
GAGAAGCTGGTTGGCGCGCGTCAGCGCGGCCGCAGGGCCGCGACCCGTGAAGGCCACGCTGCGGATGACCGTGCGGCTCACCGCCATGAACAGCGCGGCCGGCACACCCTTGTCCGCCACATCCGCGATGACGATACCCAGCCGAGCGGGCGGTGCGTTGGATTGGTAGAAGTCATAGAAGTCGCCGCCGACCGTGCGCGCGGCCTGATAGGCGGCGGCGAAATCCCAGCCGGGCACGGAGGGGGTCGACTTGGGCAGCAGGCTGAGCTGAATCTCCCGCCCGACGCTGATTTCGGCGGTCTTGCGCGCGAGCGCCTCATCCGTCCGGCGCAGCAGCAGCATGTTGTGGACCGCGATGGCGGCCTGATCCATGAAGGCGGCCAGCGTGCGCTTGTGGTCCTCGCCAAAGCGGGCGCGGCCGCTGGCGTAGCCGAGCTCCAGCGTGCCCAGTTCTTCGCCTGCGGCGTGCAGCGGGAGGTAGGTGCGCACGAATTTGTGCAGCCCCAGCCGGTCGATGATCGTCCGGTCCTGGCTCTCGTCGCTCGCGCGCACCGTCAGCATCCGGCGATCCTGCAATGCGCTGACGGCCGGATGACGGCCTGCCAGCGGGAAGCGGGCGAGGGACTGCCACTCCTCCGTAATCGCGCGACCCACGCCCGCGGCCATCTGCAGCCAGCGCCGGCTGTCATCGACCAGGTAGAGCACCGCATAATCACAGCCGAGCGCATCGGCCAGCGTTTCGAGCACGCGCTCGACCGTGGGCTGCATCGCCTTGGCGTTGAGCACGGCCTGACCGATGGTGCGGTAGGCCGCGCGGATGATGGCGTTGTCCATCGCGCCGGCCGCGTGCTGGAGATAGCGCAGCAAGTCGGGCAGTTCCTCCGGCAGCAGGTGCGGGTCGCGGTGCTGAATATAGCGGTCAACCGTGACCACGCCAATGGAGCGCCCGCCCGCGTTCAGCGATGCGATCAGCCGCGCCTCATCAGCCGTGCCGCGCAGCGCGTAGTTGCCCAGGCGGTACGTCTGGGCCTCCACACAGGCCGGGTCGTGCAGGTCTACGACTTCCGGCGCAGTGGCCCCGTTGCGCGAGGCCGTCACCGGCGGGAACACCCGCTGCAGCAGCCCGCGCGCGGGCACCGCGCAATAGACCGCGGCGTTCGACAGGCCGAACCCGAGCCGCAATCCGTCCGCGAGCAGCTCATAGGCCCGCTCCGGCGCATCGGTCGCATAGATGGATTGCACGATCGCTTCGAGAAGTTGCGGCCGCGCCGGCGATGCGCCGAGGTTTGAAGGTTCCAGAGTTGCCGGGTGCAGGTTATCAACGGTAGATTCTTCAACCTGCAACCTTGAACCTGCAACCTGTTCGTCGCCTTGTCTGAGCCGCGGGGCCAGATACTCGATGGCTTCGGCCCAGCGCCCCGAAATGCGCAGGACATGGCCGACGCGCTCGGTGGTGAAGTGGCGCGCCAGGCCCCGGCGGTAGGCCCGGTTTGTGAAGCGGAACGCGCCCTCGGCCAGCACGACCGCGCCCGACAGTTGCAGGCGATCCGTGCCGGTGCGCGTGGGCATCTGCCGCGAGCGCGAGCGGGCGAGCGTGCCGTGATCCAGCAGGTGGAGGACGTCGAGCATCGTGTCGGGGTCCTCCTCGATCATGCGGATGGCGGCGCGCATCGGCGGCAGTTCCTCGGTCGTGAGACACATCCGGTCCGCGGCGCGCGTGATCACCGCGGATGTGACCCGGCGCAGGCGGTGAGCCTCCACCAGTTCCACCCCCAGCGCAGCCAGCCGGGGCACCAGGTACCGGTCGCCGCCGGCCCACTCGACGATGCGCGCCAGCGCTTGCTCCGAGATGCTGCAATCGTAGGCCTGCGCCGTGGCCTCAGCCAGCGCGCGACTCTGCTCGACCGTCAGCGGCGCGGTCACGACCGGCTTCGCGATGTTGAAGGGCGAGGTGGGGCCGGTGGACAGGCCGACAAGGTTCATGCCGCCCGTGACCACGGCCACCAGGCTGCGCGGGGCATCGGCCTCGCGTTCCATATAGGCGGAGCGCAGCGCCAGGAGCAGGCTGTGGACGAGATCGTGCGGGAGCGCCTGTAGGTGGTCGATCAGCAGCGCAATGCTGCGGCTGCCTTGGTTGGCAACCTCGGTGACGTAATGCTGGAAAGCGCGCGGGTCGGGCACGGTCTCCGGCACGGGCGGCGTTGCCGGGCCGAGCCCGCGCTGCGCCAGCTCCGCGCCGACCAGCCCGGCGAGGCTGGTGAAGAACACGGCTTCATCGTCCGACCGCGTGCGCCACAGGTCAATGTACAGCGGCGAGAAGCGGCCCGTGCCTTCCAGTACGGCGGCGATGTCGCGCAGCATGTTGCTCTTCTCGCTGAGCGGCGGGCCAAGCAGCGAGACGCACTCATCGTTCTGGAGATGGCGCGCGACCGCGCTGATGCGCGCCTCATCGCGCACCCGCAGCCTTTTGAAGGGCGAGGGCTCCTCGTAGGGGACGATGCGCCAGTCAGGCGAGGCGCTCATGGCTCAAATCCCCTCCTGGAGCACCTTGCGGAACAGATAATCCACATCGTAGTTCTCGCTCAACATGCGCGGGAAGACGGGTGTTGCGAAACGGTACAGCGGCCCGCGCGAGGTGAACGTGCCCGCCAGCTCCAGGTTGCGGCAGGCCAGGTCCAGGTCGGACAGCGGAATCTCTACCCCGCGATGCTCCAGCGCGGCGTCCATGGTCTTGACGCCGAACGGGTTCTCCGCGCCCAGCTCCGCCATCACCGCAAAGACGATGGCCTTCTCCAGGTGCGTCGTGTTGTCCATGAAGGTGCTGAGGACGAAGGCGCGGAAGTCCTCGTTGCCGTAGACGTCGAACAGGCTCTCCGGCGAAACCGTGCGGCTGCCCTCCCGGTCGAGGCGCTCGACCAGGATGCTGCAGTAGAACTGGATCAGGTTGGGCTGTCCGGCCGTCTCGTCGAAGATGCGATTGACCACATCGTTGCGCCGCGTGAACTGGACGCGTAGCTTCTCCAGCGGCCCGAGGATGAGTGCGGCAGCCTGCTCGCGGCTGAACTCCTTCAGGCGGATGGGCCGCGCGAAGTTGTAGAGCGGCGACTCCAGATCGCTGAACGCGCGCATGACCTCGCGGAAGCCGCCGACGATATAGCGTGAGTGACCCTGGTTGCTGGAGGCGCGCAAGGCGTTCAGCAGGGTGTCATCTTCGTAGTGCCACGTCAGCACCCGGTCGAACTCGTCCAGGAACAGGAAGATGGGCCCGCCGTAGCGTTGCGACATGCGTTCCAGGAAGTCCGGGATGAAGATGGGATACTGCTTGCTCGCCAGCCGGGTAAGCTCCTGGGGCCGCAGCTTTCGGACGACCTCCTGGACGAGATGTGCGGGCGAGTTGAGCGCGCTGCAATCCAGGAACAGGATGCGCTCCAGCGCATTCTCATCGCCGGCCTCCTGCGCCTGCTCCTTGAGCTGCCGCTCGATTTCACGCATCAACGAGGTCTTGCCGATGCGGCGGATGCCCATGATTGCGAAGTTCGTGTCACCGGTTTGCAGGATGCGGCGAACCTCGAACTCACGTCCGAAGAACCGCGACCCCGTTACGGGCTTGCTCGTCTCGTACGGCGTCAGGAGCGAGAGATCGAGCTGCGCGGCCAAGCGGTCCAGCAGCTCGCCCGACGGCCGGCGCGACTCGCGGACCGCCTGCTGGTCAACCTGATCGAGCAGCAGGATGGGCATGAAGAAGGGTTTGAGTTGCGCGGCCAGCTCTGCGCCGGGGCCTTGCAGCATGATGATCGGGTTGCGCTCGACCAGCGATTGCGAGCGCACCACTTCCACAAGGCTCTGCGCCAGCTCGCGCGGCTCCATCGCCGCCAGATCGCTTTCGGTTACCCAGATAACCGGCGTCCGGTCAGAAAAGCGCAGCTTCCACTCGGAGAAGTCGATGAAGTAGAGATTGTAGCCGAGCGTCTCCTTGAACAGCTTCACCCGGTGGTTCAGCGTGCCGTCCACGAACTGCAGGAAGTCGGGCATCTGCTGGCGCCACGGGGTCTTGGCAGCGATCATGGTGATCCCCCCTGATATCTCACCCTCACGTCGTCGTCAACCGCACCAGGTCAAACCGGTGCATCACCCAAAGCAGGCCGGCCACTGCGACCGCGGGCACGCCTGCCTGCGAGGCTTCCAGGGTCAGGCGATCGCGCTCGACCGGATTGCCCGTCTCGGGCAGCAGGTCGTACACGCGCGCGGCCAGCCGTGCGGTCCCTTCGAGTCCTACCGGTGCACTGTCCCAGCGACCCTGGCCTGCGTTCCACACGCATACCAGCCGGCCATTCTCGCGTTCGGTGCGGACGCCGCTGCGACCGATATGCATGACCCCATCCCACCAGCCGGCGGGCACGGTGACGTTGCGGTGGTCCAGCCGCCAGTCGGCCTCGTTGATGCGCCAGTCGCCCTTCTTCATAATCAGCCGGCCGCTCACGTAGACGGTCGGCTTTCTGATGGTCATATCGCAGTGGATGACCGAATCCACATTGCCGCCGAGGCTCAGGCTGTGGCCGAGCGCAATGTGCAGGGTGTGCGCCTTCTTCTCGTCGACGGTGCTGACGCCGCACAGCTCCGGCACGGTTGGGTTCAGCCCGAAGCCGATCTCCGCCAGGTTGGTCCAGTTCGGATCATGGCGCCGCTCTGCAAAGGCGATCTGCGTCTCGTGCAGATGGCGCGCCGCAAGGCAGTCTTCCGGCGCGATGCCTGTCAGCCGGCCATCCTGGAAGGTCAGGACCAGTTCCTCGCCCGGCCTGAGCACCTTGCCCGGCAGCGAGCCGTTGACGACGATCTGGCCGTTGCCTGCGCGCGGGACCACGTAGACCTCGCCCGGCGGCAGATTGCCCCACGCGCCGTCGCGGATGACGCCGTCGCTGATGCCCGGCGGATGTTCCCAGCCGCCGATTTCCGCGGTCAGCCGGTACTCGCGGCGCTGGCTATCGGTGGTCACGATCTCGATCCGCTTGCCCAGGAGCAGGGTCAGTGCGATGATCTGCGCCTGCTCGCACAGTGCAGTGTAATCCGTGTCAGCCATGCGCAGGATGTCCGGCGTCATGCCGGGTGCGTGGCCGAGCTTTGCGCGGCGGCTCCAACCGGTCTGGAGCACGCGCACGCGGTAATTGCGCAGCTCCGGGTGATCGGAAAGGCAGCTCAGGATGGCATCGGCCTCGCGCACCGCGGCCTCCGCCGGCAGCGGCAGGTTTTCGGACGTTGTCATCGCCGTCTGCAGGACGCGCGGCACGAAGAATGACGTCACATGGATGCCGAGCTCGTGCGCCGTGCGCGCGATGGCTTCGATGACCTCGAGCGAACCTGCATCCGCGAAGATGAGCAGGTTCTGATCCCGGCGCAGCCCAAAGCTCCGCGTCAGGATGTTGTGAGCGCCGCGCGCAAGTTTGTTGACTTCAGGCACTGGGACTCCACGGGACGAATTACTCTTTACTCGTTACTCATTACTCATTCACAATCAGTAACGAGTAATGAGTAACGAGTAATCAACCATCGCTCGCCATCGCTTCCAGGACGGGCAGGCCGAAACCCTCGTACTCGCTGACGAAGAGCGTGCCGGCGGCCAGCGTGTATAGCGCGGGTTTGTCGGCCTCGTCCACCCAACCCGTCAGGTGTACATAATCGGCCAGCGCGAGACGGGCGATGATGGGCCGCGGGTCTGGCGCAAACGCGCTGTCCGCCGCGGGCAGGCTGCCGGCAATTACCAGGCGCGGGACCGTCCTGGCCTCCGCAACGAGCCGCTGCACGAGTTGCGCATACGCTTCCAGCGTGCGGGCCAGGTTCTTGCGCACATCGAACCCGCCCAGGTAGAGCAGGAATGGTTCATCGGGCAGGGCGTATCGCCTGCGCACCCGATGCAGGGTTGCCTCGTCCGTGACGCGGCGGAAACGCGGGTCGGTAGCCAGGTGGACGGCGTGGACACGCTCCGGCGCAATATGGAGGTGACGCACCACATCCTGGCGGCCGGCCTCGGAATCGGCCAGCACTGCGGCCGCGCGCCGCGCGGTCCGGCTCACCAACCAGGTATAGGCCCGCTGCAACAGCCCTCCGCGATATGCGGGCAGCAGCAGCGGAATGAGATCATGGACCGTCACAACAACCGGGCAGGGCGACCACCACGGCGCGGCCCAATAAGGCACAAACGCAACGTCAGCGTGCAGGCGACGGCACGCAGCAGGGAAGCTGACCTGCTCGAACCAGAGCTTTGCCAGGTTCTCGCCGGCGCGGTCGAAGGGCGTCGCGGCTGTCACCCACCGGGTCCCGTCCGACGTCCCGCCTGATGCCGCGGCGCATTTGTCTGCCACAGAGCACTCAGAGAACGCAGAGGGATGACCCTGCGCGGCAGACGCGCCCATCTCTGTTGGCTCGGTGTTCTCTGCGGCTAATCGCTGGCCGGTTTGACCGTCGCCGCTGGGTTGACCGGCGCGCTGAACAATCACAAATTCGTGCCCGGCCCCGGCGCGCGGCAACGATTCGGTCAACGCTGCCAGGTACTGGCCGCTGCCCGTCGTCAACCGGTCACGAAACCACCCATTGACAACAACACGCACGCTGATAAGGATAGTCTAGAAGCGGTATTGTGTCAACATTTTTGGTGATTCTGCTTTTTATGCCGACAGCAGGCGGTCGGCCAACCAGCGGACCAGCCGGCTCGCCAGGGGTTGCGGCCCCGGCAGCGGGACTTGCAAGTCATACCGGTTCTCCGCGATAACCGCGCCGTCACGCAGCAGCCGGAGGATGAGTGTTTCCGGCGGCGCGGCCAGCGGAATGCGCACGGAGCCGAGCCGGTATGCGCCTGCTGGCGGGATGTCCACCGCATCTTGCGTCCACACTTCACGGTCGTCCAGCCAGGCCGCCGCGGTGCAGGGAGGCTGCGCGGCGGGCAGGTCGCTGACCAGCCAGAGGGTCGCCACGAAGAGGTCGCCCTCCGTGTAGGGCCGGCGCGGGAACTGCGCTGCAACAAGCAGCGGTTGATAGCTCCGCCGAGTCGCCTCGTAGGCCGCCTTCGGACGGCCCGCGCGATCCACGACCGACCAGCTCACCGCGCGCCACGGCTCGTTGAACTGCCAGAACGCGACCCCGCCGCAGGGTCGTTTCGCCGTGTCG
>DAOUGK010000478.1:0-4185 GCA_034429055.1 Anaerolineae bacterium | reverse complement strand
CTGGTCCCGCGCACCGTGATCGCCGGCTGACCGTCCAGCCATCCGTTCGACGGCCCGTATTTGGCGATGACTGCCACGTGGTTCGTGTCGCGCACCTTCAGCCGCTCCGCCCAGATGCGCGACTGGCCCTCGAACCAGTTGCCCTTGATGGGTACCGGCTCGTCGAGCGCATAGTATTCCTCGACCTCCACACCCGCAAGATCGGCCAGCGTGCCGGGCTGCCGCATGGGCAGCAAGCTGTTGTCCTCGTCCTTCATTGCGCTGCGGGCGGTGATGATGAGCTTGCCCCCGCGGCGGACGAATTCGGTCAGGCGGCGGCTGCGCTGCTCGTTCAGCATAATGAGGGCCGGCATGACAACGATCCGGTAGTTATCGAGCGGGGTATCCGCATGGACCACGTCGATGCCAAGATTCGCCCGCGCAAACGGGCGATAGTAATGCGTAAGGTGCTTGACCCAGTCGAAGTCGGCGTGGTGCTTCTGCCACTGAATCGACCAGCGGCTCGGGTAATCGTTGAGGAAGGCGATGCGCGCCTCGGGCCGCGTCTCGGCCAGCAGCTCGCCCACCGCCAGCACATCCGCACCCAGCAGCTTAACTTCGTCGTAGAACGGCCGAGGCTGACCCGATTGATCGACCAGGCTGCCGTGATACTGCTCCTGCCCATTCAGCGCGGACCGCCACTGCCAGTAGAGCACGCCGTCCGCGCCGTGGCCGATGGCCTGCCACGCCATGACCCGCGCTTCGCCCTGGTTGAGAACGTTGTTGACCGGCCGCCAGTTCACCGAGCCGGGCTGGGTCTCCATAACCCAGAAATTCTTGGGCTTGCCGGATGCCAGCTTGAAGCCACGCGTAAGATCGTGGATGGCGCCCTTTTCAAGGTGGTCGTGGTGGCCCGTGCCGATATAGTAGTCCCACGAGGCCATGTCCAGGTCTTCGTTGAGCGCATAGTGGTCGAAGCCATCGAACCAGCCCATGAAGTTATGAGTGATCCAGACGCCCTCGCGCAGTTGCGGGCGCAGCGCATCGATCTGCACCTGCTGGTACTGGCGATAGCTCTCCGTGATGAAACGCTTCCAGTCGAGCATCAGCCCCGGGTTGTGACCGCCAATCGGCGCGGGGATCTGCCTCCAGTCGGAGTACGTCTGGCTCCAGTACGCCGTGGACCAACGCGCATTCAGCTCGTCCAGGCTCCCGTAGCGCGCCTGAAGGAAGGTCTGAAACTGGCTGCGACACTCTTCGCAGTAGCAGACGCGGTTGTACTCGTTGTCGAGCTGCCAGCCGATGACGTGCGGATGCTGGCCGAAGCGCTCGCCCATCGCAGCTACGATGCGCCGGCAATAGCCCTGGTAGGTGGCCGAGTTGACGCAGAAATGACAGCGGTTGCCGTGCTGTGCGCGGCGGCCATACTCGTCCACGGCCAGCGTGTCCGGGTGCGCCTGAGTCAGCCAGGCCGGGGGCGCGGCCGTCGGCGTGCCGAGCACGGCGGCGATGCCCGCCTGCGCAAGCTGGTCAATCGCGCGCGCCAGCCAGTCGAGCTGGAACTGGCCGTCCGCCGGCTCCATCGTCGACCAGGCGAACTCACCCAGCCGCGCGACGTTGAGGCCGGCCTCCTGCATCAGACGGATATCCTCGGCCCAGCGCGATTCGGGCCAGTGTTCGGGGTAATAGGCGGAGCCCAGGTACAGGGTCTTGGGGGGTTGTGTGGTCATTTACGCATCCTTGCAACCTGACAAGGTGAAGAGGTGACAAGGTGAAGAGGTGACAAGGTGAACCGGTGAAGAGGTGCTGTGGACGGGCAAAGTTTCTCTCTCATGGGTCTCAACCGAGGCTGTGGAAAGAAACATCAACCCGCAACTCGACATCACCTTGTCACCTCTTCACCTTGTCACTTCTTCACGTCCTACCCGACTTGCTCGACGAGGTACGGCGCGAGGCCCATCTGCTCGATCTGGTCGAGCTGCGTCTCCAGCCAGTCCAGGTGTTCTTCCTCGTCGTGCAGGATGCTTTCGAGCATAGCCCGCGTGCCGTTGTCGCGCTGTTCGACGGCGAGCTGCACGGCCTCGTTGTATAGCCGGACCGCGGTGGTTTCCGCGCCCAGATCGTCGCGGAACTGCGCCACGACATCCGCGCCGATGTGCATCGGGTTGAGCTGGCTGACGATGGGCCGCCCCTCCAGGAACAGCAGCCGCTCGATGAGCTTTTCGGCATGGCGCATCTCGGTGATGGCGCGCGCTTCGATGGCATCGTGAAGCTTGCCATAGCCCCAGTTCGAGCACATCTCGGAGTGAACAATGTACTGATTGATGGCGGTCAGCTCCTCCGCCAGCAGCATGTTGAGCGTTGCAATGACCTGCTCGTTGCCTTTCATCGGGGGCTCCTTCCTACTTTTTCTTCTCGACCTTCGACCAGGTGTCCTTGAGTCCAACCGTGCGGTTGAAGACCAATAGTTCGGGCGTAGTGTCCGGGTCCAGGCAGAAATAGCCCGTGCGCAGGAACTGGAACCGGTCGCCGGGCTGCGCCGCGGCCAACCCCGGTTCGACCTTGCAGCCCGCCAGAATGGTTTCAGAGTTGTAATTGAAGTTTGCCATGAAGTCCTGGCCTTCCGGCGCGTCGTTCGGGTCAGGCTTGGTGAACAGGTAGTCGTACAGCCGCACCTCCGCATCGACTGCGTGCGCCGCCGACACCCAATGCAGCGTACCCTTGACCATGCGCCCATCGGGGGTCTGTCCGCCTGCGGATTCGGGGTCGTAGGTGCAGCGCAGTTCGACCACATTGCCATCCGCATCTTTGACTGCGTCGTGGCACTTGATGTAGTAGCCGTGCTTGAGCCTAACCTCGCGGCCCGGGCCCAGCCGGAACCAGCCCTTCGGCGCGTCCTCGCGATAGTCGTCCCGTTCGATGTACAGCTCGCGGCCGAACGGTATCCGGCGCGTGCCCATCGACTCGTCCTCCGGGTTATTGACCGCCTCGACCCACTCGACTAACGGACGACCGTCCGCGTAGGCCGGCCAGTTCTCGATGACCACCTTGAGCGGGGCGAGCACCGCCATCACGCGCGGCGCGCGCTTGTTAAGATCCTCGCGGATGCAGTACTCGAGCAACTGGATCTCGATGACCGTGTTGGTCTTGGACACGCCCGTCCGGTTGCAGAGGTCGTTGATGGCCTCCGGGGTGTAGCCGCGGCGGCGCAGCCCGACCAGCGTCGGCATGCGCGGGTCATCCCACCCCCGCACCAGGCCTTCTTTGACAAACCGTTTGAGGATGCGCTTGCCAAGCACGGTATATGTAAAGGCGAACCGTCCGAACTCGACCTGCTGCGGGCAGTAGATGCCCAGCTCGTTGCAGAACCACTCGTACAACGGGCGGTGATCCTCGTAGCCCACATCGCACAGCGAATGGGTGACGCCCTCGATCGAGTCGCTCTGTCCGTGCGCCCAGTCATACATCGGGTAGATGCACCACTCGGTGCCGGTCCGGTGGTGTTCCGCATGCAGAATACGGTACATGACCGGGTCGCGCATGTTGAAGTTGGGATGGGCCATGTCGATCTTCGCGCGCAGCGTACGCGAGCCATCCGGGAACTCGCCCTGCTTCATGCGCTCGAAGAGGTCCAGGTTCTCCTCGACGGACCGATCACGCCACGGACTGTTGCGGCCCGGCGTGGTCAGATCCCCGCGATACTCGCGCACCTCGTCCGGCGACAGGTCGCAGACGTACGCCTTGCCCTTGCGAATCAGCAACTGCGCCCACTCGTAAAGCTGCTGGAAGTAATCCGAGGCGAAGAAGAGGCGGTCGTCCCAATCCCAGCCGAGCCAGTGCAGCGTCTCGATGATGCCGTCGACGTACTCGGTCTCTTCCCGCGTCGGATTGGTGTCGTCGAAGCGCAGGTTGCACTTGCCGCCAAAGTCGCGCGCCAGGCCGAAGTCGATGCTGGCAACCTTAGCGTGCGCGATATGGAGATAGCCGCTCGGCTCCGGCGGGAAGCGCGTGTGGACGCGGCCGCCGAAGCGCCCCGTGCGGTTGTGCTCTTCGACGATTTCGTGAATGAAATTGGGCGGGGCAGTCGTTTCAGTGGGCATAGATGTCTTCCGTTTCCGTTGAGAGTTCGTTCAGGGCTGCATTATATGCGAACAGGGATGAAGCGTCAACCGCAATGCCGACCGCCAAATGCCAAATCAGCCGCCG
>DAOUGK010000477.1:0-1877 GCA_034429055.1 Anaerolineae bacterium | reverse complement strand
GCGGGCGGCCGCGGCCAGCGCGTCCTCGTCCGGGCGGAAGGTGCTGCGGTTGAAGCGCACCATCTGCACGAACCGGCTGCCGCTGACTTGGGGCGGGTCAGGCTGGACGTGCCAGTTGAGCCACCAGCCGGGCGCGCCGTCGCTCCATTCATAGTCATCGATCAGGCCGGTGGCAAAACCCAGGCCGACGCGGCCGCGGGCCGGTCCGCCGAACGGGAAGGCGCTGCCGAGCGCACCCTCGGGGATAGGCACCGGCGCAACGATGAGCGCGGCGTCAGGCAGAGCCTCAGCCGCGGCGGGGTCAGGTGTTGCGGCGGCACGGAAGGCCGGCAGCGGCGTGGGCACCAGCGGTTCGGCGGTCGGCCGCGGCCGGAGCGGTGTGGGCCGCGCCGCGGCGCTCCCTGCGCCGTCGACCAGCCAGGCGGCTGTCAGCGCGAGGACGAGCAGCAATCCGCCGGCGAGCGCGGCGCGGGTTGTTCGAGCAAGCCTCAATCCTGTCTCTCCATCAGTCCAGTTTGACCGTATACCCGCTGTCCTGGAGCAGCGCCAGCACGCGGGATACGTTGGCCTCGGGGATGATGACGGCCTGCGCGGAGATGATCTCACCGAGCAGAGGTGCGATCGCCGGGTCGGCGCGCAGCGTGCCGAGCATACTGGCATCCGGCACGCGCAGCACCGCGCCGCGGGTGACGCGCAGCGCGCCGCCGAGCTGATCGTAGCGGCCAAGCGCGGCTGCAACCCTGGCCGGAACGGGCGCGCCGCCCGCGCGCTTCAGGAAGTCGAGCACGGCCTGGGCCTGGATGCCGGAGCCGCGTGCTGCGGCCAGGCTGGCGCGCGTGATGCGATGGCGGGTGTGCGTGACGCTCGCCAGGGCAGGTCGGCCACCCGCATTTGTCTCCGATTCCCCTGCGACCAGCGGCTCGGTAATGCGCAGGAGGCGGAAGCGGTCCAGCAGGGGGCAGAACAGCGGCGCGCGTACCGTGAAGTCCTCGCTCACTGCCAGGCGCACGGGCCGGGGCAGCTCCGCCGGGATGCCGCCTGCCAGCCACGCCTCGCCCCAGGCCGTCAGCCGGAAGACCGTCGCTCCCAGCTCCGCTTCGTCCAGCGTGCCACAGGCCACCGCACCCAGCCAGTACAACGGCCCCGTAATCAGGAAGGCCAGCAGCCGGCCCTCGACCTGTTCCCACGCCTCGAACCCGTTGAGATACAGGCCGGTCTCGGCGTCCTTGAGATACCAGCCCGTGTAGTTGCCGTCGGGGCGCAGAAAATCTGGGTCGGACGTCTTGAAGGCCGCGACCAGATCGGTCAGCCGGTACCAGGCGGACGGGTCGAGCCGGGCGAGCATTTCCAGCAGGCCGCGCCGCGGCAGCAGCGGGTCGTTGCGCCACTCGCCTTCGGGGCGCAGCGCAGGCACCCGGCGCAGGTCGTTCCAGGCTGTGCTGTCGCGCCAGGCGGCGAAGAGCTGCGTGACCTGCTCCCAGTGGGTCCCGCGCAGCCACCGGCTGCTGGCCTGATGGTTGACGACCAGCCGCCCACGGTCGGCGGCCAGCCACCCGCAATCGGTCAGGAGGGCCAGCAGGAAGTCCAGCCGGATGGGGTCGTCGCTGAGGAGTTGCAGCCGGAGCTCGCGCGCGGCCCCCTCCGCCAGCGCGCCGGCGCGGTCGAGCGGGGCCGGCCTCGCGCGGAACATGGCGAGCACGGTGCAGGCGTCTACTGCCAGCGTGTTGCGTGCGTGGCGGGCCTGGGCGGGCGCGGCGCTGGGCGTCAAGGCCGGGCCATACGGCGCTGGCGCGGCCGCGGCCAGGTCCTCAGGGATGGGCAGGTCTTCGGGGATGTAGACGTATTCGAGCGGCCCTTCACCGAACTCAGCAAAGGCG
>DAOUGK010000476.1:0-18490 GCA_034429055.1 Anaerolineae bacterium | reverse complement strand
GACCTCCAGGCCAGGCCAGGCAGTAGTCGCCTCCTGTGCCCACTCCGGGGTGATGATGACGCCCTTTTCCGGGTCGCCCGTGACGAGCAGGCCGGGGATAGTGATGCCAGTGACCACATCCTGCCAGGCGGGGCGAGAACCGTCGACGTAGTTGAGCACCGAGAGACGCACCTGCTGATTTGCCAGGACCCACGGCTCCAGTTCGGCCATGGACCACCCTGGGTTATCGCGGCGGCCCTGGGCCAGCATTTCCTCGGGGGATAACGTCTGCTGGAGCGCCAGCTTGCGCCGCCACTCCGCAGCGAAGGCCGGTCGAGCCTGCCGTGCTTCGGCCGTCTCGGGCCGCGACCAGGCCGGGTCTTCCAGGATGGCGGCCCGCGCCAGATCAGGGTGGCGCGCGGCCACCAGAGTGGCGGTTAGTCCGCCCATCGAGTGCCCGCCGATGACCGGGCGTTCCAATCCCAGCGCTGCGATGAAGGCTGCGGCGTCGGCTGCGTGGCTCTCCGGCCCGTAGGCATTGCCGTCATCCGACAACCCATGCCCGCGCGCGTCGGGCATCACCACGTCGTACTCGGCTTCGAGTGCGCGTGCCAGCGGCGCCCAACACAGCCCGTTGTCCGTGATGCCGTGGAACAACACGATGACCGGCCCGCGACCGCCCGTCCGGTAGTAGTGCATCTTCAGGCCGTTGGCCCGCACATCTGCCGCTTGCCAGGTTCCGATGTCCATGCTCGTCTCGCTTTCCAGGAGGGTTTGTAGTCGGCGCTTCAGCGTCCTACGTCCAGGTAACCAGTATAGCATGTGTCCTGGGGGAAAGGGTAGGCGCGCTGTCGCAGATGATGCTGAGCCTGCCGGGAAACGCGGCGATCCTAGCGGTACACCCCCTCTTTGCGCCAGACGTCGAGCATCAGCTCATAGCGCGCCAGCCGCATGCCCGTATAGATGCAGTTGCTCGTCGAGAAGATATAGCCGCCGCCGGGCATCCCGCTCTGCAGCGCGTAGCGGGCCGACGCGATGACTTCCTCATCGGTTCCCGTGTCCAGCATGCCACAATTGACGTTGCCGATCAGGCAGATCTGGTCGCCGTAACGGCGCTTGACCTCCGCAATGTCCACCCCGGCTTGCGGGTCAATCGAGTGCAGCGCGTGGGGTTGGGTGCTCACGAGCTGGTCGATGATGGGCATGATGTTGCCGTCGGTGTGCTTGATCACGTAGAACCCCAGGTCCCGGTAGCCCTGCGTCAGTCGCGCCAGGTAGGGCGTCACGAACTCAGCAAAGCGCCGCGGGCTGAGAAACGGGCCGGTGTTGAAGCAGTAGTCTGCGCAGAGCGCGAAGCCGTCCAGCCCGCCCGCGCCGCCCAGCCGTTCCGAATGACGGCGCAGCCTCTCGGCCGCGGCCAGCGCCCGGTCGACCATGCCCGCGGCTTCTGCGTGGACCTTCTCCGGCTCGTCCACCAGGCGATAGGCGAATGCCTGCATGTGATCGCCGCCGGGCACGCTGAACGTCGCGTCGCCGTGCTTCATAATGAAGTAGCGGTCGCCCGACTTCTCGCGGATTAGCTCGATCAGGCGAAACACCTCATCCTCGCTGCCGGGGTTGGGGTGGATGAAGATGGCGCTGTGCTCGTAACGTTCCGCGGTCTGGATATAGATGTCGGCCATCTCGTTGCGGTGGAGCGCGCGTTCCTTCTCCTCCATCTGGTCCCACTGGCTGTATGCGCGATGGGTCGGATGGACCTTGCCGAAGGCCTCCATCGTGAGGTAGAAGACCAACTCGAAATGGGGCACGCGTTGGCCGGGCGTGGGAGCGCGGCGCTCCAGGGCGGCGATGAATTCGTCACGCGGTGTCATGGGATGCTCCTTGAGTGGGTGAAAGACCTTCGAGGTTTGCAAACCTCGAAGGTCTACTGGCTTCGACCGCGCAGCATCGCGGCGCGGTCGAAGATTTCCTCGCGCGTGATGCCCGCCTCATCGTACAGCGCAAAGATGTTCGCGTCGGGCGTCTCCGGCGGAATCGTGTGCGATGCAGCGAGGATGTAGCCCCCGCCTTCAGTCGTCATACCGTCCAGCAGGCGGCGCGTTACGCGGCGGACCTCGGCCACGGTGCCGTTGGGCAGCAGGTCCTGCGTGTCCAGCCCACCCATGAAGGCCAGGTGACTGCCGAACTCTGCCTTCAGTTCGAGGGGATCCATCCCGGGGCAGTTGCCCTGCACCGGATTGAGCACGTTCATCCCAATCTCGATCAGGTCGCCGATGATGGGCCGCAGGCCGCCGCAGCAGTGGTATGCCACCGGCAGCCCGTACGCCTTGCCCACCGCAACGACCCGCGCCAGCGCAGGCTTGACCAGGGTCCGCCATGCGCGCGGGTTGAGCAACATGCCTTGCTGCCCGGCCACATCGTCGCCGGTCCACAACCAATCCAGGGGAAGCGTGGTGCACGCGGCCTCGGCCAGCCGGATTGCGAAGTCGGCGCACCGCTCGAACATCGTCGCGGCCAGCGCAGGGTCGGCGGCGATGTCCAGCATGGCGCCTTCCATCCCGCGGAGCCGCCAGTACATCTCGAAGACGCACGGCGAGACATCGCAGCCGATGAAGCTATCGCTGCTTTGTCGGGCGACGGGCGCCATGTTCGCCAGCAGCGCATCGACCTCGCCATATGGAAAGCGGTAGGCGAGCACCTCGTCGCGACTCGCGCCGGCCAGCGGGAAGCGGGCAATCTGGTTGAACCCGTGCTGACGGACCCAGCCGATGCCCCACGCGTCGGTGTGGCCCTCGCCGTCCGCCGGGTGGACGATGCCCTCCATGGCATAGTTGTTGTTGACCCAGGTCTGCTGCACGTCGTTGCCGAGCGCCTCGCCCACGTCGGCTGGGTCGATCTCCAGGAGGCGCGCCAGCCGCGCGGCGGTGTCCGGGTGGAACCACATGAAGACCGGCACCCGATCGACCGGCTGACGGGCGAGCGCCGCATGTACACGTTCTTTGCTGTTCATGGCCGTGGGGTGTCTCCGGATCGTGAGGCTGTCACGGTCCGTCATCATAGCGGGCCACGTGCGGGCTGTCAACTGCTCGCCCCGGAGTCGCGCGAGTTGGTGGTATGGCACTTTACTGGTACAATCCTGCCACAAAATGCTGCTGAGTTGTAGTGCGGATATCAGGAGGCGTATGTGACCATCTATCGTTACTTCAGCCAGGATTACGTCGGACACTCCAAGAGTTCGGCCTATCTGCTCGCCATTGCCAGCCAATACATCTACCACGATAAGCCGCCGGGCAAGGCGGGCGAGGCTTTTGAGGAACGCTTCGAGCGGTACTTCACCAAGCTAAGCCAGACAGACCCCTTTGAGGTGCGCATCTACGCGGACTCTCCGCCGGATAGCTTCCCCTACGATACTGAGGTCGCGGTCCTCAGCAACTCCAAGCTGATCCTCGTCGTGTTCCGTGGTACGGAAGGGGCCCAGGCCGTGCGTGACTGGCTGACCAACCTCCACCACCTCATGATGCGGGCCCCCGATAGCTGGGGCAAGATGCACGTGCATCGCGGCTTCTATGCGGCGCTGAGCACTATCTATCAGAGCGTACGCAATCGCGTGCGCGCGACCCGCACAAACAATCAGCGGGTGTTTCTGACAGGGCACAGTCTCGGCGGCGCATTGGCGACGCTCTGCGCGTTCCGGCTGCAGAAGGTCGGCAGCGTGAACGTCGACGGCGTGTATACTTTTGGTGCACCGCGCGTGGGCGATCTGGATTTTGCCAACAAGTACAATGACATCCTGAAGGCCAGGACATTTCGCTGGGTCTATAAGAACGACTTTGCACCGCAACTGCCGGCCAACGCGGGTCCCGGTCTGGTCACCCCCCAGTACATTCATTCCGGGCTGCTCAACCTGGTAAAGACCGATGGCAGCATCGAGATGGACCACGTGGACCTGCCCGCGGGCATAGATGCCAGCAGTGTTGCCGATCACGACATGCGCCGCTATATCGCCACCATGTACAGCCGCCTGTCCAACGATGTGCGGCAGGGGCCGGGCAACCCGACGTATCTGGTCAAGGGCGATATCGGCGCGAATGGCTATCCGGTCATCTGAGCCTGACGGAACAGGAGGCGGCTCGTTTGCCCTCGCGCGCGAAATGCGGTATGGTATACCTGTTGCTCATCGCTGCTCCTCTGAGGGAGGTCGTCGTGCAGGGTATCCGCTTTGCGCTTTGCCAGCTTGCTCGTGTGTCCGAACCGGCGCGAACGGCGCGCCGGTGGTTTGTGCCGGCCATGTTCGTCGTGCTCGCGTGGTGGCTGGCGGCCAGCGTGCCCGCCGCGGCGACGGGGACGGCTCTGCCCATGCTGCAGGATAGCACTCCGACGGAGCAGGCGACTGCCACGCCCACGGCTGCGCCTGCCCGCACTGCGCGCAGCAATACCGAGAACATCCTGGTCCTTGGCGCCGATCCGCGGCCCGGCGACAAGTCCTGGCGCACCGACACGATCATGGTGGTCGCGATCGATTATCAGAAAGATATCCCCGGCGGCAGGCCCCAGATCGGCGTCATCTCGGTGCCGCGTGACCTGTGGGTCAACATCCCCGGCTATGGCAACGGTCGCATCAACCAGGCCGACTACATCGGGGAAGGGCGCAAGCCGAACGGCGGGGGCCCCGCGCTCGTGAGCGAGATCCTCAACAATACGCTGGGCGTCCGTACGACGCGCTATGTGCGCATCCGCCAGGAGGGGCTGGTCGAGCTGGTGGACGCGCTCGGCGGCGTGACCGTGACGCTGGACTGCCCGCTGAATGAGCTGACGCCCAACGGCCGCGGTGGATACAACCGCTTCAACCTGCCCGCAGGCGAGAACTTCCTGGATGGCGCGGCTGCGAAGAAGTTCGCCACCTTCCGCTATGCGTCGAATGATTTCTCGCGCGCCTCGCGGCAGCAGCAGCTCATCTGGGCCATCCGCGAGCGCGCGTTGCAGATCGATGCTATCCCTAACATCCCACAGCTTTGGCAGGCGCTCTCCAAGACCTTCACGACCGATCTGAGCCTGCTCGATGTCATCCGTTTCGCGCGGCTGGGCAGCCAGTTGGAAGCCGACCAGGTACACGGCGTGGTGTTCAGCACCCGCGCGCTGGCGAACACCGTCATGTCCGGCGGCGCGCAGGTACTCATCATTCGCAGCCGGTCTGCGCTCATGGCGGAGGTGGACTCGCTTTTCGCGGGCAAGCCGATCGCGGAGCAGGGCCGCCAGGGCTCGGGCGGCTGCCCGAAGTGATGACACCGTGACAGGGCGAAGGGGTGACAAGGTGAAGAGGTGAGCAGGTGAAGAGGTGAACGGGTGAGGAGGCGAACAGATTATGTGGGGCCAAGCCCTGCTACCAGGCGGCATCGGAGTCGAGGCTTCAGCCGGTTAGGGTGTGTACGGCAACTCACTGTGTAATCGGCTGAAGCCTCGACTCCAGGATGTCCCGTTAGCTTACTGAGTTCGTTGGCGGCAACCGTACCTTCTGCTACAGAATCACACCGCGACGGCCGGTATCCTGCCTCATGAGGATACCTGCTATGCGACTTGCTATTCATCGCTACCTTGCGCTTGCCGTGTTGGGCGGAGTGCTGTTTGTACTGCCTGTGCACGCGCAGCCATTCGCACAGGCCACGCCACCTGCGGATCGGCCCTTTATCCTGCCCTTCCGTGAGCCGCCCGGCCCCGATACGTGGCTGCTCGGCCAGACCTACGGCAACACGGTCGGCGCCTACTTCAACCGCGCAACCACATACCGCTTCAGCCAGGGCATCCACTTCGGCATCGACTTGTCCGCGCCCTGCGGCACGGAAATTGTCGCGATCGCCGATGGCGTCGTCGCGCTGGTCGATGCGATGGCCTACGGCTCCGCGCCGCACAATCTGATTATCGACCACCCGCAGCTCGAATACGCATCGCTGTACGGCCACCTGCTGGAGCGGCCCAATCTCCAACCGGGCGAGCAAGTGAAGGCGGGGCAGGTGGTCGCGCTCAGCGGCGACCCGGACGAGACCTGCCGCGGCCGGCCCCACCTGCACCTGGAAATTCGCGATTACCCGGGCCGCGCCTGGAAATATAACCCGATTCCGCTGATGCAGGCGGATTGGGACAACCTGGCGCTGCTCGGCGCATTCCGCGGCGGGTTCGAGCGCGATCTGGATGCCCCGCGCAAGTGGCAGCATCTTGACGACCAGCCGCCTGCCGTGACCGGTGGCCGGCTGCTCAACGACTTCCGCAACCCTTGGCCGCGGACGAGGTGATGTCTATGCACCGTCTGCTGCCCGTTCTGCTGATCGTGCTCGGTGCGCTCCTCCTGGCCGCGTGCAGCGGCACACAATCTGAGCAGCCCGCGTCCAAACCTCCGGCCGCGGTGGAGGTCGCGCAGGTTGCGACCGCAACACCTCCTCCGACGGAGGCGACCTCCCCGATCGTCACACCGACGCCGACGACGACCGCCACACCTGCGCCGACAGCGACCCCAAGTGTCACGCCCACGGCGACGCCGACACCTGCGCCCGTGCTCGTGCAGTTGACCACGGGCGGCTGCTGTGTGCAGCCCTTCTGGTCGTCCGATGGGAGTCGCGTGCTATTCATCGATAAACCCGCGGCAGATGCGCCGGTCGGGCTGTACGGCGTGTCCGTGGCGGAGCCCGAGGATGCGCCCATCCTCGTTTCAGAGCGCGTCGAGGACAGCCTCGCGGTCGGGCAGTATCGCGTCGAGACGGCCGAGCGCACCACCACGATTGTCCGTCTGGCAGACGGCGAGCGGTGGACGGTGCCCGCGGCCGGGCGCAACGTCGTTTTCTCCGCCGACCAGGCGCGCATCGCGTGGACGGTCAGCGACGATGACCTCCCGCCGGACCGGCAGGTGACTGCGGTATGGGTGGCAAACGTGGACGGCAGCGATGCCAAACAAGTGGCTACGCTGCGGCGGGGCGGGTTGAGCGGCTGGCTTGGGGATAATGCGCTGCTCGTCAACGGCCGCGAGTCGGCGGATGCACGCGACCAGGTGTTGTGGGCATTGGCGCTGGCAGATGGTTCGCTGCGCGAGATCGCACGCGCCGAGCGGCTGCGCAGCCCGCTGCTGTCACCGTCGGGCCGGTGGGTGGTCTATTACACGACCTTCGACGCCGATCCGGCGCGCAACGGACTTTGGTTGGCCGGGACGGCTGCTGACGCCGGCGCGCCGGTTCTGCTGCCGCGCGAGCTTTTCGGCTCCTACCAGTGGCGCGCGTGCGCCGGCTGCGACGAAACCCTGCTGGTCATCCCCTTCCGACCTGACGCCACCTACCATGCGCTGTGGGAGGTCGCGCCCGCCACGACGGATGCACGTCCGCTCACTGACCCAGCCGTAACCCCCTTCAAGATCGCGAACGGCGACTGGCGCGTCTCGCCCGATGGGCGCTACGTCGCCTTCGTGGAGAGCGCCGACCGGAATGTGTGGGTGCTGGCGCTGCCTCGGTGACGGGGTGAAGAGGTGAACATGTGAATCTGGACGGGCGTGATTTTTTGTGAGAGGCTATGGGCTGCAATCGTGGCGACAGCAGGCTCAACCAGCAACGCGGCATCACCTCTTCACCTCTTCACCTTGTCAACAACTGCAGGCCCACCAACACCACCATCCCCGCGGCCAGTGTCAGGAGGACGCTGCGTGTGCGCCAGGCGACCAGCGCGGCCGCGAGACCGGCCCAGAGTTGCGGGTTCGCCGGCGACAGGTTGAGCCGGTCCTGCCACGTCGCCAGTTCCGGGAAGATGATGGCCGTCAGCACCGCAGGCGGCACGTAGCGCAGCCCGCGCTGGAACCACTCCGGCACGGCCACCCGGCCCCACAGGAAGATGAACGACAGCCGGATGCCGAAGGTGATGATCCCCGCGAGCACGACGGTCAGCCATAGCGTCATGCTGACCTCCGCTCTGCCGTTCGCTGGGCGCGGCGTTCCGCCCACATGCCCGCCGTGATGCCCGCCAGCGCCGCCAGCAGCAGCCCCGTCTTGAGCGGGAGGCCGCTCGCCGCCAGTCCTACGACGCCCGCAACGGCTGCCGCAACCACGCTGGGCCGGTCTCGGAGCGCGGGCACGACCAGCGCGATAAACGTCAACGGGAGGAAGAAACCGGTCGGCCAGCTCTCCGGCAGCCGCGCCCCAATGAGCAGCCCTGCCAGCGTGCTGACCTGCCACGCGGCCCACAGCGTCAGCCCCGCGCCCAGGAAATACCAGTGGCGGCGGTCGGGCGACTCCGGCTCACTTGCGACGCGCTGGTAGTGGGTGATGACCACCGCGTAGGCTTCGTCGGTCAGCAGGTAGGCCAGCGCGAGCTTCCAGGCGGGTCCCAGGTGCTTGACGTAAGGTGCGACCGACGCACTGTAGAGCGCGTGGCGCAGGTTGACCACGAAGACGACCATCAGGATGACCAGGCCGGACGCGCCCGCGCCCACAAGCTGCGCGGTGATGAACTGCGCCGACCCTGCGAAGATGATGGCCGATGTCGCCTGGGCCAGTACGGGCGGCATCCCCGCGCTGATCGCGAGCGCGCCAAAGATCAGGCCGAAGGGCGCGACGCCCAGGAGGATCGGCGCTTCATCGCGCACCCCGGCGAGGAACTGGCGTTTGCGGGTGAGTGGGGCCATGCGGTAGCTCGCAATCCTTTGGCAGCAAATGCCGCGTATGTTAGCATGGGACCAACAATGCGCAAAGAAGGATGCACCATTCATGGCCGAATTGCAGACGGACGCAGCCGCAGGCCGCTACACCCGTCCCGAAGAACTCGCCTATGCCGGGCTGGGCGAGCTGCTCAGAGTCTGGTCCGGCATCGGGCTGCAATCGTTCGGGGGCGGCGCGTCCACCCTCTATCTCATCCACGAGGCATGCCGCCGGCGGGGCTGGCTGTCGGAGGAGGAGTTCACCCGCGCGTGGGCGCTCGTCCAGATCTCGCCGGGCATCAACCTCATCAAGCTGACGGTCCTCATCGGGTATAAGCTGCGCGGCTGGCGGGGGCTGCTCCTTGCGCTGGCCGGGCTGCTGCTGCCCAGCGCGGTCGTGACGGTCCTCATGACCGCGGGGCTGGCCGCGGTGCGTGAGCAGCCGGTCGTCGCCGCGGCGATGCGTGGCGTTGTGCCCGCAACCATCGGGTTGAGCATTGCACTGGGCCTGCAGATGGCCTGGCCGCTGCTGCGTGCAGCGCGCAGGGAGGGCCGTGCCAGCGTCATCGCGCATGTGGCTATCATCATCGCGGCGCTGCTGCTGTTGGTTGTCGCACACGCGTCGCCGCTGTTGGCGTTGGGTCTTGGGGGTGCGGCAGGCGTGTTGGTGCTGGGGCGGCTGGCGCATCCCCAGCAGAGGCGCGCGCCATGAATTGGATCCTCTACTTCTGGTTCTTCCTTAAGGGCTCGCTCTTCTCGACAGGGGGATTCGGCAATCTGCCGTTCCTGCACGCGGACCTGCTCGCCCACGGTTGGGCGACCGAGGCCGATTTCGTGCAGGCGCTCGCCGTCGGCAACCTCAGCCCGGGACCGAACGGACTGTGGACCATCAGCCTGGGCTATCTGTCGGGCGGCTGGCTGGGCGCGGCGCTGTCGCTGCTGGCGATCACGCTGCCGACGCTGTTGATCCTCGGGGTCGTCGCGCTCCATCGCCGCGTGGAAGACCGGCCCGCAGTGCGTAACTTCACGCGCGGGCTGTCGCTCGGCGTGGTCGGGCTCATCATCGGGGTCGCACTGACGTTGTTCAGCTCGACTGTCGCGGACTGGCGCGGGGCAGCCATCACCGCAGGCGCGCTGGCCCTCGCGCTGAGCAAGCGTGTGCCGGTGCTCGCCGTCCTAGCGCTGGGCGCGGCCGCGGGATGGCTGTTGTATGGTTGAGTTGCGTTTTACATAATGAGATAGAATTCCCAGCGGTTGTCCAACACGACACCTGCCAGGCTGGCCTCCAGCTCAGCATACTGGGGGCCGCTCATCAGCTTTTCCCAGCCTGCTTCCATGGCAGCCATGCTATCCCATTCACGCTCCGAGATCTGGATATCAGTCCCGTGGACGCCTGCCAGGGCCTGATAGTGTCGGGTAGGGGGGAAGCCCAGTTGCCGCTGAACCGGTTCGAAAGCGGCGTTAGCCTCCCTGAGTTGGGGCCATTTGTCGGCGGCGATGGTCTGAACAAGACGTTCCAGAATTCTCATGCCATACCTCCCTGGTGCGAATGGAAAGGAGGCGCTTGTCCACTGGGGACGGGCATACAATGAGGCTGCGTGGGATGACGTTCCTTGCGCCACTTATATTGTATCATGACAATGGCTACTGTCAATAGTTTTGCGCGCCCTAATCATTCCGGTTCAGCCTGCGCTCAGCCGCATCAGCTTCCCCTCCGCCGGGCCGAGCCAGAAGTGGACGACCAGCCCGTCGGCATAGCGGCGGACGGCCTCGGCGCCCTGATCGAGCGTGACCGAACGCAGCTCGCCGGTGCCGCGCGCAACCTCGCTGACCTCTGTATGTGAGGTGCGCAGCCGCAGCGTGACGCGCGCCGACCGCGCCCGGTCCCGGTTCGCCAGGTAGACCCATAGCAGCCCCGCCGCATCGCGGAACTCCCCGATGACATACTCCCCGCCCTCCACCCCGGCCACTAAGCCGTCGAGAGGCTGCACGCGCGCGCCTGCGGGAGCGTCCGGCCAGTGATGCACCGCAGTCGAGGTTAGCCCGAGCATATGCCGGCCCACCCCGCGCAACTCCCGGTTGAGCCGCGCCACCACATCATACTTCGGCGTGGGCCGGCCGTCCAGCCCGATGATGCCGTCGCGGAAGTTCTCCACGTCGGGCGTCCAGTAGGTAAAGTAGGCCAGACCCTTGCCGCCGTAGGCCAGGGTCGTGTTGACCTGCCAGCGCAGGTCTGCCGGGGACGGGTCGCGGTAGTCGAAGTGCGGGGTGGCGAGGATGATGTTCCAGAAAGGCATGTCCGCGGCCAGCGCCTCCGCCCGGATGGTTTCCAGGTTGGCGAAGTAGCCGGGCCGGTCGCCCCACTCCATCAACGAGTAGTGATCGTAGGAGAGAAAAGGTGGTCTGACCGTCTGGAGGTATTCGCGGACGTGCTGGGCGTAGTCCACTGTGCCAAGCTGGTCCGGCGACGCATAGTTCGGGAACAGGTTGATGAACGCAGCGTGCCGCGGGTCGGCCGCCTTGAACGCAGCCGTGAGCTGCGCCAGCGCAGGGAAGTGGCCCAGGCCGGGCTCGTCGGTCAGGTAGTAGCCGAAGAGGGCCGGGTGCGCCGCATAGTCATTGACGACGGCCGCGACGACCTCCTCCCAGCCCTCCTGGTGGGGCAGGTCGCGGTGGATGCGTGGGTCGAGCACGATGCCCTGCATGTCGTTCTCCGCACACAGGTCGAGTGCCTGACGCCCCGCCTCCGGCGTGTCTGCGGGCACCGGCACGACGGTGAAGCCGCACGCAGCAGCCTCACGATAGCGTGCCGCGTCTGTCGGAGGCGCGCACCTGTAGCTGATGGGATAGGTCTCCGTATGCATAGGCTCTTGGTTGTCCTTGGTGTCTAAACAGATTCCGGAGTGAGTACCGCGGTCAGAACTGAGACAGGATGGACAGGATTGCCGGGTTTACTCCTGTAAATCCGGTCAATCCTGTCCGGAATCGCCTCTGGTTTTCACATTGGACTGAGTATGGTACAGGTGGCACGCGACCCGGTGGCCCGGCTCCACTTCCTCGAGCGGCGGCTCGACCTGGCGGCAGATTTCCATCACCCGCGGGCAGCGGGTGGAGAAGCGGCAGCCCGCAGGCGGGTTGAGCGGGCTCGGCACGTCGCCCTCCAGCACGATGCGCTCGCGCGTGGCCTCCAGGTCGGGGTCGGGCACGGGCGCGGCAGACAGCAGCGCCTGCGTATAGGGGTGCAGCGGCCGGGCATTCACTGCGTCGCTCTGGCCGATCTCCACGATTTTGCCCAGGTACATCACCGCGGTCCGGTCGCAGACGAAGCGCACCATCGAGAGGTCGTGCGAGATGAACAGATAGGTCAGCTTCAGGTCGCGCTGCAGCCGCTTGAGCAGGTTGACGATCTGCGACTGGATCGAGACATCCAACGATGAGATGGGCTCATCGCACACGATGAACTTCGGGTCCAGGCTCAACGCACGCGCGATGCCGATGCGCTGGCGCTGGCCGCCGGAGAACTCGCTGGGGAAGCGGTTGACGAAATAGGGGTTGAGCCCGACCAGGCTCATCAGTTCCGACGCGCGTGCCTCCGCTGCCTTGCCCCGCGCGATGCCGTGCACCGTCATCGGCTCGATGAGCGCGCGACCGATGGTCATGCGCGGGTTGAGCGACGAATAGGGGTTCTGGAAGATGATCTGCATCTTGGGCCGGATCCGGCGCAGAGCCTCCCCGCGCAGCCGGGTCAATTCCTGGTCTTCCAGCAGGACGGTGCCCGCGGTGGCGGGCTGGAGCTGCAGGATGGCGCGGCCCGTGGTGGTCTTGCCGCAGCCGCTCTCGCCCACGAGGCCGAGCGTCTCACCCTCGTAGATGTCGAACGAGATGTCATCCACGGCTTTGACATAACCGACGGTACGCTGCAGCAGGCCGCGCTTGACCGGGAAGTACTTCTTCAGGTTCCGGACGCTGAGCAGCGCCGGGCGGTCGGTCTGTGCTGTCGTCATGTTGCAGGGCCTTGCTGAGTCGTCGCGCGGGTGGAGGCAGCCCGGACTTCCTCCCAATACCAGCAGGCCGCGCCGTGTTCCGCATCCACGGGGAGCAGGGGCGGCTTTTCGCTGAGACACCGCTCGCGGCGGTACGCGCAGCGCGGGTGAAATGCGCAGCCGGTCGGCAGGCGCACCATGTCCGGCGGCGCGCCGTCGATGTAGTCCAGCTCCGCGTCGCGCGGCAGGTTCGGCCGCGGCACGGAATTGAGCAGGCCGAGGGTGTAGGGGTGGCACGGTGCGTGGAAAATGTCGCGAATGGGCGCCATCTCGACGATGGATCCGGCGTACATCACGTTGACTCGCCTCGCCAGCCGCGCAATGACGCCCAGGTCATGCGTGATCCAGATGACCGCCATGCCCATCTCGGCCTGGAGCCGCTTGACCAGCTCCACGATCTGCGCCTGGATGGTCACATCGAGTGCGGTTGTCGGCTCGTCCGCGATGAGCAGCCTGGGCTGGCAGGAGATCGCGATCGCGATCATGACGCGCTGGCGCATCCCGCCGGAGAACTGGTGCGGGTAGTCGTCGAGCCGTTCGGCCGCGCGGGGAATGCCGACATATGAGAGCACCTCGATCGCGCGCTTGCGCGCTGTGCGCGCGTCCTGCCCCAGGTTGACGCGCACGGCCTCCGCAATCTGGTTGCCGATGGTCATCACCGGGTTGAGCGACGTCATCGGGTCCTGGAAAATGACGGCAATCTGGCTGCCGCGCACCCCGCGCAGTTCCTCCGGCGCCATCTTCAGCAGGTCGCGCGGGCCGCCTGTTCCAGCATCGAACAGCGCGCGGCCGCCAAGGATGCGTGCGGGCGGCTCCGGAATCAGCCGGAGCAGCGCGAGGCTGCTGACGCTCTTGCCGCAGCCGCTCTCGCCCACGATGCCGAGGATATCGCCGTGGTCCAGCCGGTATGAGATGCCGTTGACCGCGGCCACGACGCCGTCCTTCGTGAAGAACGCGACTTCGAGGTCCTGCACGTCGAGCAGCGGACCGCGGCCTGGTTGGGCTTCGGACGTCATTTGCTCCGCCTATACGTTGACATTGACATCCAGCGCCTCCCGCAGCCCGTCGGCCAGCCCCTGGAACGCCAACACAGACAGCGTGATCATCATCGAGGGGAAGATAAACAGGTGCGGGATCGACTGCCAGTCGGCTGCGGCCTCGTTGAGCATCTGGCCCCAGCTCGGCTGCGGCGGCCGCACGCCCATGCCGATGAAGCTCATGCTGGCCTCTGCGAAGACCGCGACGGGGATGCCCGCTGCAAAACTCCACAGGAGGAGCGGTGCCACCTGCGGCAGGACGTGGTTAGCGAGGATGCGCCAGGTCGGGATGCCGAGCGCACGCGAGGCCTCGATATAATCCTGCTCGCGAATCGAGAAGCTCATCCCGCGCACGATGCGCGCGGACCCGACCCAGGCGGTGATGGTGAGCGCGAGAATCAGGTTCTCCAGGCTCGGCGACAGCACCATGACCATGAACAGGACGATCAGGTACCACGGCAGCGCGGAGAACAGGTCGATGAGCCGCGTGACCAGCCAGTCGAAGATGCCGCCGGCGTACCCCGCAATGATGCCCAGCGGGACGCCGATGATCAGGCCCGCGAGCTGGGTCAGCAGGCCGACGAGCAGCATGGCCCGCGCACCGTACATGATGCGAGTCAGCATGTCGCGGCCCAGCCGGTCCGTGCCCATTGGGTGGTCCAGGGTGGGGGCTTGCTTCGTCGCGCCGAAATCCGGCTTGGCATATTCGTAGGGCGTCAGGACAGGCGCGGCGACGGCCGCGAAAATCACCAATATCGCGAAGGCAAGCCCAAACAACGCCAGCCGGTTGCGCCGGAAGCGTCGCCATGCGCCGGCCCAGAAGCCCGCGTATTTGACCGGCTCCGTCGCGGCTGCTTCGGGCAGGGGCGGCGGCTTGCGGATGGCTTCGACGGTCATCGGCCCTCCTGGACGCGCACGCGCGGGTCAATGATGCCATACAGGATGTCGGTCAGCAGGTACGTCAGCGAGATCAGGACGGCCCAGAACATGGTGATGCCGAGGACCAGCGGGTAATCCCGGTTGGTGCTGGACATCACGAAATAGGTGCCCAGGCCCGGCAGGCCGAAGACGAACTCGATGAAAATGGAGCCGGTCATCATGCCTGGAAACAGCGGCAGAAAGCTCGTGACCATCGGGATGAGCGCGTTGCGCAGCACGTGACGGCTCATTACGCTCGATTGGCGCAGTCCCTTCGCATAAGCGGTGCGCACGTAATCTGCGGACATCGCCTCGGCCAGGCACTGCCGCGTCCAGCGCGCGACCCCGCCCGTTGCGGGCAGCGCATACGCGACGACCGGCAGGATGAGATGGCGCGCATCGCCCCAACCTCCCGCAGGCAGCAGCCGCAGCCGCGCCGCAAAGACATAGGCCAGGATATAGGCCATGACAAACGAGGGAATGGTGGCGATGAACACCGAATAGCCCGTGATGATATTGTCCAGCAGGCTGTTCTGCCGCGCGGCCGCAATCATCCCGAGGATGATGCCGACTGTCACCGCCAGCAGCGCGGCCAGCCCGCCGACCAGCGCGCTGTATGGCAGCACCTTCCCGATCATTTGGGTCACTGAGAGCTCGGGCGCGGTAAAGGGGCGACCGAAGTCGAGCCGGGCCGCGTTCCCCAGCCACACCAGGTACTGCTGCCAGAGCGGCTTGTCCATGCCGTACTTGGCCTTGAATGCCTCGACCTGTTCCGGCGGGAGAGGGATGTCCGCATTCTGCATCCACGGCCCGCCAGGGACCGCGCGCGAAAGCGCGAACGTGAACATCGACAGCAGCACCAGCATTACGATGATGCCGAATAACCGGCGGATAATGTAAGCAAGCATCGTTTACCTCACCCCCCTGCCCCCTCTCCGGCACATTCGTGCAGGAGAGGGGGAGAGAGTGTGTCTGCGCGGATTCCGAATTCTTCTCCCCAGGTCGCAGCCCTGGGGAGAAGGTCGGGGTGAGGGGTTACAGCCCGGCGCGGCAGTCCGACTGCGCCCAGTACATGCCCTCGTACGCGTGCGGGCAGCCCACGCCGCCGCCGCCGTGGAAGGCAAAGCCGTCCTTGTTCGGGACCAACGTTTCACCCTTCAGGTTGCACGGCCACAGGTCGATGGCGAACGGGCTAACCAGGAAGTAGAACGCAGTGCTGTCGACCAGGTCCTTCTCGGATTGCTGCATCAGCTCGAACCGCTTTGCCGGATCGAGCGTCGCATTGGCGGCGTTGTAGGCCTCGGTCCACGCCTTCGTATCGGTCGGATGGCGGCCGCCGTCCCGGAAGACGTTGAGGAAGGTCGCCGGGTCGTAGTAGTCCAGCGAGTAGCTGACGTAGTAGATGGGTGCGGTGCGGTCGGTGAATGCCGCCGCGGTGAACGACTGGAAGTCGGATGGCCGCAGCTCGACCGTGATGCCGAGGTTCTCTTGCCACATGGCCTGGAGCGCCTGCGCCAGCAGGTTCATCTTGTCGGTCGGCTGGCGGATGTACATCTCGAACTTCGGGAAGCCCTCGCCGTTCGGGAAGCCCGCGCCTGCGAGCAGCGCCTTGGCCGCCTCGGGGTCATACTTGTTGGGCTCCAGCTCCTTGAGCTGGTCGCCGATGTAGTTCGGGAACCCCATGGGCAGGATGCCCCAGGCCGGGTTGCCGAAGCCCTGGTAGATCTGCGCAATGAGCGTCTCTTTGTCGATCGCTTTGCAGAGCGCCATCCGGACGTCGGGGTTCGCCAGCTCGGGGAAGTTGCCCAGCGTGTTGAACCCGATGTAGTCGGTGAAGGAGGACGGCTGCGGATGCGACTCGGCGCGCAGCACCGGGTTGCTGTTGACCTGCGCCACCTCGCCGCTCGGGCTGTCCATGTTGATGCGGATGTACTTCGTGTCGCCTGCGATGTAGGCGGCCAGGCCGGGGGCGAGCTTCTGCTCGCGAATCTCGGTGACGTAGGGCCGGCGGATGCCCTTGTACTCGGTGTTCAGCTCCCACTTGTGCTGCACCCCGCGCTCGAACTGCGTGAGCTTGAACGGTCCGGAGGAGACGAACTTGGCCGGGTCGAGCGCCCAGTTGTCACCGAACTCTTCGTACGCGTGCTGCGGCGCGACGCCGTACCAGGTGCCGATGCCGGGCAGGTAGGGTGTGGGCACTTCCGTGGTGATGCGCAGCGTAAAGTCATCGACTGCGGTGACGCCCAATTCCTCGACCGGTGCTTCCTTGTTGTAGACCTTGGCCGCGTTCTTGATATCGAAGTAGAACCAGCCGAAGTCATACTGGTTGGAGAGCGAGCGCTGGAGCGTGTAGACCCAGTCGTTGGCCGTGACGGGCTTGCCGTCGCTGAAGACCAGGTCCTTGCGCAGGACGAAGTCCCAGTTCAGGCCGTCGTCCGACACGGTCCAGCTTTCGCACGCGACCGGCACGGTTTCCAGGTCGATGTTGAGAGTGGTCAGGGTCTCATAGCCGCCGGCATGTTCGAAGGCGCGGTTGTACAGCGACTCCATGATGTGGCCGAAGCCGCCGCCGGTCTGGCCGACGGCTGCCAGGATGTACTGCTCTTCGAGTGGCAGCGCATCCGCCGGCAGCGTGACGCCGAGGGCATTCGTCGGGCCGGTGGCGGGCGCGGCCGTAACCTGCACCTCGACCGTCTTCTCGACGACCTGGGTCTGCACGACCTCTTTCTCGACTTCCTTCTCGACGACGACGGTTTCCTTGACGATCTGGGGGGCGGTGGGGGCTGCGGGCGCGGCACACGCTGTGGCGACGGCGCCGGCCGTCACTGTTCCGGCGCCCCGTAAGAGCTGGCGACGAGTAATCTGCGGACTCACTGTATCTACCTCCTCATGTAATGATGGCGAATGTGGGCGGTTGACAGGGGAATGGTAAGCTGGGCGCATGCTCCTTTCACAGATACACGGATGGCTTGTGTTAGCGCTAACGACAGTGTAATAGAGAGCGGTGCGGCTGTCAAGCGGGAAAAACTACCCAAGACGCTGCGTCGCAGCGCGCAGCGCATATCGCTTGACAACCATACGTCGCACGGATACACTGTTAGCGCTAACATGAATCAGTTTGCGAGGCATGTATGCAGACCCAATCCCGCATTCTGTTGACAGATGTCGCGGCGCGCGCGGGTGTCTCCATAATGACCGTATCGCGCGTCCTGAACAACCGTCCCGGCGTCAGCGCGGCGACGCGCGAGCGCGTGCTGGAGGCAGCCCACGCAGCCGGCTACGTGCCCCATGTGCCGGCGCGCGGGTTGGCCAGCGGGCGAACGGGTATGCTGGGGGTCGTGCTTGCGAACCTGCTCGATAACTATTACTCCGAGATCCTCCAGGGCGCGGTCATGGAGGCCGATGCGCAGGGCAGCCGCCTCATCTTGCACCTGACCGGTACGAGCGATGAGCGGGAGATTGCCCAGGTGAAGACCCTGCTTGGCGGTTCGGTGGATGGACTGATCCTGATCCTCCCGCGCGCGGCCGATCACTACATCGCAACCATCGCAGAGCAGCGCTTTCCTTGTGTCCTGGTGGATCACCGCATGCTCGACACACCGCTGCCTGCGATCCGGTCGGCCAATCGTGCGGGCGGCGAGGTCGGGACGCGGCACCTGCTTGACCTGGGCCACCGCCATATCGGGTTTATCACAGGCGATATGGGGTATGGCTGCTCCACGGAGCGGCTTGCGGGCTACCAGGCGGCATTCGCCGAGCGGGGAATCATCCCGGATGAGCGGTATGTGCAGCACGGGGACTGGACCCAGGCCTCGGGCCGGCGGGCAGCGGAGGCGCTGCTCCGGCTC
>DAOUGK010000475.1:0-11652 GCA_034429055.1 Anaerolineae bacterium | reverse complement strand
CACCGCGCTCGCAGACACTGAGACCGGCTACCGGCAGGCCGATCTCAGCGCCATCGTGGATGTCGCGGGCCGTGACGGGTGCATCGTCGTCGATGTGACGGCCACGGCCGCCACTATCCCTGCACTGGAACTGGCACTCCAGCGGGGCTATGCGGTCGCGACGGCCAACAAGCTGCCCATGAGCGGGCCGCAGGAATTGTTCGACCGGTTGACCGGCGAAGGCCGCTGCCGCTACGAGTCCACGGTCGGTTCAGCCGTGCCCGTCATCGAAACCGCGCTGGCACTCGGCCGCGCTGCGGACCGGGTGGATACCGTGCAGGGGGCGCTCAGCGGCACGCTGGGCTTCATCACAACCGGCCTCCAGGCCGGACGCGCGTTCTCCGAGTTGGTGCGGGACGCGATGGCCCGCGGGTACACCGAGCCTGACCCGCGCATCGACCTGGGCGGCATGGATGTGGCGCGCAAGGCGCTCATCCTGGCCCGTACGCTCGGCTGGCGGCTGGAGCTGGCCGATGTGACAGTCGGCTCGCTCCTCCCGCCGGAACTGGCGGGGCTGCCGCTGGACGGATTCCTCGAACGGCTCACCGCGCTGGATGCGCAGTATGCGGGACAGGTCGAGGCCGCAGGCATGGCCGGCGACGTCCTGCGCTATGTCGCGGAACTGCGCGACGGCCGGGCGAAGGTGGGGTTGCAAGCTATCCCGCTGCCGAGCGCGCTAGGCCGGCTGCAGGGCAACGACAACCTCGTAGCCTTCCATACGCGCTACTACCCGGACACCCCCCTCGTGCTGCAGGGCCGCGGCGCCGGGGTGGAGGCCGCCGCCGCGGGCGTCCACAGCGATATCGTCGCCCTGGCCCGGGGGCCAGCTTAACAGCGGCAACGCAACGGATGCCGCAAGCGGATAAACGGATGACTCGCGCCGCGGGCGAATACCCGATAGCCGAGTCCGCATTCTCAAATGCGGACGGGTGAGCACCGCTCTGCGTCTGAGGACGCTTCGCTCCTTGCCTATCTCAGAAAGGACTACATCCATGATTACAACCCCCAGAATCAAGATCGGCATCCTGGGCGCGACCGGCGCGGTCGGCCAACGCTTCATCCAGATGCTGACGGATCATCCCTGGTTCGAGATCGCCGCGCTGACGGCGTCCGACCGGTCCGTGGGCAAGACCTACGCCCAGGCGTGCAAGTGGCTGCTGCGCGGGGGGATGCCCGCCCACGTCGCGAACATGACGCTTGTGCCCACTCAACCGGATGCGCTGGACCCGGCCGTGAAGGTGCTCTTCTCTGCGCTGCCGAGCAGCGCCGCGGGCGAGGTCGAGGATGCACTGGCGGATGCCGGTTTCGCGGTCTGCTCGAACGCCGGCGCACATCGGATGGACCCCGATGTGCCGCTGCTCATCCCCGATGTCAACCCCGAACACACCGGGCTGATCCCGGTGCAGCGGACGCGGCGCGGGGGCCAGGGCTTCATCGCGACCAACCCGAACTGCACCAGCACGCACCTTGTCTGTGCGCTCAAGCCGCTGCACGACGCCTTCGGCCTGACCGCGGTCAACGTCGTCACGATGCAGGCGCTCTCCGGCGCAGGCTACCCCGGCGTCGCGTCGCTGGACATCCTCGACAACGTCGTGCCCTACATCGGCGGCGAAGAGGAAAAGGTCGAGGAGGAGCCGCGTAAGCTGCTCGGCACGCTCTCGAATGGCGCGATCAATCCGGCGGATTTCGTGGTCAGCGCCCAGTGCAACCGTGTGGCCGTGCGCAACGGCCACCTGGAGGCGGTCAGCGTCAAGCTGGCGCGCCCCGCCTCGCTGGCAGAAGTGGCCGAGGCCCTGACCAGCTATCGCGGCGAGCCGCAGCGCCTTGGCCTGCCGACTGCGCCGGACCCGGCCATCATCCTCTACACGGAGGTCGACCGGCCGCAGCCGCGCATGGATCGGCTGGCCGGCAAGGGCATGGCGACGGGCGTGGGCCGCCTGCGGCCCGACCCGCTGTTCGATTACAAGTTCATCGTGTTGGGGCACAACACGATTCGCGGCGCGGCCGGCGGCTCCATTCTGAATGCCGAACTGCTGGTCAGCCAGGGTTATCTGAAGGCTTAGGTTATGTCTGCTCAAATCTCGCTCTATGACCTGTTCGAGGATCGGGTCATCTACCGCGACCTGAACGCCGTGGATGCGCGGCTGCCGCGCTTTGCCGATATCTGGCGCGAGGTGGGCCTGCCCGGCCCCGTGACGCCCCGCAAGCTGGACGAGGCCTACGCGCAGGCGCTGGCCTGGCTGCTCCGGGCCGCGGCCGGCGGACGCGTGGACGAAATCGTCTATATCGGTGACACCATGCTGAGCGACGGCGGCGCGTTCCTCAACCTGCGCCGGCACACGGGCTGGCCCGGCTGGTGCTTCATCGGCGCGGAGAAGGATCAGGACCTCCATATCACCGAGCAGGACGGGCTGTATCAGGCAAACCGCTGGCACGCGCTGGCGGATTTCGCGGGCTGGCTGTGCGAGCAGGGCGCGCAGCTCAGCAACCGGACCGTCGTGCTCGTGGACATCGACAAGACGCTGCTGGGCGCGCGCGGGCGCAACGACGGCTCTATCGACCGCGCGCGGGTCGCGGCCATCGAGGCCACGCTGGCCGAGGCGCTGGGGCCGTCCTATGACCACGGCCTTTTCCGCCGCGCCTATGCGACGCTCAACGTCCCCAGGTTCCACCCCTTCACCGCGGACAACCAGGACTTCCTGGCCTACACCTGCATGATGCTCCTGGCCGGGGCAGACACGCTCGAAAACCTGCTGGCCGAGATCGAAGCGGGCCAACTGGCGAGCTACCGCGACTTCATGGCGCGCGTCGATGCACAGAAGGCCCGGCTATCGCCCGCGGCCGTCGTTGCGCTGCACGACGATATCTACGCGCGCACGCTGGCCGGCGACCTGACGCCCTTCAAGGCGTTCCGCCGCCGCGAATATCGCGAGACGGTGGACCGGATGGGCAACCTGCCTGAAGGAACGCCGCTGGCGCAGCGGTTCGTGGAAGAAATCTGCGCAACGCAAGAGGTCGTGGACATGGTGCGCTGGCTGGCCGGCCGCGGCTGCCTGCTCGTCGCGCTGTCGGACAAGCCGGACGAGGCGACCACCCCCTCACCGGAGCTGGCCGCGGCGGGCTATCTCCCACTCCACCGCCAGACGGCAGACATCGTGGGCCCCTCCATCGCAGAACTGCTGCCGAAGTAGCGCGCGGCCGTCAACGAATGCCGCTTCGCTTACAACGAATGAACGAATCGTGCGACACCGGGGCCATTCGTTCATTCGTTACCTCATTCGTTGACGGCGCGCCATGTCCCCGTCACGCGCACGAAATTGGCCTATCGTGCGAACGCTGCTATAATCACCTCTTGTCGGCTGCGCTCGCTACGACCGAGGCACGCATTGCTCGCCTTTCCCCGCCAGAACTCCAACGCACGCGCGCAGCACGCACACCACACGGAGGCACACGGTTGGAGCAAAGCAACCCGATCATACAGTGCAGCGTAGGCGTGACGGCCTATAACGAGGAGGCCAACATCGGGCGGCTGCTGGATGCGCTGTTGGCCCAACACCTGCGCGAAGTCGATATCGTCGAAATTATCGTCGTCGCCAGCGGCTGCACCGACCAGACGGTCCCCATTGCTGAGTCCTACGCGGCCCGCCATCCCCAGGTCAGGCTCTTCGTGCAGCCCAAGCGGGAGGGCAAGACCGCGGCCATCAATGTGTTCCTCGCCAACGCGCGCACCGACATCTGCGTGCTGGAGAGCGGCGACACGCTGCCCCACGAAGACGCGGTCGAGCATCTCGTCCGCATGTTCCGCGACCCAAGTGTCGGCATGACCGGCGCCCATAAAATTCCCGTCAACACGCCCGACCACCTCGTCGGCCTGTTCACGCACCTGCGCCTCCGGCTGGAACATCAGCTCTGCCTGGAGATTCCGCGGCTGGGGGAGATGATTGCGTTCCGCAAGGTGTTCGACCGCATCCCGCCGGATGTCGCGATGGACGAGGCCTTCGTCGAGGCGCTGGTCGTCCAGCGGGGGATGCAGGTGCGCTATGCGCCCGACGCAGTCGTCTACAACACCGGGCCGGACAATATCCAGGACTTCGTGCGCCAGCGGCGGCGCAACCATGCCGGACACCTGTACCTCAAATCCAAATATGGCTATGCTGTGTCCAGCATCCAGAACACCCGCGTCGCGAAGGTGGCCCTGAAGGAAATCTGGGGCGCCGTCCGCCTGGTCTGGACACTGGTCCTGCTGGCCGTGCTGGAAGTCTGGTCGCGCGTCCTGGGCTGGTACGACTTCGCCATCAAGAAGGACCGCCATGTCGTCTGGGACATGGCCTGGTCGCAGAAGACGGATGTCGAGGCCGAGCGCGCGCAGACTGCCGCGGCGGACGATGTCCGCCCGGCCGCGATTGTACGGAAGGCTTGAGCGTGCGCGAACGGTTTTTCACCATCCTCAAAATCGTCTTCAGCCTGGCGCTGGTGGCGGTTGCCTTCATCCTGGTGGACATGCAGCGCGTGGCCGCGCAACTGGCAAACGCGCAGCTCGGCTATTTCGCGCTGGCGCTGGTGTTCTATCTCATCGCCATCGCGGTCAACGGCGCCAAGTGGCAGGTGCTGATGCGCGCCCAGGGCATCCACGTGCCGTTCCGCGCGGTGCTGCGCTTCATGTTCGTGGGCTTCTTTTTCAACAACTTCCTGCCGATGGTGGGCGGCGATGTCATGCGCGGGTTCAGCCTCGCGCGCTACACGGACCGCACCGCGGATGCGGCGGTCTCGGTCGTTGTGGATCGCATCATCGGCCTGATGGCCTACATGAGCAGCGCGGTGCTGGCCGCGTTCATCACGGTCATCGTCCTGCGACGGCAGGACCTGCAGTGGCTGGAATGGGTGGCGCTGGTGGCCTTCTCGGTGCTGGCCCTGGGATTCGCCGTCCTGCTCAGCCGCCGGCTGCGCATGATCATCAGCCGGGTGTTTGCGTGGCGCTGGCTCAATCCCCTGGCCGGCACGTGGGAGCGCGTCTCCGGCGCGTTCAACGCCTACCGCTTCCGCCCCGATGCGCTGGCAGTCGCCTTCCTGGTGGCGCTGGTCGGCATCCTGTGTACCACCCTCGTCAACTGGCTGCTGTCGCAGTCCATGGGCGGGCTGATGTGGCTGCCGTACATCTTCCTCCTGAATCCCCTGATCGCCCTGTTGCAGACCGTCCCCATCTCGGTCGGCGGGGGCTTGGGGGTCAACCAGGCCGCCTACCCCTTCTTCTTCGGACTGGTCGGCGTGCCCGCGGATCACGCAGTGGCCGTTTCGCTGCTCATGCAGGCGGTCGTCTTCCTGGGCAGCCTCCCCGGCGGCTTCCTCTGGTTCCAGGGTCGCGCGCGACGGCTCGAACACGAAACTGCGCAGTGATGAGTCTCAATAAGGAGAACATAACATGACTGAGCCGCGGGTTGCACCCTATGGCAGTTGGAAGTCGCCTATCACGTCCGACCTGATCGTCGCCGGCACCGTGAGGCTGGGCCGGGTCACGCTGGATGATAACGATGTGTACTGGTTGGAAGGCAGGCCAACGGAGCGCGGGCGCTCGGTGCTCGTCCGGCAGCGGGCCGACGGCACGCGGGAGGATGTCACCCCGGCGCCCTTCAACGTCCGCACCCGCGTGCATGAATACGGCGGCGGCGAGTACCTGGTCGATGGCGGCGAAGTGTTCTTCGTCAATTTCGCAGACCAGCGCGTCTATACGGTGCGTGACGGGCAGGAACCGCAGCCGATTACGCCGGAGCTGCCGCTGCGCTACGCCGACTTCGCGCTGGACCGCGGCCGCGACCGCCTGGTGTGCGTCCGGGAGGATCATGTTCTCGTCGGTCACGAAGCGGTCAATACCATCGTCAGCCTGCAGGCAGGCGGCGATGCGGCCGGCGGCCGCGTGCTCGTGGCAGGCAACGACTTCTACGCGTCACCCCGGCTGAGCCCGGACGGCGCGCGGCTGGCCTGGCTGACCTGGCGCCACCCCAACATGCCGTGGGACGGCTGCGAGCTGTGGGTCGGTGAACTGGATGCGGCGGGCGATGTGCGCGACGCCAAGCTCGTGGCCGGCGGCCTGACCGAGTCGGTCTTCCAGCCCGCCTGGTCGCCGGACGGCGTACTCTATTTCGTCTCGGATCGCACGGGCTGGTGGAACCTGTACCGCTGGCAGAACGGGCAAATCGAGCCGCTCGCCCCACTGGAGGCCGAGTTCGGGCAGCCGCAGTGGGTCTTCGGCATGTCCACCTATGCGTTCGAATCAGCCGACCGCATCATCTGCACGTACACACAGGCAGGCATCACCCACCTCGCGGCGCTGGACACCCGCACGAAGCAGCTTACGCTGGTCGGGACCCCCTATACCGACATCGACCTGCCAACCGCAGCGCCGGGCCGCGTGGCATTCCTGGGCGCCTCACCCACCGCGGCGACGGCCATCGTGCTCATGGATCTGGATACGGGTGACACGCGCGTCCTGCGCCGCACGAGCGACGTGCAGGTGGATGAGGGTTATCTCTCCATCCCGCAGACCATCGAGTTCTCGACCGAGGACGGCCTGAGCGCGTTCGGCATCTACTACGCGCCCTGCAACCGCGACTATGTCGCGCCGGCGGGCGAGTTGCCGCCGCTGCTGGTGCTGAGCCACGGCGGACCGACCGGCTCGACCTCCTCCGCTTTCAACCTGGCAATCCAGTTCTGGACGAGCCGCGGCATCGCGGTGCTCGACGTGGACTACGGCGGCAGCACGGGCTATGGCCGTGCGTACCGCGCGCGCTTGAACGATCGGTGGGGCATCGTGGACGTAGACGACTGCGCCAACGGCGCGCGGTACCTCGTCGCGCAGGGCTTGGTAGACGGCGACCGGCTCGCGATTCGCGGGGGCAGCGCGGGCGGTTACACCACGCTGGCTGCGCTCACGTTCCGCCGCGTGTTCAAGGCCGGCGCGAGCTACTTCGGCGTCGGTGACCTGGAGGCGCTGGCCCGCGACACGCACAAGTTCGAGTCGCGTTACCTGGATAACCTGGTGGGCCCCTACCCGGCGCGCCGCGACATCTACATCGCACGCTCGCCGGTCAACTTCACCGACCAACTGGCCTGCCCGGTCATCTTCTTCCAGGGACTCGATGATGAAGTGGTGCCGCCGAACCAGGCCGAGGCGATGTTCGCTGCGATGCGCGCCAAGGGGCTGCCGACCGCGTACCTGCCCTTCGAGGGCGAGGGGCACGGCTTCCGCCGCGCGGAAAACATCAAGCGGTCGCTGGATGCGGAGCTCTACTTCTACAGCCGCATCTTCGGCTTCGAGCTGGCAGAACCGGTCGAGCCGGTGCAGATCGAGAACCTGTAGCGCCATCCATGAAAGACACACCCATCACGATTGAGGCGGCGCGCACGCTGTATGATGCGGGCGGCGGCGGGCACGATTTTGACCACGTCCTGCGCGTGCTGGCGACCGCAGAGCGCATTGCACAGGCAGAAGGCGCGGACCTGGCCGTCGTACGCACGGCCGCGCTGCTCCACGACATCGGGGAGAGCGAGGATCGCGCGCGGCATCATCTCCTGGGCGCAGAGCGGGCGCGTGCGTTGCTCGCCGGCCAACCCGCAGACTTCGTGGACGCGGTCTGCCATGCCATCGAGGCGCATCGCTTCCGCGCAGACCCTGCCCCGCGCACCCTGGAGGCGCAGGTGCTCTCCGATGCGGACAAGCTGGATGCCATCGGCGCCATCGGCATCGCGCGCGCGTTTGCCTACGCGGGCAGCCATGATACCGCGCTGTGGCGGGTGGGCTGGCGCACTATCGCTGCGGCGGACGAGGATGCAGCCCACCGCGCGCAGCACGCGCCTGCGGACCTGGGCGCCGCGTATACGCCGGTCCACGAGTTCGTCTACAAGCTGGACCGCATCCCGGAGCGGTTGTATACCGCCACTGCGCGCCGGATCGCTGCCGAGCGCCAGGCGTTCATGCACACTTTCTTCGACCGGCTCGACGCTGAGGCGCAAGGGCAGGCGTGATAGCGGCCCCGTCGATTTGCATGAACGTATCTCATGGGATACAATAGCCGTGATAGAAATACGGCAGGCGGATGTCTACGCCACATGGTATGACAGCCTCCGTGATCGCCAGACGCGTGCCCGTATTGACGTCCGCATCAGGCGATTGTCACTGGGGAATCCAGGGGACGTCAGGCCGGTAGGTGAAGGGGTTTCTGAACTGCGGATCGATTACGGTCCAGGTTACCGCGTTTATTACATTCAACGCGGTCAGGTGTTGATCATCTTGCTTGCTGGTGGTGATAAACGTACACAGGCGAATGATATTCGAGTTGCGCTCGAACTGGCACGACAGGTGTAGGAGGCGGAGGTATGGAGCAAAACACGATTCGCACAACTCGATGGGATCCGGTTGATCATCTGAAAACTGAGCAAGACATGGCCGCCTATCTTGATGCCGCGTTAGAGGATGGTGACACAGGGGTTATCATGGCCGCGCTAGGTGATATCGCCCGCGCAAAAGGGATGTCACAGGTGGCACGAACGGCAGGGTTGGGACGTGAAAGCCTGTACAAGTCGCTTTCGACAACCGGCAATCCGGAGTTCGCCACCGTCTTGAGGGTAGTTCGGGCGCTGGGACTCAGACTCCACGCTGAAGCGAGTCAACCCTGAGTCAGCGATAGCCAGCAGAGTAAGACATAAAAGAGCAGAGGTGAATGACCTCTGCTCTTTTATGTCAAGGCACTGCGCTGATATCGATGACTTGTTGCGTCGAGCTGCCGGCGGTGACGACCACGTCGGTCACGATTTGGCTGCCGGTGTAGTCGGGCAGCGCAACCTCGATATCATAGGCACCCGCGGGCAGCAGCACCCGGGTGGGGTTCTCGGTGCGCCAGTCAGCCATCGTCTGCCGCTGGCCGGCGGGGTAGATGACGATGTCAACCTGCGGCGTGGCGCCATCCTGCGTCACGGTGATCTCCAGCGTCCCGAAGGCAAAGAGCACGTCCTGCGAGGCCACCGTCCCGCTGATGACCTCCACGTCTTTCAGCCATTCCTCGGACTTCTCCGCCTGCACGAGCACATCGTACTTGCCGTCGGGCAGAACGAACTGCGCATCCGCGGCGCTGAGTTGATCCACCACCTGCCGCTGCCCTGCCGGGTAGACTGTCACGCGCGCGTTGCCCGCCGGTTCACCCGGATTGCTGAACACTCGCACGCGCAAAGTCGTTGCAGCGTCCAGCACCGATTCAGCCTGCACAGTGGTAGAGGCCGTCGCCAGTTCCGCAACATCCGTGAAATCCTCCGGCGCGCTCACGACGAGGCCGGGCGCGTCGTAATCCCAGAAGCGCCACGTCACTTCCAGCCACGGCACAGGCACGCCATCTTCGCCCGCGGTGAGCAGCGTGGCGGCCGCGCGGTAAATCCGGCCGCTCTCGGCCACCCAGTAGTTGACTGTCTGCCCAACCATTAGGGGCGCAAGCTGGGTTTCGAGCGCGGCGCGCGACTCCGCATCCTCGGTCACAGCGGATGCGCTGGCCTTCATCAGGCGTTCGATGGTGGGCGGGGTGAAGGCTGCCTGCACCTTCACGGTCGCCTCCGGCACACCCTGGACAGGATCCAGTTCGCCGCGGGCCTGCTCGTCGGCCAGTGGATAGAGTCGCAGCACCGCAAAGGGCGATGTCAACCCATATGCGGCATCGAACCCGACGCCCGGCCAGCGCGTCCAGACCACATCGGTCGCAGCACGCGTATAGCTGTGCATGGCGCCGGCGCCATCGGCCGCGTGCGCGACGATCAGTTCCTCCGCCGTATCCTCGCCGTGCCGTGTGGACTGCGACCACATACCGCCGCTGTACTGCCCCATCACCACGGTATACGGCTCCTCCGCTGCGCCCGCGGGCCGCAGGGTCATTTCGTAGCGAAACGCCGCGGGGAGCGTGAGCAGTTCAGGCTCCACGGGCGGGAGGACGGTTGCGGTCGGGGTCGGGCCGGCAGTCGCAACCGTCTCAGCCGTCGCGACCGGCGTTGCGACAGACGTCGGGGCAGGCGTGGGTTCTGAGCTACAGGCCGACAGGCTTACAACCAGGAACAACAGCAGCAGACCTCGCACAACGCGAGGAAACGACAATATCTCCATAAACAACTCCAACCGGGATCAGGCAGGCGGATGAATGCTGTAAGAATACGGATTATAAATGACGAAACGCATGAAGGACAAAAGGCAGACACAGAAACACAGAAAGGGCAACCAGCCCGACAGAGCTATACGCGGAAATTTCTTGCGAACTAGAGTCGAGGCTTCAGCTATACTTGAAATCGCTGTCGACCGGCCTCCTCGCGTTGACACCCACCTGAGCACCGGATAGAATCACCGCTGTCGTAAGGAGCGACCGCTGCATGTTTACCACTGCATTCTGGCAGGACAACCACTGGCAGGATTTCGCGCTGCGCATCCTGCTGCTCGTCGTCACCTGGCTCGCAGTGTGGCTCGTGGTGCGCTACATCGGGCGCTGGGTGCTCCGCCTGATTCTGCGGTCGCGCGGGTTCACGGATGACGACGGCGGCTTCACGCTGCTCCGCCGCGCCCTCAAGGCCCTGGTCATCATCACAGGCATCCTGAGTTCGCTGGCAATCCTCGGCCTGACCCCGCTGCTGGCGAGCACGCTGACCACTATCGGGATTGTGGGCATCATAGTCGGCCTGGCTGTCAAAGATGTCGCGGCCAACTTCGTGTCGGGCGTGCTGCTGCTCTTCGACCGCCCCTTCAGCCTGGGCGATTTCGTGTCCGCGGGCAACGTGCAGGGCAACGTCGAGGTCATCTCGCTGCGCAGCACGCGCATCCGCACGCCGGAAGGCCCGGTCGTAACCATCCCTAACAGCGTCATCGCGGCCAACGCGATTACGAATTACTCGATGTGCCGCGCGCGGCGCGTCGAACTGACATGGAAGCTGCCGCTGGATGCCGACATCGACGCGGCCACCCGGATGCTGCTGGAGCTGGCGACCGCGGATGCGCGCGTGGTTAGTACCCCGCCGCCCGCAGTGACCATCGGGGATGTGCGCGACGATTCGTTCGATTTGCGGTTAGTCACCTATGTACAGAGCGAAGACTGGCAAACTGCCCAGTCCGACCTGAAACGCGCGCTGGTCGCGCGGCTGGCGGAGCAAAAGAGCCAGGTACAGCCAAACTGAACCTCTCGGATATCAGGAATTGTCCAAGGCTGCATCGGGCCTTCCGCGTGGTCCGTGTATTCCGTGGTTGCACAGAGAAGGAGCATTTCACATGGCCGAAATCACCGCCAAGCGCGGGTTATTTTTCGAGGAGTTCAACGTCGGTGACACCGTGACCTCGCAGGGGCGGACGATCACCGAGGCAGATATCGTGGCCTTCGCCGCGCTCAGCGGCGACTGGAACCCCATCCACACCGACGCCGAACACGCCAAGCAGGGCATGTTCGGGGAACGCATCGCCCACGGCCTGCTGGGGCTGTCGGTGGCGACCGGCCTGGCGATGCAGTTGGGCTTCATCACCGAGACCGCGATGGCCTTTCGCGGGCTGGAGTGGAAGTTCCGCGGGGTCATCAAGATCGGCGACACGATTCATATGCGCGCCGA
>DAOUGK010000474.1:0-4367 GCA_034429055.1 Anaerolineae bacterium | reverse complement strand
TTGCCGAACGTGCGGAGCGCGAGGGCTTTGCCAATATTGCTCGGCTGTTCCGCGCCGCGTCCTTCTCCGAGCAGATTCACGCGACGAATCACCTGCGCGCACTGGGACTCGGCAAGACCGCGGAGAACCTCGAAGAGGCGTTCGGCGGCGAGAGCTACGAGATCGCCAGCATGTACCCGGAGTTCATCGCGGCTGCCCTGGCAGACGAAGAGAAGCGCGCCCAGGGCAGCATGGAGGACGCGCTGGCAGCCGAGAAGGTCCACGCCGCGCTGTATGCCGCAGCCAAGGCAGCCGTGGCCGCCGGTAAGGACTCTGAGATGGGCGACGTCTACGTCTGCAGCGTCTGCGGGTTCACGATGGACGGCGAGGCGCCGGACAAGTGCCCCATCTGCGGTGCGCCCCACACCCGCTTCTCCAAGTTCTAGGACGATATGGTATGATCGACAGACCAGGTTCGTAGCCACGAAACCTGGTCTGTGCTGTTTCACGGGAGGATGACCATGACGGCCACCCCGATGGCGGCCAACTCGTCAGCGGCCAACGAGTTGGCTGGACAGTACGTCGCCGCGATCGACCAGGGCACAACGAGCACCCGCTGCATCATCTTCGACCGCAGCGGCCGGGCCATCGGCGCTCACCAGCTCGAACACCGCCAGATTTATCCCCAGGCGGGCTGGGTCGAGCACGACCCGCTCGAAATCTCGGCCAAGACGCAGACCGTCACGCGCGCGGCGCTGGAAAAGTGCGGCCTGGCGCCGGGCGACCTGGCGGCCGTCGGCATCACCAACCAGCGCGAGACGACCCTCGTCTGGGATCGGGAGACGGGCAAGCCCTACTACAACGCGATCGTCTGGCAGGACACCCGTACCGACCGCATCATTGCCGAGCTGGCGCTGGAGGGCGGGCAGGACCGCTTCCGCAGCCGCACCGGCCTGCCGCTGGCGAACTATTTCTCCGGTCCGAAGATCAAGTGGCTGCTCGACAACGTGCCCGGGGTGCGCGCGGCCGCCGAACGGGGCACCGCGCTGTTCGGCAACATGGACACCTGGCTCATCTGGAATCTCACCGGCGGGCCGAACGGCGGCGCGCACGTCACCGACGTGACCAACGCCAGCCGCACCCTGCTGATGGACCTGCACACGCTCGACTGGGACCCCGACATCCTGCGCGTCCTGGGCATCGCCCGCCAGATGCTCCCGGCCATCCGTCCCTCCAGCGACCCGGAATTCTACGGCTACACCTTCGGCAAGGTGCCCATCTGCGGCGACCTGGGCGACCAGCAAGCCGCGCTCGTCGGGCAGACCTGCTTTGGCATCGGCGAGGCCAAGAACACCTACGGCACGGGCTGTTTCATGCTGCTCAACACGGGCGAGATGGCCGTGCCGAGCAAGCACGGGCTGCTGACCACCGTGGCCTACCGCATGGGCCGCGCCGCGCCGGTCTACGCGCTGGAAGGCTCCATCGCCATCGCGGGCGCGCTCGTCCAGTGGCTGCGCGACAACCTGGGTTTCTTCGACTTCGCCCACCATATCGAAGACTACGCGGCGCGCGTGCCTGACAGCGGCGGCATCTACCTTGTCCCGGCCTTCTCCGGCCTGTTCGCTCCCTACTGGCAGGCGGATGCGCGCGGCGTCCTCGTGGGCCTGACGCGCTTCATCAACAAGAACCACATCTGCCGGGCCGCACTGGAGGCGACGGCCTATCAAACGCGCGAGGTGCTGGAAGCGATGGAGCAGGACTCCGGCGTGCAGCTCACCGCGCTCAAGGCCGATGGCGGCATGGTGTATAATGACTTGCTGATGCAGTTCCAGGCTGACATCCTGGGCGTGCCGGTCGTGCGGCCCGTCGTCGCGGAGACCACCGCGCTCGGCGCGGCCTACGCCGCGGGGTTGGCCGTCGGCTATTGGGACAACCTGGACGACCTGCGCCGCAACTGGCAGATAGGTCATACCTGGCAGCCGGCCATGCCCGCCGACGAGCGCGCCCGCCTCTATCGCGGCTGGCGCCGCGCGGTTGAACGGGCGATGCATTGGATTGAAGATTGAAGATTACAGATTGAAGATTATGGATGCCACGTTGCCGACTGCAAGTTCTGTCAGAACCACGATTCTGTGACTCGCACAAATCTTCAATCTTCAATCTGTAATCGCTAGAGGCAACCATGAACACTCCACAATCCTTCGAGGTCCTCATCATCGGCGGAGGGGCGACGGGCGGGGGCGCGGCGCTGGACCTGGCGCTGCGGGGCCTGCGCGTTGCGCTCGTCGAGCGGGCCGACCTGACCGACGGGACCTCCGGCCGCTATCACGGGCTGCTGCATTCGGGCGGGCGTTATGCCGTGCGCGATCCCGAATCTGCGCGCGAGTGCATCGAGGAGAACCGCATCCTCCGCCGCATCCTGCCCCACGCCATCGAGGACACCGGGGGGCTGTTCATCACCACACCCGACGATGACCCGACCTATGCCGACAAGTGGGTGGCCGCGTGCCGCGCGTGCGGCATCGAGACCGAGGAAATCAGCATCGGGCAGATGCTGAAGGCGGAGCCCGCCCTTAACCCCGCCGCCACGCGCGCATTCCGCGTGCCCGACGCCTCCTGCGATTCGTTCGACGTGCTGACTGCGCTCGGCGCGGCGGTGCAGGCCCTGGGCGGGACCGTGCTGACCTACCACGAAGTCGTGAACCTGCACCTGGCAGGCGGCCGGGTCGTCGGAGCCACCCTGCGCAACCGGCGCACGGGCGAAGAGCACCGGCTCGACGCGGCGGTCACGGTCAATGCCGCGGGTGCGTGGGCCGGGCAGATTGCCGCGATGGCGGGCTGCCCTGTCACCGTCAGGCCGAGCAAGGGCACGATGGTCGCCATGGCCTATCGCTTCGTCAACACGATCATCAACCGCTGCCACCCGCCGGGCGACGGCGACATCCTCGTGCCCGTCGGCACGGTCGCAGTCATCGGGACCACTTCCGTGAACGTCGCCAACCCTGACATCACCAGCGTCGAGACGTGGGAAATCGAGCGGATGCTCGACGAAGGCGAGAAAATGGTGCCCGGGTTCAGCCAGGTGCGTGCGCTGCGGGCCTGGGCGGGCGTGCGACCCCTGTACGAGGAAGGCGGCAGCGCATCGGGCCGCGAGGCCAAGCGCACCTTCGCAGTGCTCGATCACAAAGAGCGCGACGGCGTGGGCGGTCTGGTTACGATCGTCGGCGGCAAGTTCACCACCTACCGATTGATGGCCGAGCGTGCCGCGGATGTCGCCTGCGCGCAGCTCAACGTCACCGCGCCCTGCCGGACAGAGGAGTTCGTCGTGCCGGATGTGCGGATGCCATTCGACGGGCCGAAGCCGCACTATCTGGGCCTCCGGCTGGCGGAGGTCGAAGAAGGCGCGGCGGACAAGACGACGCCGCCCAACGCACTGATCTGCGAGTGCGAGCTGGTGACGCGCAAGGATGTCGAGCGCGCCGCGGGCGAGCACCCCGACGTGGTCGCCCCCTGGGTGCTGGACGACCTGCGCCGAGACCTGCGGCTCGGCATGGGCCCGTGCCAGGGCGGGTTCTGCGGCTACCGTGCGACGGGCATCCTGCACGAGCTGGGGCAGGTGGACGCGGGACAGGCGACGGCCGCCCTGGCCGACTTTGCGCAGCGCCGCTGGAAGGGCATGCACCCGCTGCTCTGGGGCCAGAACCTGCGCCAGGCCCTGCTGGACGAGCAGATCTACCGGGGGATATTGGGGCTAGGGAAAGATGGATAATCTTCTTGTGATCGGTGCGGGGCCGGCGGGGCTGCTGGCCGCTGGCATTGCAGCTCAGGGCGGCGCACGCGTGCGCGTACTGGCAGCAGGCATCGGCACGACGCACATTATGCCCGGCTGGCTGGGCGTGCTGCGGGGGGACGGGGGGCTGAAGCCCCTACTACGAACCCGGGTAACGGAGCAGCCGGGGCATCCCTATGCGCTGGCGGGGCTGGACGCGCTTGAGCAGGGCCTGGCTGCGCTGCGGGCGCTGGTAGAGACGGCGGGGCTGACCTACGTGGGCGACTTAGTGGGCAACTTCCGGCTGCCAACTGCGCTGGGCAGCGAGGCGCAGGCCGCGGTCGTGCCCGCCAGCTTCGCGGCCGGGGACCTTTCCGACCCCTCTCCGATGCTCATTGCGGGCCCGGCAGGCTGGCGCGACTTCTATCCGGGCCTGTGCGCGGAGAACCTGGCGCGGCGCGGCGTATCAGCCCGCGCGGCCACGTTCGCGCTGCCCGAGCTGCACGACAGCAAGTTCGACGCCACGGCCGCAGGCGTGGCCCGGCTGTTCGACCGGCCCGACGTGCGTACGCGGGTCGCGGCGCAGCTCCGGGCGGAGCTCAAGGGCGCGGCGCGCGTC
>DAOUGK010000473.1:0-12455 GCA_034429055.1 Anaerolineae bacterium | reverse complement strand
AGTTGTTGGGCCAAGCCACCTCCACCGTCACAGGCTGCCCGCGCGGCTCGATGGTGGTCGGATCCTGGTCGAAACTGCCAGCTACCCGGTTGAACACTGCCCCGTCCGTGGGCACTGTGATGCGCACTGCCGCCGGTTTCACCGGCACGACGACGGTCTTAATGGGGCTCTTGAATTCGCGGTCACCGATGCTCACGCCGGCCTCGATGCTCTGCGGCCCGGCCTGGTTGATCTTCGAGCGATAGCAGGCGACATATTGCTCGGCTTGAGCTTTAATTGCGCTATAGAGGGGGGCCAGGGAAGCCGCATCGGTATAACTGGCGTAGGCCCATTCGGGCCGCGCATCCGCCGGAGTTTCCTCAGCCATCCGCTGTAGTGTCTTGCCCGCACCTTCCGGCCCGATTTTCACGGTCAGGATCTTGACACCGAGGCTGTTGGCGCGGTTGATGACGTCGGTGACATCGTTTGCGCTGGTGCGGTCGACCCCATCTGAGAACACGAGCAGGAACTTGGCGCGACGCTCGTAATCGGGCAGATCTTTCATCCGCACCATGGCCTCGACCAGCATCTTGTACAGTGGTGTGTCGGTGGAGACGAGGCCCAGCTCATAAGCTGTGTTGTGTACCAGGATTGGCTGAGTCGTCCAGGGGAAGGGCACGTTGAAGGCCCCGGGGCCGGTAGGGGCAATGAGCAGCATCTGGTCGACCTTGGGGTCTTGTTGGAGCCATTTCCCCTTGGTCAGCACTAACTCGTCCAGCGCTGCGATTGCATCCTCGAAGCGTCGATTGGTGCCGCTGCTGCCGGGCTGTGCAAAGCTGCCTGAGGCATCGAAGACGATGGCAATCTGGCTGCCCACATACTCGCGGCGCAAGGCCGTTACTGGTCGTGGCTCGCCGTTTTCATAGATGCGCAGGGTCTCTGCGGTGACTTCTGTCAGGGCGCCCGTTGTGGTAACGGGCGCCACCTGTACGCAAACATCCGGGAAGCGGGAGGTGTCGATGTGGTAGGTGCGTACTTCAACTGTGCCGGTGACGGCCGTCTGGGCCTGTGCGAGGGGCATTGGCATCAGCGCCAGTATGATGAGCAGGACACAAACAAGCGCCGGTGGGAACCGAAAAAGAGGCATGCGATGGATAGGCAACATGAAGCGACCTCCGCTATACCCATGACCAGAGTGAGAGAGGAGCGAGTGCAAAAGTATTAGGAAATGGAGTCTATGCTGGATGCACCTTACCATACCTCACACAAAATACAAAATCCACGATTCACTTGCAGATGTCGCAGTTTTTGGTCTGAATCCACCTATTGCGGCAAGGAGTTCTGGCTTGTGATGACGATCGCCATGCGATCCAGTAGACCCCAACTGTTCAGAAAGTCCTGCCACGAGAAATATCGCTGCTGTGCATCCCAGGGATCCAGCAACCAGATTCCTTCGATGTCGTAGCCGACGGCCAGATAGGTATGTTCGCCGGGCACCCCTTTCACGCTGTTGCCCTCTGCGGTGGTCCAGGTTGCCACGGCGCGCACCGTCATGTTGCTGGTGGCCCAGACCATCACCGGACGTCCGGCGGCAATGTGCGCCTTGAGCCACTCGGGCGAGGCGTGATAGGACACTTCAGCTTGCAGTCCCAGTTGTGCAAGGGCCTGAGCTATCGGCTCGGCATAGACGCCATATCCCAGCGGGTAGAGCTGGCCGGGTTGATCATCGAAGCTGCGGCCTACAAAGCCCTTGTGCGGATCACCCCCGACATCGTGGCCCACTGAGAGATAGATCTCTTCCCAGGTGACGGGTTGGCCGTAGTACCAGGCCAGGTCTGAGGCGGTCTGGAATTCGCAATTGAGCGCACGGGTCTGCCTGCCGTGGGGCACGTCCTGGAGCAGAATTTCGGATGGCAGACTTTCTGCCGTGGGTGTGGGTGTGTCGCGGGGTGAGGCCGAAGTAGGCGAAGGACGCATTGCCGTGCCGGCGATGACAATGCCGGAACTCTGTTTTGGCTGAGACTCCGTGGTTGATGGGGTGGGCTGCGGTGATGCGGAGGAGCGAACTGTGTCAGTAGGAATCTGATGGACGGCTGGGACCGGTAGTACGCGGGCCAGCGCATATTGCACCGTGATGGCGAGCGTCGCGGCGAAAAGCAATATCGCAGTCAGCCAGAAGGCGATCAGGGCCCAATCGGGCAGCGAACCGCGCGCGTAGCCCTTCGTCAATTCGGGCCGCCAGGGAGATTTGGCTTCCAACGATGTACCTGTCAACAAACGGAGAAGCGGTTGCGCAGATGCAACCTCTTATACCACAGGCTGAATCGGCGGACAAGTTTTCTCGGATAAGTCTACCCCATCCAGCTCAACCACAGGATCCCCAGGAGCAGGCTCACCAGCGTAATCGGCACGCCCGCCTTCAGATACTCGCGGAACGACAGCTCGACGCCCCGGCCCTGCGCGACCTCAGCCACAATGAGATTGGCGACCGAGCCGAGCAGCGTCAGGTTGCCCGCAAACGTCGTCGCCATCGCCAGCGTCAGCCAGGCCTGCTGCGGGTCGGGCAGTTGGGGCACGAGGGGCCGGAACAGCAGGACCGCCGGCACGTTGGAGACCAGGTTGCTCAGGATCGCGCCGACAATCGACAGGGCTGCGACGCCCTGTGTCGCCAGCGGCCGCCCCACAGCGAAGAGCTTCTCGCTCAGCCCGCTGTGCTCGATGGCGCCGGTCACGATGAACAGGCCGCTGAAGAACACCAGCAGCGTGAAATCCACCTCGTTGAAGACGCGCTGCGGCCTGACGCGCCGCGTGATGAGCAGCAGCGAGGCCGCGACCAGCGCGGCCAGCGGGATCGGTGCGCCGGCGATGAACGCGGCCAGCATCACTCCGGTTGCCAGCATGCCCTTGTGCAGCAGGGGCCGGTAGATGGCCTCGCGCGGCAGGCTGATGTTCTGCGCCAGGGGCCGGGCGAACTCTGCACGGTATACGAGCACGACTACGAGCCACGCGACCGCCAGCCCCGCAATGGACACCGGCGCAAGCCGGCCGGTGAAGGCGGTAAAGCTCAGGCCCGCATTGACGCCGATAATCATGTTCTGCGGGTTGCCCACAATCGTCGCAGCCGAGCCGATGTTGGCCGCGGTCACCAGGCCGATCAGATAGGGCACAGGGTTGCGGTCCAGCGCGAGCACGATATCGAGGACGAGCGGCGTGAACATGAGGACGATGGTGTCGTTGAGAAACAGGGCGGACAGCACGCCTGACACGACGACGATCAGCGCGAGCAACTGGCGGGGGGTGCGGGCCAGCCGGATGACCTCGCTGGCAACCAGCCGGAAGAAGCCGGCCAGCCGCAGGTTGACGTTGAGCACCATCATGGCGAAGAGCAGCACCAGCGTGTTTATGTCGAGCGCAGCGTAGGCGTCCTCCAGCGGGATGGCGCCGAGCGCGATGAGCGCGGTCGCGCCGACGAGCGCAATGGTCGCGCGGTTCATGTGGAGCCACGGGTAACGGCCCACTGCCACGCCTACCAGCGTCACAAAGACCACCGCGGTCGCGAGCCACTGGAGCAAGGTCATCGGGGCAGTACCTTCATGTTACGCGCGAAACCGGGCCCTGGTGCGAAAGGCTGTCTCGCCAGGAAACCCGGTTTCTGTGAAGTGTCGTGTTTACGCTGGCTGGGCCGTGAAGTAGGTGTGGACCTGCTTCAGCCAGTCGATGATGTCGATCTCCTGCGGGCACTTGGTCTCGCATTCGCCGCATTCGATGCAGTTGTCGGCGCGTTCTTCTTCGCGCACCCAGTGCGTGTACGCCGCGCGCATCGGGTCGCGCGCGTTGAACATGACGGCCTGGTTGTACAGCTCGAAGATGCGCGGGATCGCGACATCGTTCGGGCACGGCTGGCAGTACTTGCAGTTGGTGCAGGGGATGGCCGACAGCGCGTCGTACTGCTCGCGCACCCGGTCCACCAGCGCGAGTTCTTCCGGCGTCATTGTGCCGGGGCCGCTGCGGTCCGCGCTCGCGAGGTTCTCCGCGACCTGCTGGAAGGTGCTCATGCCGCTGAGCAGCAGGCTCACCTGCGGCTGGTTCCAGACCCATTGCAGGGCCCAGTCCGCAGGGGTGCGATCGCTGCCGGCCGTATCCCAGAGCGCCTGCACCGGCTGCGGCGGCTTGTTCGCCAGCAGCCCGCCGCGCAGCGGTTCCATGACCACGACCGCCAGCCCCTTGTCCGCGGCATAGTGCAGCCCGGCGGTGCCCGCCTGGAGATTCACGTCCATGATGTTGTATTGAATCTGCGCCAGCGTCCAGTTGTCGTACGCGTCCACGATCTCCTTGAAGGCGTCCAGGTTGTCGTGGAACGAGAAGCCGAGATGCTGGAAGCGCCCCGCGGCCATCGCGCGCTCGGCCCAGGCCAGCACGCCGAAATCGCGCACCTTGGCCCAGCTCTCCGCGCCCAGCGCGTGAATCAGGTAGAAGTCGGGCGGGCCTTGCAGGCGCTCGGTCTGCTCGTCGAGCAGCGCGTCGAAGTCTTCCGGCTTCTCGACCTTCCAGTGCGGGAGCTTGGTCGCGACCTTGACCCGCTGCCGGTAGCCGTCCTGGAGCGCGCGACCGACAAACGGCTCGCTCTGCGAGCGATGATAGCCGTAAGCGGTGTCCACGTAGTTGACGCCGTGGTCAATTGCGTGGCGCACCATGCGCGTGGCCTCCGCCTCGTCGATCTGGTCGGGCTGCCCTTCCATAGTGGGCAGCCGCATGCAACCGAACCCCAGCGCGGAGACGCGCCAGTCCAGCTTGCCGAATTTACGGTACTGCATGATTCACATCCTCCTCAAGGTTGTTCCCTCGGCGTACCGGTGAATTGTAGCACAGGTTCCAGAGACATGGGAAGCCGGCCGTAGGACGAGTTGCCAACCCGTCCTACAAGCCGGACGGTCTGAACTACGCGGGTTGGGGATTCAGGCCCAGGGGCGCGCAAGCAGACGACTGCCCGCACTGCGCAGCAGCCGGCGCACGGCGATGTAGAGCGGAAAGGCGGGGTTGAACAGGGCGCGGAAAAGGAACGGATGGGCGAGATACGCCACGTCGATGCGGTCCAGCCGGAGCGGGTCGCTGTCATCCTCCACGAGGCCGGGCCGCGCCGTACATGCACCCGCAAAGCTCTCGCCGGTGATGGCGCGAACGGCCGGCGTGTGGCGGCCGTAGGGGTAGGCGAAGAGCGTCACCGCGTGGCCGACCTGCGCTTCGATGGCCGTGCGGCTGCCGGCCACCTGAGCTTGCACTGCATCCTCGGTCAGCAGGTCGAGCCGCGGGTGGTCGAGCGTATGCGCGGCCAGCTCCAGCCCGTCGCGGTCCAGTTCGCGCACCTGGCTCCACGTGAGCATGGGCTCGGGCCTGACCTGCGGCGGCTGGCCCGGCCAGCCGTTGTCGCGGTCGATGTGGTTGGCAACCAGGAAGATGGTGGCGGGGAACCCGTAGCGTCTCAGCACGGGCCAGGCTTGATCATAGACGCTGCGCAGCCCATCATCGAAGGTGATGGCGAGAGCCCGAGACGGTAAGGGCAGGTCGCGGCGCAGCCGGTCGACGACCTCTCCCAGGGGCAAGACGCGCACGCCCGCCCTGTGCAGCGAGGACATCTGCCACTCGAACAGGGCGGGCGTGATGGAAGTGAGCGCGGCTGCGCTCACCCCGTGGTACATCAGGACGGGGAACCCGCCGGTCATCCCTTGCGGCGGGCCGCGTCGCGGGCATGGGCAATGCCGTTGTACACGACCGCGATGAAGGCCCCGAACAGGAAGCCGATCAACAACCCATAGGCGAAGCCGACGAAGCTGCCACCCACCGTGACGCTGTAGCCGGGCAGGTATTGCCCCAGCAATCCCAGGTGGGGACCGACGATTGGTCCTCCCTTGATGACGAGCCACAGGGTCAGCACGAACAGCGCGATGCCGCCGACCAGGCCGAACGCGATGCCGTTGACGACGGCATTCAGCCGCATCACGCGGATCATCACGATGTCTTCAAGGCCAGTTTCATTGTTGTTTGCCATAATGCTGACCATTATACGCCTAATACAGCGATTTCCAGAAAAGCCGCAGCTTGGCTTCGCGCTCGATCGCCTGCAGGGACACCAGGATGCTCAGATTGCGCACACTGCTCGCCAGCCACCCGAGCAAGAAGCCGATTGCAAACGCATACGCAAAGCCGATGACTGCACCGGACACATTCACGGAGTAGAAGGGGAACAGTTGGGTCAGCAGCCAGAGCCCGGGTTCCTCACCAGCGACTGTCATCAACATGGTCAGCAGCGTAGCCACAAACAGGCCCAGCCCACCTGCCAGCCCCAGCGCGACACCCATTGCCACCGGGTCGAGCTTCGGGAAGCCCTGCGCCAGTTGCTCGCGCACGATCTCCTTGACCTCCTTTTCGCGGATTTCCTCGTGGTATTCGCCGTCGGTGTTGACGCTCCACAGGTCGTTGCGTTCGCCCAGCACGACATTGCGCACGGCCAATATGCCCGTCATCATGGCGTGATCCTGGTTGTTATAGCGGTGCAGGCCGTTGCGCCCGATGGTGACGAGGTTGTCAAGCGACTCAACGAACCCGCGCACATGGCTGAGGTGCTCGCGGTAAGTGCTGTCATACACCGGGTAGGACTTCTCGACGCGATGTACGCACCCGTCGATCACGTCTGTGCGCTGTGCCAGCCCCATCCTCGCCAACTCCTGCGTGCCAAGCTCGACGAGGTCTGCATCGGCCATGTTCCACAGCTCGTCGCCCTCGTTGCAGAAGTACTCCAGCCCCAGGCTGGTCTTGCTCTGGTCCGGCACCATGTCCGGGCTCCAATTTTTGAAGTTCTGGATGCGGCCTACTTTGACATCCGGCTCGTGGACGTAAATCCAGTTGTCGGGAAAGAGGTCCGCCTGATCGATGATGAGGCAGACGGTGAGAAAGTCGCGGTACTTGAGTGACGAAGCGGCCTCGACCACCGGCGCCGGTGCATCCTCCATGCGCTCGACGAGCTCGCGCACGGACATGCTGGTGATGAAGTCGGAGCCGGCGATGAGTTCCTCGACGCCGTTGCGCCGGATCACCACGCCGGTCACACGGCTGCCCTCGCGGCAGATCCGCACCACCTCAGCGTTGAGGAGCACTTGCCCGCCTCTGCGCTCGACTTCCGCCTGCACGGCCTTCCACATCATGCCGGGGCCCCGGCGCGGGTAATCGAACTCCTCGATCAACGACGTAATCTTGTCTTTGGGCCGGATGAACATGCTCACGATGGCGCTGCCCAGCGACAGATTCTTGATGCGCTGCTGTGCCCACTCCGCGGACAATTCGTTGGTGGGGATGCCCCACACCTTCTCCGTGTAAGTCTTGAAGAACGTCAGGAACAGCCGCCTCCCGAAGCGATTAGTGACCCACTGCTCGAAGGTATCTTCCTCCTTGGACGGCCAGATCTGCCACTGCACATAGCTGAAGAAGTTGAGGAAGCCATCGACCAGGCCGAGCTCCTTCAGCGCATTGAGCGGCCGCAGCGGGTAGTAAAAGAATCGCTTCCGGTAGAAGATACGCGAGAGCCGCGGGCGGCGCAGAAAATCGGGGCCCAGGATCTCGCGCCACATCTCATTGACCTCGCGGGACTTCGTAAAGAACCTGTGACCTCCCATGTCGAAGTAATAACCCTTGTAGTTTTCCGTGCGGGCAATCCCGCCCACCTGATCGCGTTTTTCGATGACGATCGGGCGGATGTTCAGCTTTGTCAGTTCATAGGCTGCCGTCAGGCCGGCGGGTCCGCCCCCGATGATGACCACTTGCCGTTCAGACGACTGCCCGGAATCCATTGTCTCTACGCTCGAAATCACCTTTGCCCTCCCTCTTCAACGCATCAAAAACACTCAGGGCTATCGTTGCAGACTTTTCCCAGGAGAATTCACTCGCACGTCGCAGCCCGCGTTCGCGCAAGGCCAGGTGCGAGCTGTCGTTCCTAAGCACCTCCTCCAGACAGGCCCGCAGTTCACGCGGGGAGTGCGGATCGAATGACAGGCCCGCTTCGCCCACTACCTCCGGCAGCGCGCCCGCGCAGCTGGCGATCACCGGCGTCCCACAGGCCATCGCTTCGACCGCGGGCAGACCGAATCCTTCATCGAAGGACGGCAGCACCAGCGCTGCGGCTGCATTGTAGATATGCACCAGGTCTTCATCCGGTACGAAGCCGGTGAAGCGCACGCGGCCTTCCAGCACGGGCGCGGCTGCGGCCCGGCGGAGCGCGTCGTAACCCGACAGGAAGCTATCGCCGGTGTAGTCACCGACCAGCACCAGTTGCACATCCGGCCAGGCGCCCTCCGCGACGAGCGCGACAAAGGCCTCCAGCAGGGTGGGCAGGTTCTTGTGCGGGCTCAGGCCGCCCACGTACAGGATGAAGCGTCCCGCTCCGGTGATGCCGTACCGCTGTAACACTTCAGCCGACGCGCCATCCTGGGGTAGCGGCCTGAATTCGCGGCCTGCTGCATCCGGGATGACGACGACCCGGTCCTCTGCGACACCGAAATGCGCGATGATCGCGCGCTTGGCAGTCTCGCTGACCGTGGCAATCGCGCCCCTACGGCCCGCCGCGGTCGCCTGGCGCACGGCATAGCGCGTCTTCAGCGTCCACATCAGCCGCGTGCGCGGGGACGAGAACGTCAGGTGCGGGAAGCACTCCGGGATCGTGTCATGGATCGTGACCAGGACCGGCACGCGCGGCGGAACCGGAAAGTATGTGTAGACCGAAGGAAAGTAGAACAGGTCCAGGCCCGCGGCTTGCTGTGCTACGGCCCCGCGCATGGCCCACAGATCGCGCAGCGAGCGACTCCCTGTTGCAGAGGCCGCTTCGGCGGCGGACTGGCGTGTCTCCGCGACCACTTGTTGTGCAGCGGCCGGCAGATCGACGCACTGCGCGGCCGTGGCGGCATCCAGGAAGAACGAATATCGGTTGCGCCCGTCCACCGCCAGCAAGGTGGTCAGCAGCTCGCGCGTGTAGCGGCCGTACCCGCGGCGGTTTGCCCAGCAATTGCCATCCACGCCGATGTGCAGGCCGGAGCTGCTCATATGTCGCCCCTCAGCGTGCCCGGTGCATCAGCGAGCTGGATGCGCCGGGTCGGCGCTGCCAGATAGCGGTGCGCGGTCAGCCGTGACGACAGCCAGACCACTGCTTCTGCGGCCACGAGGCCCGCGGCTGCGCCGTCCAGCCCGCCGAGCAGGTAGCCGCCCGGAATGGCAACCAGGGCTGTCGCTGCACCCAGGGCCGAGCACACCATCTCGGCCTGCTGGCGGCCCGCGGCGACGAGCCCGAAACGATAGTGCCCGCTCAACAGGGCCAGCAGCCAGACGAGCGCCAGCCAGCGGAGCGCCCCGGTCGCCGCCGCGAACTGTGCGCCGTAGATGACGGTCGTCGCCAGCCCGCTCGCCGCAACCCAAGCCAGCGTTACGACCGGGCCGGCTACCCCGACCAACCGCATGGAGCGGCTCACGAGGGCGTGATACGATCCATCCGCCCGCGTCCAGCCGCGTGACAGCGCGGGGAGCAGGTTGAAGAAGTACAGCCAGACAAAGGTGTGTGCGGCCAGCAGGATGCGCATGGCCGCGCCGAAGTAGCCCAGGTCGGCGGGTATGGCGACGATGCCCAGGATGGCGGTCGCGCCGAACATGCGCGCGGTCCAGAACATCTGGCTCAATCCGATGGGCACGCCCTCTGCCAGCAGCCGTCGCGAGAAGCGGAACTGCACCTGCAGCCTGCCGCCGAGCGCGCGGCGGTACAGAAGAAGACCCGTGATGGCCGCCGCCCACGCGCCCAGCGTCTCCGCGACCGCAGCCAGCCAGAACTGTTCCGGCGTGCGGACGAACGTAATGATGATGGCCGCGTAGACGCCCTGCCGGATGACCTGCAACAGCGCCACCGGCCACATGCGTTCGTGGCCCTGGAACACCCACTGGAGCAGGAAGGGCAGCGCAAACAGTCCCAGCCCGTAGAGCAGCAGGAGCGACCCGGCGGGGGAGGACCGGCCCGCCAGCAGTGCCAGCGCAGTCACCGCGAGATACGCCAGTCCCGCCAGCAGGATGCGCGCGGCCACAATCTCCGCGACGAGCGGCCCGGTGCGTTCCGGCGTCCGGGCAATCTCGCGTGCGCCGTACGGCCCGAAGCCCTGATCCACCACCAGCCCGGCGATCAGCAGGACGGAGATGGCGAACTCGACGTAGCCGAAACGCTCCGGGCCGATGACGCGTGCCAGATAGGCGACGGCGACAAAGGTCAGGACTTTGCTCGCGGCCTCCGCAAAGGCCAGCCACGCGAAGTTCCGGCCCAGCCTCACTGCGATGGCACCATCGGGCCGTCCAGCAGCGTGATGGGTTCGCGTTCGCCGCGCGGCAGCTCCGCGGGCTGCTGCCAGGCGCGGGCTGCAACCATCGTCCGGGCGAGGTGCTGCGGCTGGAACACGATGCTGGGCCAGAGGAAGACCTCGGTGGTGCAGTGACAGTCCTTCGCGGCAATCGACGCGCGCAGCTCGTGTGCTTCCGGCGAATCCCAGATTTCCCAGAAGGACTTCTCGCGCAGGTTGCCCAGCGGCTTGTGCAGCTCGCAGACGCCCACGTCGCCGTTCGCATACACGACCGCGCTGATGCGGCCCGCGCGGCAGGGGATGACCTGGCGGCCCTGTTCCATCGTCTGCATCTTGGCCCATTGCAACATCGGCTCGACGCTGCCGCCGTAGCGGCCCGTCTCGCGCGTGCTCCACAGCCGGCGGATGTACTCGTAGAGCTCACCGTACTCGGCCACCGAGGGCGCCAGCAGCGAGGGGTTTTTGCGATCCCCGCGGATGACGGCCAGGTTGTGATGATCCATCTGCGGACAGCGTTCGAACAGGTAGGTCGTCAGCCTGCGGATCTCGTGCAGGTTCTGGTTGGTCGCGGTCGCGACCGAGTGAATGCGCAGCCGCGGGTCGCGGCGCTGAATCTCAGCCAGCGCGTCGTAGGTCTGCATCGACCGGCCGAAGCTGCCCGGCGCGCCGCGGAATTCGTCGTGATATTCCGGCATCCCATCGAGCGACAGCTCCACGGCGAACAGCTCCAGCTCCGGCTCCTCGAGGGTCTCCGTGACCTGCTTGACGATTCTGTCAGTATAATAGCCGTTGGTGGGCACGTAAATCTGGCGTGCCTGGTTGTGGGTGATGAACTGGCGGCAGATCTCGCTAAACTCCTTGCGCAGGAAGGGCTCGCCGCCCGACAGGTTCAGGTTCTCGATGCGCCCCAGCGAGCGCGACAGTGCGAAGATTTCATCCTTCGTCAGGTCGGACCTGCTGTTCAGGTTGCGCCAGTAGAAGCAGTGGTCGCACTTCATGTTGCAGATCGAGTTGATGAAGAGCACCAGGAACGGCGGGCTGGGCAAGCGCTGGTAGTTGGTCAGCGTCAGCCGCGCGTGACGTTTTACTCTTTCAGGGAATCGCATGGTCATCTCACCACTTCCAATATGAAACACATCAATCCAGCCGCTGTGCAGCGGCTTGCGCCGCGGCTACGATGTCAAAGTACTGCGTCAGGTGGGCCTCCGGGGTCCACCATTGCAGGAAGGCCCGGTAGCCGTTCTCGCCCAGCGCCGCGCGCGTCTCCGGCGAATGCGCGATGCGGTGCAGGGCGGCCAGCAGTTCATCGTCCGTGCGATACACAAAGCCCCCGCCGCTGTCCTGCACCACCTCGGGCAGCGCACCGAGGTCCCGGACGATCGCCGGAGTCTTGCGGGCGAACGCCTCCACGATGATGATGCCGAACGTCTCATAGGTGATGGACGGCACCACACAGGAGAGCGCATGGTAATACAAGTTGCCTAGCTGGCGTTGTGACAGAGCACCCAAAAACTTGATTCGCGGGTTGTTTGCTGCTGTCTCGCGCAGCGTTTGTTCGTACGTGCCGGTCCCCGCGATGAGAAGGTCATAGGGCACGCTGCAATGCTGCCATAGATCGATGAGGGTCTGCACGCCTTTGATGGCCTCCAGGCGGCCCACGAACAGGAAGTAGGGGGTCTCCTGGGGCCGCGGCCCTGGCGTCTGCCAGTCAGGGTCGGCGCGTTCGATGAAGTACGGCAGATGGCCCACCGGCTGCGGGAAGCCGCGCGCTGCGTGCATCTGCGCAGTAAAGCGGCTGGGCGACAGGAAGCGGTCCACATGGCGGCTGGCGCGTGCCAGCATCCCGGTATAACGCCAGACCTGCGGCGGGCGTTTCGCCAGCAGCGTGCAGCGCAAGCATTCCGGCTTTTCGCAGGCCCGGCTGTTGAACTTCCAGAGCACGTGCGTCGGGCAAACCAGCCAGTGCTCGTGCGTGGTGTACAGCTTCACCGGACGGTGGTCGGCCTGGCCGAGCGTGAGCACCTCGGGGCCAAGCAGCGAGATGTTGTGATAATGGATGACGTCATAGGGTGCGCCGTCGAGCAGCGCATCGATGGCGCG
>DAOUGK010000472.1:0-2773 GCA_034429055.1 Anaerolineae bacterium | reverse complement strand
AAGGGCATCTTCGAGTGCTATGACGATGAGCTTGTTATACGCAAGGATGGCGCTGTCCAGAAAGACGAAGAAGCGTCGGCGCGATGTCTCGATGGTGACGATATAGCGGTCCAAGCCAGCGAGCGCAGGGCGGAGAGCCGAGCGCGGTTCGCCGTGGATCCACCAGTTGTTGCGGTAACTGGCACGGTTATTCTGGTCGCGCTCGGGCTTCACCCGCTCGTAGACCCACTGGTAAACGGCCGGGTATGATCTGCGCACCTCGTCGGCGGACAGGCCGAACAGGTCGATGACCATCACGTTGCGGGGCGTGGCAGCGATGTCGCGGCCGTTGCGGTAGGGCCGGATGTGCTGCTCCAGGCCCGGAACTGTCCCCAGGCCAAGCTGCGCGGCCTCGGCCGGGGTAACGATGAAGCCGGCGCCGTGGAGTTTGACGCCTGGGCTGCTCACACCCATATTCGCCTGTAAGCTAACCGCGCCCGCAACATTCGCCCCAACCGTCAGGTCAGCCTGGATGATCCCCTGCTGCGCGACGAGTTCCACCTTGACCTCGTCGCCGGGGCCGGGCGACTCCTTGACAACGCGCTGCAGCAGGCCCGGCAGCGTGCCCTGTACAGCCGCTGTCATCGCGATACGCACGTCCGCGCCCCCCGCGGCATCGACCCACGGATGGTCGGGGATGGCGAAGACGACCGAGAGCGGCGGGTCGGCGTCCAGGTGGCGCTGGAGCACGCGGCGGTTGAACGTCTGGCGGATGCTGTTGGTGGTGATGAAGCCGAAGCGCTGCACGCGGCCCGCACGGAGCAGGTCCGCGGCCTTGTCCCACCAGTACATCACGTAGTCGGCCGACTCGGGCACGTTGGGGTACACCTTGCGCACGGCTTCGGCGTAGCCGTCGCCCAGCGCGGCGCGCATGGCGGCGGTGCCGATGAACGGCGGGTTGCCCACGACGTAATCCGCCTCCGGCCACTCGGCAGGGCGGGGGTTGACGTAACGATAGGCCGGGATGCGTGCGGCCTCGTCGGGCACCTGCTCGCCGGTCACGGGGTGGGCGACGGTCGTGCGGCCGTCCCAGCGGGTGACGGGCAAGCCTGCGGGGTCCAGCAGCGGCTCGATGGCGTCCCACGCCAGCACCGCGTCGCGGCGCTCGATGTTGTGGTAGTTCGCCAGGATCGGCTCGGGCAAATGGCCCACATCGCCCGCGGTCTGCAGCCGCCAGCGCAGGAAGCCGATCCAGAGCACCAGCTCCGCAATTGCGGCCGCGCGCGGGTTGACCTCGATGCCGAGCAGCTGCCGCGGGGTCACGCGCACCGTCTCCAGCTCCAGCAGCAGCTGGTCCGCGCCGATCTCGGCCCGGCGCTGCAACACCTCGGCCTCCAGCCGCAGCAGGTGTTCGAGGCTGACGTAGAGGAAGTTGCCCGTGCCGCACGCGGGGTCCAGGATCCGGACGGATGCGAGCCGCCGCTGGAACGCCTCGACCTCGGCCAGGCCGCGGTCGGGCCGGCCCTCGTCCGCCAGGCGGAGCGCGGCCGCCTGGCTGGCCTCCCATTCGGCGCGCAGCGGCTCGACCACGGTGGGGGCCACGAGCCGCTCGACATATGCGCGCGGGGTGAAGTGCGCGCCGAACTTGTGGCGCTCGACCGGGTCCAGCGCACGCTCGAGCAGCGTGCCGAAGATGGCCGGCTCCACATCGCGCCAGTCCGACTGCGCGGCCTCGATGAGGAGCTGGAGCTGGTCCGCGGTGAGCGGGAGGCCGGACGCATCCTCGAACAGCCCGCCGTCGAAGTGGGGGATGGGCAGGCGGAGAGCGAGCGAGAATCCGCCGTGCGCCATGGTGCTCCACAGTTCTTCGACGAAGCGGGGGAAGTGGGCCACGTTGTGCCGCGCGTCGGCCAGGAGTTGGGTGAAGCTGCCCGCGGGGAGCAGGCCCACGTCTTCCGCAAACATGGTGAAGAGGCAGCGCATGAGGAAATGGGCGACCGCGTCGGGGTCGTGCTCCCGTTCGAGCGCCTGAGCCAGCCGCGCGAGGCGGGCCGCGATGTCGCGCGTGACGCGCGCCGCGCGGCGGGCGGGGTCGAGGCCGGCGGGGTCAAGCCAGACCGCAGCCAGCAGGTCGCGCACCGCGGGCTCGGCCAGGCGTGCCAGCGGGATGCGCGCGGCGAGGGGGTCGGGGAACGGGACGTAGTTGCCGCCGGTGCGGGTGAACTCACTGTAGAGGGTCAGCGACTCGCCCACGTCGACGACGATCAGGAAGGGCGGCCGGCCGCCGTCCGCGAGCTCCTCCGGCGGCAGGTTGCGGGCGTAGGACTGGGCCTGCTGCCGCGCCCGCTCCATGGCGGTGTCCCAGGCCGCGGTGCCGCGCGGGGCCGTGCCCCGCTTGCGGCCGCGCGCCCGGCGCTCGCCCTCCTGCGAAAGCGGCGGCGCGGCCGCGGCCGGCCCCACGCCGCCCTGCTTGGCCTCGAGGACGCAGCAGCCGCGGCGGTAGAGGTCGATGCGGCCGGTCGTGCCGTGGGGCAGGGGCACGCTCTTCTCGAAGACGTAGGCATTGCGGGACTCGTCGGGCGTCGTGGGGTCCGGCCGCGGCACGTCGAGCACGTCGCACAGCTCGGCCAGGAAGAGCTGGTAGTTGGCGCGCTCCGCCGCGGCGGATGCCTGCCAGCGCGCGATGAAGGAGTGGATGTCGCCGGTCATGGTTGGGTTGGGTCAGGGGCGGCCGTCCGAAGTGCTGACGGGGGTATGATACCACAAGGATTGAAGATTGCAGTTTGTGGCGCAG
>DAOUGK010000471.1:0-9705 GCA_034429055.1 Anaerolineae bacterium | reverse complement strand
CCCCTTCGGCACGCCTGAGAGCATCCAGGCGGAGGTGCGGCGGCTGCGCCGGGAGGTCGGACGGGACGGCGGCTACATCCTCGCGCCGGCCAAGTCGCTCCAGCCGGAGACGCCGACGGAGAATGCCGCGGCTGTATTCGAGGCGTTCGTGGAAGAGAACCCGGGATGACGAGCTGAACCGCAAAGACGCCAAGGACGCCAAGATATGATTCGCACCCTCACGCCCGCGGACCTGCCCGGTATTGCGGCCATCCAGCAGGATTACACGGCCGCGCAGCCAGGCGTACCGGTCATCCCCGGTGAGGTGTACCTGTCGCCCGGGTTCGAAGACGGGCGCAATGTGCTGTGCGCGGTGGATGACGGGGGCGAGGTCGTGGGCTATGCGCCCGTCTTTCCGCAGTTCAGCGAAGGGGAGGCATCGGCGCCGCATAGCTTCTGGACCGAGGTCAAGGCGGATGTGACACTCGCCGACCCGCTGCCGGTCAAGGATGCGCTATTCGCCAGGGTGCTCGAACTCGCCACGGCGCTGGCCCGCAGCCGGCCCGACCACCCCGCACAGCTCATCTTCCAATATTACCCCCACGAGACCGCCAGCATCGCCTTCGTCACCGGCAAAGGGTGCCAGTACATCGGCGGCATCTTCGACATGGTGCGCGACCTGCACGCGCCCCTGCCGCATGTGCCCCTGCCAGAGGGCGTCGAGTTCCGCCGCTGGAAGATGCCCACGGAGGCAGAGCAGGCGGCGTATGTCAGCCTGCACAACCTCGTACTGCCCGGCTCCGCAGGCACGCTGGAGAGCTGGCAGTACTTCATGCAGTCGCCCCAGTGGGCTGCGGGCACCGCCATCGGTGCATTCGCATACGCAGACTCCGGTGCGGCGGAGCTGGTAGGCTGCCTGTCGGCCTTCCCGGACGTGGAAGGCAATCGCGCAGGACCTCCCCTTGCGGGGTTCACGGAGGATATCTTCGTGCATCCGGCATGGCAGGGCCGCGGCATTGGCCGGCGGCTGATCGCAGAGGGTCTCGCCTTCCTGGTCGAGCTGGGGCTCGACGTAGCCCGGCTGCAAGTCAGCGCCGCGAACCGGGGCGCGCTGCGCCTGTACGAGGAGCTGGGCTACCGCGTTGCGCGCGAGAGCGGCATGTACGCGCTTGATCTGTAGCTGGACCCGGGGCGAGGATCGGCCTTGAGGCCGGCTTCGCACCGGCCCCAGGCTGCCAGATCAGCGCTTCAGAGATTCGGAGAGGGCGCGGGCTTCGGCCAGCAACTGCCTGGCCTCCTGCAAGGCCGAGCTATTCGCGTCTTCGAAAGTCCGCACGCCGGGCTGGCCGCCGGCACTGGCCGGGATCGGGGCCATCGCATCGAGCGCCGCGGCCGCTTCCTCGACCTTCCCCTCTATTTCGGCAGCTCTGGCGCGGGTTCGGGTGACCTCCTGCAGGGCCAGGGCGCTTGTCACCCGATCCTGCAACGACCGGAAAATGGCTGTACCGGCTGAGCCGGCGATGATGGCGACAGCGATGAGTTCAAATGCGGAGCCCGGGGAGAAGACGAAGAACACGGCCACGGCGGCCAGCCCGCCGATGATGATGCGTGCGCCGGAACCCAGGTCGAACATATACTTGGGCTGCGCGTAGGGAAAGGCCTCGGTGACCTCGTCGGGCGTCAGCCTGTGCCACAGTTCGAGGCTCCCCTGGAGGGTGATCAGCTCGTAGGCCAGGCCGCCCAGCCCGCCTGCCACGAAGGCCAGGACGAGGATGCCCCACAGGGCAGGGTCTGCGAGTTCCTGCGCCAGGGTCCGTGCGTTGACCGGCACGGGAGCCGGGGTCGGTGTGGGCTCGGAGGCCGGCTCCGCGGCTTCAGCTGCAGACCCCGCAGCCGGGTCGGTCACCGGCGTGTCGGGTTGGGCATAGATTGGCGTCGCAACCAGGCATAGCGCGACCAGAAGCAACCCAAGCATTACTAAGCGCTTCGACTTCATGGCACTCCTCCGCGTCGGGTTTGCCGGTCCTGCCCCGATCGGACAGGCCAGACATGGAAGTGATTATATCACAACTTACGCCAATACTTGTAACATGCTTGTCTAATTAATGCCATCTGGTCAGCGCGCAAATCCTCAATCTTCAATCTGCAATCGTGCGCCTCCGCGCGAGCACGACCAGCCGGAGGCTGTCCAGCGTCAGCGGGCTGCCGTCCAGGCCGCCGAACACGGCCTCCACCTGCAGGCCGGCGGCTTCGTGCAGACGGCATAACTCGGTGGGGGTGTAGATGCGGATCGACTGGGTGTAGGTCCGCCGCGCGCCATCAGGCTCGATGAGCGTCATGGTCACGGCCAACCGGCTGGTCTGCAAGTCGAACGCCTGCTCCTGCAGGACAAGCGTGCCGTCCGCCAGATGGTCCACTGCGGCGGGCATGAAGTGGCGCAGGATCGCGTCCCGGCTGACCGTCTCGAGCAGGAAGACGCCGCCCGGCTTCAGCGCGTCCCTCACGGCCCGCAGGACCGCGGCGTCCTCTGCTTCCGTCGCCAGGTAGCCAAACGTATTGAAGATGTTGATGACCGCATCGAACTCGGAAGCGAATGGGATACGCCGCATGTCGCCGCGCACCCAGCGTACTGCCAAGCGGCTCGCGCGCGCCGCGGCCCGCGCCCGGCCGAGCAGCACCGGGCTCAGGTCCAACCCCGTGACGCGGTAGCCCAGCGCGGCCAGGGGAACCGCATGGCGGCCCTGCCCGCACGCGAGGTCCAGGAGGGTTGCGCCTTCCGGCAAGCCAGCGGCGCGCAGCAGGGCCAGCATCCCAGTTAGCTCCCACTGCGTCCGCTCAGGAAACAGGTAGGCCTCATGGATGCGCAGATAGTCTGCGCCGAAGAAAGTCGTGTACCACGGCTCAACGGGCATGTTCTGGTCGGCAGACGTTGACACTTCGCCCCTCCTGTTGCGTATCCTACCATCAAATCCGGCAGCGGGACATATGGCGCCTGCTGCCTCCGCGCGATTCACACAGGTGACAACAGTGAAGCACCCATCGTCTGCGATCGCGGCCAGCGGCGGCCTTCGCTCAGGATGCTGTGCGTCGGCTGCACCGACGCCGCGTGCCGCAAGGCCCTCCGAAATGGATTTGTCAAGCCGATGAACGACAACTTATAAAATTGCGCGGAACTTCCTGTCTCATTGTTCGTCTATAATAGCAGGGCTGGATGTTCAGCCACCGCGGGCGATCTCATCGATCGAAGGAGGCATGAGATGAGACGTTTGTATATCTGGCTTTCGGTACTGGTGCTTACGGCATTGCTGTTCCTGGCAGCAGCACCGGCCCCCGCGTCGGCTGCGCCCGCAGCCACGGCAGGAGGACCCGGCTGTCAGCAGTTCTACACCATCCAGCGCGGCGATACGTTGTATCGCATCGCGGTGCGCTTCCACACGACCGTTTGGGCGCTCGCCCACCTGAACGGAATTAGCAACCCGAATTATATCGTGGCCGGCCGGACGATCTGTGTCGTTCCGGGAGAAGAGGCGCCTTTTGGCTTCCTGTACCAGGTGCGTTGGGGCGACACGCTCTACTCGATTGCGCGGCGTTACGGTTGGAGCTATACGTATCTGGCGGCAGTCAACCACCTGGCGAATCCGAACCGCATCGTCGCAGGTCAGATTTTGCTGATCCCGTACCATTGATAAACGGCTTCGCTTAAGGTATAAGAAGGCCTGGGGATGTGCACACACCCAGGCCTTCTTATTGGGGTGAACTGAATGGCGATCGGCACGTTGAACGAGAAGCCGCTGCACGCGGCCCTCAAGGAATGGTACGCCCGCCCGGACGACCGGTTCGAGGTCGCGGTGGATGGCTACGTCATCGATATCGTGCGGGGCGACCTGCTGGTTGAGATCCAGACGCGCAGCCTGGCCGCGCTCAAGCGCAAGCTGGCGCGGCTGGTCGAGGGGCATGTGGTTCACCTGATCTATCCGGTGGCGGCGGAAAAGTGGATCGTGCGGGTGGACGAGGCTGGTGCGCTGCTGGGCCGGCGCAGGTCGCCGCTGCGCGGTTCGGTCATGCACGTGGCGCGTGAGCTGGTCAGTTTCCCGCGTCTCCTGGCCGATCCGAACTTCACGCTGGAAGTGGTGCTCATCCGCGAAGAGGAGGTGCGCCGCCACGACACTTCGCGCGCGCGCAACTGGCGGCGCAAGGGGTGGGCTACGGTCGAGCGCCGGCTGCTGGAGGTGATGGAGACTCGCATCTTCCGCACCCCGGCCGACCTCGCGACGTTCCTGCCCGCAGATCTCCCCGAGTCCTTCACCGCCCGTGAGCTGGCCGCCCTGACCGGCGAACCCCTCTGGCTCGCCCAGAAGCTGACCTACTGTCTGCGGGAGACGGGTGTGCTGATCGAGACCGGCAAACGCGGGCGCAGCCGGTTGCTCGCGCGTCCAGGTTCGTAGTCGGCGCAGGTGCGCCTTGCCTGGCCTCACCGGGCGCTAAAGCGCCTACTACAAACCAGAGGGCAAGGTTCGTAGTCGGCACTTCCGCGCCATGCCTGGCCCCACCGGGCGCTAAAGCGCCGACTACGAACCTACGGACTTGTCAAATCGGGCAGTTTGTCGTATCGTTCCGGCGTCGTGTGGTTGAATGACTGAGCGAACGAAGGAGCGCAACATGGATTACCGACCGCTGGGACGCACGGGCGTGATGGTGTCGCCGCTGTGCCTGGGTGCGATGAACTTCGGCGGGCCGACGGAGGAAGCCGAGTCCATCGCCATGATCAACCGGGCGCTGGAAGCTGGCATCAACTTTGTCGATACGGCGAATGTGTACAACGGGGGCGAAAGCGAGCGCATCGTGGGCCGCGCGCTCAAGGAGAACGGGCGGCGCGACCAGATCGTGCTGGCGACCAAGGTGCACGGCAGGATGGGTCCCGGCCCGAACGAGCAGGGCGACTCGCGCTACCACATCATCCGGGCGTGCGAGGATTCGCTCCGCCGGCTGCAGACCGACCGCATCGACCTGTACCAATTGCACCGCCCGCCGATGCAGTTCCCCCAGGACGAGACGCTGCGCGCGTTCGATGACCTGGTGCGCGCGGGCAAGGTGCTCTACATCGGCTGCTCGACCCATCCGGCCTGGCTGGTCATGGAGGCGCTGGCAACCAGCGAACGGCTCGGTCTGAATCGCTACATCAGCGAGCAGCCGCCCTACAACCTGCTCGACCGGCGCATCGAGAACGAGCTGGTCCCGCTGGCGCAGAAGTACGGTATGGCCCTCATCCCGTGGTCACCGCTGGCCGGCGGCGTGCTGGCGAACCGCTATCCGCCGGGCAGCGAGATCCCGGAGGACTCGCGCGCGGCACGCAGCGACCTGTTCCGCGAGCGCGTCTCGACGCGCGGACGCGAGGTCGCAGCCGAGGTTGCGCGCATGGCGCAGGAGCGCGGCATGACCGGCGCGCAGCTGGCGCTGCTCTGGTGCAAGGACCAGCCGGGCATCACTGCGCCGATCTTCGGCCCGAAGACGATGGCCCACATGGACGAGTTCCTGCCGGTGCTGGAGATGAACCTGGCGGACGATGACCGCGCGCTCTTCGATGCCCTGGTCCACCCGGGGAATGCCGTCGCTGACTTCCACAACAGCAACGAGTGGATGAAGGCGCGGATTACGGGATAGCGCATACTACGACCGTATAGACGTCCCGGTGGGACGTCTATACGACATGCCCAGGAGTTGCCGACGACACTGGGGTCGAGGCTTTAGCCGGTCAGCCTGAATGAGTGCGTACACACCCAAACCGGCTGAAGCCTCGCCTCCAGGAAGTGCGTTTCTGCACAGCAAGCCCCGTCAGGCCACGAACAGCGGCTTATACGCCGCGCTCCGCTCCGCCAATTGCGCTTCCTCCGCGGACGTCAGGGGCGTGACCTGCGACGCGACGTCGCACATCTGCCACAGCAACTCGGCATGGCTGGGCGACACCGCGGCGGTGACCCCGCGCGAAAGGGTGAAACGCATCCCCCACAGGGCATCCTCCGGCGTGTCCACCGGCTCGTACCAGCACTTCGGCCACTTCTTCTCCGCGCCCGCGGGCCACGGCTGCCGGGCCAGCGCCTTCAGCGCGAGGATGCCGAGGCCCTGCTCCTGCGCGCGCTGCACCACGCCGGGGCCGAAGTTCCCCGCGTGCCACATGACCCAGTTGATGGGATACAGGATCGTGTCGAATTGGAAGCGGTCCAGCAGCGCGAGCGCGGCCTGCTCGCCGTGCGCGGAGAAGCCGATGTGCTTGATGACGCCCCGCTCGCGCGCGTCGAGGAACGCCTCCAGCGCGCCGCCCGGCCCCAGGATGGTCTCGACGTCGTCCATCGTTGTGACGGCATGGAACTGGTACAGGTCGAAGTGATCCGTCCGCAGGTTCTCCAGCGACTGCTTGAGCTCCGCCGCGGCGCCGGCGCGGGTGCGCTGCTGGGTCTTGCAGGCAAGGAAGACATCCTTGCGATAGGGCTCCAGCGCGGGACCGAGCTTGTCCTCGGCATTACCGTAGGAGGGGGCCACGTCGAAGTAGTTGATGCCGCGCTCGATGGCCTGGCGGACGAGCGCGGCCGAAGACTCGGCGGTCTCGTTCATTACGACGATGCCGCCGAAGCCGACGATGGACAGCTTCCGGCCGGTCTTGCCCAGGATCCGTTGTTCCATTCTTAGCTCCTCTGCCTTGGGGATGGGCACGCATGCGGCCAGGGCCGCGGTCGCGGCGACAGCCGCAGACGCAGCCAGGAATTGCCTGCGGTCCAGGTGTTTGGGTGTCATAGGTCCCTCCGATCTGGGAATACACGCGGCCATCGCGAATACCCGAATCGCTCACGAATACGCGAATATCCCCGCGGCGATACGCGCTATTCGTGTATTCGTTCCCCGCGCCGCAGCGCCATTCGCTTATCCGCGATGGCCGCGTCCCCAATACGAAACGCGCCTACAGCGCGCAGTAACGCTCGATGCGCCGGCCGATGACGGCCAGGCTGCCCTCCCAGAACGCGCGGTCGCGGATGTCGATGCCGAAGCGCGCGGCCAGGTCGGCGGCGGTGCCTTCGCCGGTCGAGGCGAGCAGGTTCACGTAGTCCGGCACGAACGCGTGCCCGCGCTGCTGATAGATGGCATACAGGCCCGTGCCGAACAGCAGGCCGAACGCATACGGGTAGTTGTAGAAGGATAGTTCTGCGCGGTAATAGTGCGGCTTCCACGTCCACATATACGGGTGCAGAGAGTGCTCGTCCAGCCCGTCGCCGTAGGTCGCCTGCTGCGCGCGCACCATGATGTCGCACAGGTCGTCGGCGGACAGTTCGGCCTCAGCGCGGCGCTCGAAGACCTCTCGCTCGAACAAGTAACGCGAGAAGATGTCGACGATGACCTGCGTGTCGCCAATGAGGATGGTCTCGAGGATGGCAAGCTCCTCCGCAGGGTCGGTCGTCGCGCGGAGCACCGCGTCCATGACAATGGTCTCGCACATGATGGAGGCCGTCTCGGCCAGCGTCATGGGCGTGTCGCTCTGTAGTTGGGTCTTGCCTGCCGCGTAGAGGCACTCGTTGTGGAAAGCATGGCCGAGCTCGTGCGCGATGGTCGAGACCTGGTCGAGCGTGCCGTCGAAGTTGCAGAGGACCCGCGACTCCCGGACTGCGTCCACGCCCATGCAGAAGGCGCCTCCGCGCTTGCCGTCGCGCTGCTCCGCGTCGATCCACCGGCCGTCGAACGCGCGCCGCGCCAGCCCTTCGAGCAGGGGCGAGAAGCCTGCGAAGTTCGCCAGGATGAAGTCGCGCGCCTCGCTGAAGGTATACACCTTGCGGGTTGCCTGGCCTGCGCCGCCGACCGGCGCAAAGACATCCCACCAGGCCAGCCGTTCCTTGCCGAGGCGCTGCGCCTTCGCGCGGAAGTACCGGTGGAAGGTGGGGAACGCAGCCTCCATCGCACCGAGCATGGCCTCCAGCGTCGCGCGGTCGATGCGCGAGCTGTCCAATGCGCTGTGCAGGGCATCGGTCCGGCCGCGGCGCTGGTTGAGCGTGTTGGCGGTCCCCTTGACCCCGTTGAGGCACGCGGCCAGCGGCTCACGCACGGAGGCCAGCGCGGCCAGCTCCGCGTCGTACGCGCGGCGGCGTACGCTCTCGTCGGGATGCGAGTGCAGGTTGATGAGCGCGGGAAGGGGCAGGCGCCTGGTCTCGCCGTCCAGCTCGAAATCCACCGAGAGCTGCGACGTGATGGTGCCCTGCAGCTTGCTCCAGGCGTGGCTGCCGCTGACGTTGAGGGCCGCGGCCAGCGATTCCTCCGCCTCGCTCATCAGGTACTTGCTCTGCTCGGCAGTCTCACGCAGGATGAAGGCGTGGCCTGCCGCGGTCGGGTTGGCCGCGATGGCCTCTTCCAGGACCGATCCCAACTGCCCGATCCACGCCTGCAGCCGCGTGGTCAGGTTTTGCAGGCGGACGGATAGTGTGTCAAACTCAGAGAGCCGTTTGCGGGCCAGCGCGTCGCGCGAGTCGGTCGAGACGAAGCCGTAGATGTACGAGCGCACCGTGCCCGCTAGCTCGTTGACTGCGTTGAAGCGATCGATGACCTCGCCCAGCAGCGGGGCGATGGCCGCGCTCCCTGCCTCGGGGCCTGCCGCTGCCACACGCCCGGCGAAAAGCGCCTCCAACGCATCGAGCTGCGCGGTCACGTCCGCCACGGCGGCCAGGAATTCGGGCGCCTCGAGCCCGGGGTAGACGTTCGAGAGGTCCCAACGAGGTGTGATGTCCGTCATGTACTTTCTCCACCACTGATGCCAGAGTGAGCCCAACCGGAAGTCTTTGATAAATCGCGACGGAAGCATCCTTCGACTACGTGCGCCGCTGCGCGGCACCCATCCGCTCAGGATGCCTGGCTGGTTATTATCAACAACCGGCTGGGATGACAGCCCAATGTGCCAGAGCGTGCTGGCATTATACCATGAGGAGCCACAATGAAAGCCATTATCCTGCGCGGCCCGCGCCACCTGGAACTGACCGACATACCGCTGCCGCGGCTGACCGAGGAGCAGCACGTCCTCGTCAAGGTCGCCGCCTGCGGCATCTGCGGCAGCGACCTGCGTTACTATGCGGGCGAAAATCCGTGGGCGCTGCACACGCTGGGCCGGCATATCCCTAACCCACCGGACATGATCCTGGGCCACGAGTTTTCCGGCGTGGTCGTGCAGGTGAACAGCGCCCGGCACGAGCACCTGCTGGGTCAGCGGGTCGGCGTCCAGGCCTTCCGCACCTGCGGTCGCTGCGCGCTCTGCCTGAGCGGGCATGAGAACCTGTGCCGCGAGACGCTGCACATCGGCCATGCGCAGGGCTGGCGGGACATGCCGTTCTACCCCGGCGGCTATGCGGAATACTGCCTGGCCTGGGCCGACCTACTGCACCCGATGGCTCCGCACGTCTCCTTCGAGGCGGAGGCCATGCGCGACATTCTCGGCGTCGGCGTTCATGCCGTGGGGCGGGCCGACCTGCCCGCGGGCAGCACGGTGCTGTGCATCGGCGGCGGCCCCGCGGGGCTGTGTATCGCGCAGGTTGCGCGGGCGCAGGGCGCGGCCCACGTGCTGGTTTCCGATCCATCGCCGCTGGCCCGCGCGATCATCGGCAGGGTGCCGGGACTGAGCGCGGTGGACCCCGCTCACGAGGGGTTGGCCGGGGCGCTGCGCCGGCTCACCGGGCAGGCGGAGTGCCACGCGGCGTTCGA
>DAOUGK010000470.1:0-3972 GCA_034429055.1 Anaerolineae bacterium | reverse complement strand
ACACCCCTCGACTCCAATCGTCAGGAGGGGCACTGCATTTGGAGTTGCGGGTCTCTACCCCAGATATTTGACCCAAGTCTGTGCTTGTGATAATATAGCAGGTCGTGGGTTCGTTCACGAGATACTTGTCTTTTGCCCTTCTGATGAGGGTTAAGCAGATAGTTCGTACGTAGTCTCTGGAGGATATTTTGCCGACCATCAATCAGCTTGTTCGCAAGGGCCGCAAGCCGGTTGCGAAGAAAGAACATGCGCCTGCGCTCCAGTTCACGCAGAATGTGCTCAAGGGCCGTTCGAGCCGCACGCAGAAGGGCAATCCTTTCAAGCGCGGCGTGTGCACCCAGGTGCGCACGATGACCCCGAAGAAACCGAACTCGGCGCTGCGCAAGATCGCCCGTGTCCGCCTCTCGAATGGCCTGGAAGTGACGGCGTACATCCCGGGTGAGGGTCATACGTTGCAGGAGCACTCGGTCGTCCTGGTGCGCGGTGGCCGCGTCAAGGACCTGCCGGGCGTCCGCTATCACATTGTGCGCGGTGCGCTGGATACCACGGGCGTAGATGCCCGCCGTCGCGGCCGCTCCAAGTACGGCGCCAAGGTGCCGAAGGCCGGGAAGGGCGCGCCAGCCAAGGGCGCCAAGAAGTAAAGGAGAGCGGAGTCAGGAATGTCTCGACGTAATCGCCCAGAGAAGCGTGAGGTCCTGCCGGACGCGCGCTATGGCAATATGCTGGTCGCCCACCTGATCAACAAGATCATGCTGAGCGGCAAGAAGTCCACTGCGGAATCCATCGTGTATGGCGCCATCGAGACGCTCGAAGGCCGGACCAAGAAGGCCGGCATCGAGGCGTTGGAGCAGGCCATTCGCAATGCGACGCCCTTGATCGAGGTGCGGCCGCGGCGCGTCGGCGGCGCGACCTACCAGGTCCCGATGGAAATCCGGGAAGACCGGCGCCTGGCGCTGGCGCTGCGCTGGCTGATTCAGACGGCGCGCAAGCGGCCCGGCAAGAGCATGGTGGATAAGCTGTCCGGTGAGCTGTTCGACGCTTACAACAACCAGGGCAACACGGTCAAGAAGCGCGAAGATACGCACAAGATGGCGGAAGCCAACCGCGCCTTTGCCCATTACCGCTGGTAGTTGCTGACGGCAGCACCGGCCGGCTCAGAACGAGTTATGCCATCGGTTGATTGACCTGGTCGGCTCAGGCCAGCAGACCTGAAACTGAGGTTTTTGAACCCGGCATCCGGCGTACAGACGGATGCCGGGTTTCTGTCGCTTTTTATCCGGGTATGCGCCGGCTTGCCGAGCAGCCCAGGCAGCGCTCAGGAGCGCAGTGCGTCATATGACTACACAGCCTATACCTGTAACTGAAGAAGAGCGCCTCCAGCGACTGCGGAACATCGGCATCATCGCGCATATCGACGCGGGCAAAACCACCACTACGGAACGCATCCTCTATTACACCGGCAAGACCTATCGTATGGGCAATGTCGATGAGGGCACGACCGTCACCGACTGGATGGTTCAGGAACGCGAGCGCGGCATCACGATTCAATCCGCGGCGATCACCAGCGCGTGGCGCGGCTACCAGATCAACATTATCGACACACCGGGCCATATCGACTTCACCGCCGAGGTGCAGCGCAGCCTGCGGGTGCTGGATGGCGGCGTGGTCGTCTTCGATGCCGTCGCGGGCGTCGAACCCCAATCCGAAACCGTCTGGCGGCAGGCCAACCGCTATGGTGTCCCGCGCATCTGCTTCGTCAACAAGATGGATCGCGTCGGCGCGAATTTCTGGCGCACCATCGACATGATCCGTGACCGGCTCGGCGCCAACCCGCTGCCCATCCAACTGCCCATCGGCGTGGAAGACACCTTCATCGGCATGGTGGACCTGATGACCGGCCGGGCCTGGACGTTCCCCGATGCGCTGGGCGCCACGCCGGAGGAAATCCCGGTCCCGCCGGAGCTGGTCGAGCGCGCTGCCGAGCTGCGCGAGCAACTGGTCGAGAAGATTGCCGAGACGGACGATGCGCTGACGCTCAAGTACCTCGAAGGCGAGTCGTTCTCCGAGGATGAGCTGACGGCGGCCCTGCGCCGGGCGACTATCGCGGGCAAGCTGGTGCCGGTCCTGTGCGGCACGTCGCTGCGCACCAAGGGCGTCCAGTTGCTGCTCGATGCGGTGGTGGCTTATCTCCCGTCGCCGCTGGATATCCCTGCGGTCATCGGTACAAACCCGAATTCCGGCGCGGAGGAAGAACGCCCGACCGATACCCGCGCGCCGCTGGCCGCCCTGGTGTTCAAGATTCAGACCGACCCGTACATGGGCCGGATGGCTTACGTGCGCGTGTACTCCGGCTCCTTACAGACCGGTACGACGGTGCAGAACAGCAGCCGCGACCGGAAGGAACGCATTGGCCGGCTGGTGCAGGTCTACGCGGAGAAGCGCGAAGATATCACCGAGATTCGCGCGGGCGATATCGGCGCGATCCTGGGGGTCAAGCAGACCTTCACCGGCGAGACGCTGTGCGATCCCGGCAAGCCGGTCGTGCTGGAAGCCATCGAGTTCCCCGAGCCGGTCATCTCCATTGCGGTGGAGCCGAAGACCAAGGCTGACCAGGATAAGCTCGCCAACTCGCTGCAGCGGCTGGCCGAAGAGGACCCCACCTTCCGGGTGCGCGTGGACGAGCAGACCGGTCAGACTGTGTTGAGCGGTATGGGCGAGCTGCACCTGGAAGTGCTGGTGGACCGGATGCTGCGCGAGTTCGGGGTGCAGGCCAACGTGGGCCGCCATCAGGTGGCGTATCGCGAGACCATCACCCGCAAGACGCAAATCGAGCAGCGGTTCGTCCGCCAGACCGGCGGCCGCGGCCAATATGCCCACGTCATCCTGGACCTTGAGCCCCAGGAGCGGGGCAAGGGCTTCGAATTCGTGGACAAGGTCGTGGGCGGCGCGATTCCCAAAGAGTTCATCCCCGCGGTCAGCCAGGGCATCCGCGAGTCCATGGATAACGGCGTGCTGGGCGGCAATCCGATGGTCGATATCAAGGCGACGCTGGTCGGCGGGTCTTACCATGAAGTCGACAGCTCCGAACTGGCCTTCAAGATTGCCGGGTCGATGGCGCTGCGCGAGGGCGCGGAGAAAGCCGGCCCTGTGCTGCTCGAACCGGTGATGAAGATCGAGATCGTTGCGCCGGAGCAGTCCGTGGGCGACGTCATCGGAGACCTGGTGGCGCGGCGCGGTCAGGTGGCGGGCCTGGAGATGCACTCGGTTGGGATGCAGGCCGTCAAGGGCACGGTGCCGCTGGCCGAAATGGTGGGTTACGCCACATCGCTGCGCTCCGCAACTCAGGGTCGCGCGAGCTTCACGATGGAGTTTGACCGCTACGAAATCGTGCCGGCGGATCGGGCCCGCCAGATCCTGGGCTTTGCCCCGTCAGGTTGATGGGAGAGACGTTGACAGACAGCGGGTTTCTGCGCCAAAGACACCGGGTTTCTCGAAGAAACCCGGTGTCTGAGTAACTCATGGCTTGAATTTGCCAAACGGGTTATTTTAGATACAATAACAAGGTTGCCGCCGATTGGAGCGACGCAGCGATGCGTCATAGACTCGGCAGAGCATTGAGGTGCCTCTCATCACCAACTGAGGTGCCGACGAAGAGCGGAAGATTGAGCCACCGATAGGTCCGGGTTGCCATACGCGGATACCATCGGCGGCAGAGAAGTTTTACTGCCTCGTCAGCGCATCCCTTGGCGAGGCAGTTGTTTTGCACAAAAATAGCCTATTCACCGCTGTCCGGGAGACCAGGCCGGGCGGGTACACTGGAGAAGGAGCGCAAGTCATCATGGGGAAGGAAGTCTTTCAGCGGACGAAGCCGCATGTGAACATTGGGACGATCGGGCATATTGACCACGGCAAGACGACGCTGACGGCAGCGATCACGAAGGTCTTGGCGTTGAAGGGCTGGGCGAACTTCCG
>DAOUGK010000469.1:0-7520 GCA_034429055.1 Anaerolineae bacterium | reverse complement strand
GACCGTCACGCGCGCTGCGATGTCTGCCCCCAGCAGCGCGGCCAGCCGCTCGGCCATCTCGCCTGCGGCGTTATTGGTGAAGGTGATGGCGAGAATGGCCTCCGGCGCGACGCCGTGAGCCTGGATGAGATGCGCGATGCGCACGGTCAGCGTGCGCGTCTTGCCCGTGCCCGGCCCCGCAACGATGACCAGCGGCACATCCGTGCAGAGGACCGCTTCACGCTGCGCCGGGTTGAGCCCGGCGAGCAGCGAGTCGTCAACCGGTGGACTTTCGTGCAAGACCTTCGAGGTTGTGCCAACCTGCGGTTGGCCTGAAACCTCGAAGGTCACGGCTCCGCCTGCGGAGAGCTGCTCGGGAAAGTGGTTCGGCGCAGTCTCCGACAGCGCGAGGGGCACGGTCGGAGACCGGCCCCAGCCTATCGTATCGCCAGTCGAAGGATGCTCCTCCCCGAACAGGCTGAACTGCGCGCCGTCCGCCCCCGGCATGGGCACGGCTCGGAACAGCCGGATCACGCCGTATTCGCCGTCATACCCGGCTTCGGCCACCACCTCGCCGCGGCGCATCCGGCCGATGCCCTCGGCCAGCCGCTCGCCGCCCGCGGCGGCAATCTCAGCCAGCGGCGCAGCACGCAGGATGGTCAGCTCCGGCCCGAGACGTGCCAGCAGCTTCGCATACTCCGCCTCGACCTGTTTGGAGCCCGCACCGACGCCGTACACCTCCGACAGGACCTCCGGCAGGGGGATCAGGCTGTCGTACGGCGCGGCGCGGCTTGGCCGGTGGCCTGCGGGCCGGTCAGCCAGCGCCTCCACACGGTGCATCACGCCGACCGTGACCTCCTTGCCGCAGCCGGTGCAGATGCCGCCGTGGGCCAGTGTGACCGGCGGCTCCCATGCGACGCCGCACTTGCGATGCCCGTCCAGGTGATACTTGCCCTCGTCCGGGAAGAACTCGACCGTGCCGCCGAACGCGGGCCCTTCTCCGCGCTCCAAGGCGGCGAAGATGGCCGGATACGATAGCTCCGTGTCGAACACGGTGGCCTCGCGTGCCAGCTTCTCCGGCGAATGCGCATCAGAGTTGGAAACAAGTGTATAGTCGTCCAGCCCGGAGACGCGCCAGTTCATCGGCGGGTCGGACGACAGCCCGGTCTCCACTGCGAAGATGTGCGATGTCAGATCGCCGTAACATTCCTCGATCGAATCGAAGCCCGACTTCGAGCCGAGCAGCGAGAACCAGGGCGTCCAGATATGCGCGGGGATGAGCTTGCACTCGGAGTCCGCTTCCAGCATCGTTTCGAGCAGGTCGCGCGAGTCCAATCCGAGGATGGGCCGGCCGTCTGCACGGATGTTGCCGATCTTCTCCAGCCGCGCCTGCAGCCGCTCGACCGCCTCGAATGATGGGGCAAAGACCACATTGTGGACCTTGCGCGTACGGTCCTCACCGGAACGCCCCGCCCGTTTGTAGATGTTGCTGATTTCCCCGCCGAGCATGAAACGGACGGCTCCCCGGCATGCGAGCGGGACGGTCGCCTGCACCGCGTCCGCCAGCTCATCCCGCAGCCGGAACAGCCCCTCCTCCGCCGGAAGGAGCTTCTCGCGCATCTCCTTCAGCCAGCCGGGATGCGCCACATCGCCCGTCCCGACGACGTGGACGCCCTTCAACTGCGCCCACCGCGAGAGATGCTCGAAGGTCAGGTTCTTGCTGGTCGCGCGCGAGAAGTGCGAATGGATGTGGAGGTCAGCCACGATTTTCATGGCCTGAGTATAACATATTCCATGACGCCTCAGAGGATGCGCAAGCTCATAGACAGCCATGCCCGGCAGTGATAAGACGAAAGCTGAAACTGACAGAGAGGTCAGGAGGATTCATGACTGAACACCGCATCACGGCACATCCGATTCTGGCCGTTCCGCCGGACGAGGGCGTGCGCTTCTACTGGCAGGGGCGCGAGCTGGTGGCCCGCAAGGATGAAACCATCGCCTCGGCCCTCTTCGCAAACGGTGTCCGCGTGTTCGGACACCATCCCAAGGACGGCTCACCCCAGGGCATCTTCTGCGCCAACGGCCAGTGCAGCCAGTGTCTCGTGCTGGCCGACGGCATGCCCGTCAAGTCGTGCATGGAGCGCGTACGGCCCGGCAGCCGCGTCGAGCCGGTCGAGGGGCTGCCGGAGCTGCCGAAGGTGGCCGCCGCGCCGCCTGTACATGCCATCCACGAGCTGGCCGTGCCCGTGCTGATTATCGGCGGCGGACCCGCAGGCATGTCGGCAGCCGTCCAACTGGGGCAGCGCGGCATCCGTACGCTGCTCATCGACGACAAGGCCCGGCTCGGCGGCAAGCTGGTCCTGCAAACCCACCGCTTCTTCGGCTCGATCAACGCGGTCTACGCGGGCACGCGCGGCATCGACATCGCCACGCGGCTCGAAAACCAGGTGCGCGAGCTGCCCGAAGTCGAGGTCTGGCTCGACAGCACCGCGCTGGCTGTGTTCAGCGACGGCAAGGTCGGCGTGCTGCGCAGCGGGGAGGAATACGTCCTCGTGCAGCCGCAGGTGCTGCTGGTCGCGGCCGGTGCGCGGGAGAAGTCGCTGGCCTTCCGGGGCAACACGCTGCCCGGCGTGTACGGCGCGGGCGCGTTCCAGACCCTCGTCAACCGTGACCTGGTGCGTGCGGCAGAGCGGCTGTTCATCGTCGGCGGCGGCAACGTCGGGCTGATTGCCGGCTACCACGCACTGCAGACGGGCATCGAAGTCGTCGGCCTGGTGGAGGCCCTGCCGGAGTGCGGCGGCTACAAGGTCCACCGCGACAAGCTGCACCGCATGGGCGTACCCATCTACACCGCGCACACCATCCTCAGCGCGAACGGGATGGAACACGTCGAGTCCGTGACCGTCGCGCAGGTTGACTCCCGGTTCCGGCCCATCCCCGGCACCGAGCGGTCGTTTGCATGCGATACGGTGCTCATCGCGGTCGGGCTGGACCCGGTGAACGAGTTCTACGTCAAGGCGCAGGAGTTCGGGCTGACCGCGTTCGCTGCGGGCGATGCGGAGGAAATTGCGGAGGCATCGGCCGCGATGTTCTCCGGCAAGATCAAGGGGCAGGAAGTGGCGCGGGCGCTCGGCCAGGAGGTGGGCGAGATCCCGCCGGACTGGTATCGCACCGCCGAGATTCTGCGCTCCAAGCCTGGCGCGGTCACGGCCAGGCCGGAGCCGGCGGAAGCCGCGGGCGTCATGCCCATCTTCCACTGCTCGCAGGAGATTCCCTGCAACCCCTGCACGTCGGTCTGCTCGCAGGCCGCGATCTACATCGACCCCGATGACATTCGTCACATCCCGGAGTTCATCGGTGAGCAAATCGGCAAACAGTGCATCGGCTGCGAGAAGTGCGTCACCATCTGCCCCGGACTGGCAATCACACTGGTGGACTATCGCAAGGATCAGCAGAACCCGACCGTCACCATCCCCTACGAGTTCCTGCGCGAGAGCATCCAGCCCGGCCAGCATGTGACGGTGCTGGACACCGAGGGCGCCTCGCTCGGCAACGTCGTCGTAAGCCGCGTGCGCGCGGCGAAGGCCAACGACCGGACGCTCCTCGTCCAGGTGACGGCCCCGCCCGAGATCGCGCAGCGCATCGCGGGCATCCAGGTGCAGGAGGCGCAGGTCAGCGAGCCGATGGACTCCTACGTGGAACGCCTCACTGACGACGTGGTAGTGTGCCGGTGCGAGCGTGTGACCGCGGGCGAGATTCGCAGCCTCATCCGCCGCGGGTATCGCGACGTCAACGAGATCAAGGCGGTCACGCGCGCGGGCATGGGCGCGTGCGGCGCCAAGACGTGCGCCGCGCTCATCCGCCGCCTGTTCCGCGAAGAAGGCATCCCCGACGCGGAGGTCATCGAGGGGAGCAAGCGGCCCCTCTTCATGGAGGTGCCGTTGGGCGTGTTCGCCGGGGTCGAGCAGGGAGGCCGCTCATGACAGCCAACACCTATGACGCAATCATCATCGGCGCGGGCAGCGTCGGCACGCCCGCGGCCTTCGCGTTGTCATGCGCGGGCCTGCGCACCCTCGTGCTCGACGGCCGGGCCAGTCCGGGGCAGGGCTCCAACAAGGCGGCCATCGGCGGCGTGCGCGCCACACACTCCGACCCGGCGAAGATTCGGCTCAACCTGCGCAGCCTCGAGATTCTCTCGACGTGGCAGCAGGTCTACGGCGACGACATCGAGTGGAACACTGGCGGCTATGTGTTCGTGGCATATCGCGAGCGCGAGGAGCAGATCCTCCGGGATCTGTTGACCGTCCAGCATGGCTACGGCTTGAACATCGACTGGCTGGACAGGCAGGCAATGCTCGACCTGCTGCCCGATCTCAACCCGGTGGACCTGCGCGGGGGAACCTATTCCCCGGAGGACGGCCACTGCTCGACGCTGCTGACGCTTCACGCGTTCTACGACCATGCGTGCGCCTTAGGCGCCGAGTTTCGCTTCGACGAACCGGTGACCGGCATCGACGTGCAGGGGGGAAAGGTCACAGGTGTGACGACCCCGCACGGCCGCTACGCTGCGCCTGTCGTCGTGAATGCCGCAGGGGCGGATGCCGCGACCATCGGCGCGCTGACAGGCCACGCGCTGCCCGTCCGGCCCGACTCCCACGAGGCAGCCATCACGGAACCGGTCGCGCGCTTTATCAATCCCATGATCGTGGACATCCGGCCCGTGCCCGGCTCGACCAACTATTACTTCTACCAGCACTACACCGGCCAGATCATCTTCTGCATCACGCCCAGCCCGAGCATCTGGGGCACCGACAGGCGCGAGACCAGCGAGTTTCTGCCGATGGTCGCGCAGCGCATCGTGGACCTGATGCCCCGGCTCACGAACATTCGCGTGCGGCGGACGTGGCGCGGGCTCTACCCGATGACCCCGGACGGCTCGCCCATCGTCGGCTGGGCGCCGGGTATCAAGGGGCTGCTGCTGGCGGTCGGCATGTGCGGGCAAGGGTTCATGCTCGGCCCCGCGCTGGGCGAACTCATCACGCGCATGGCGCTCGACCAGTGCGCGCCGGAGGACCAGGAGACGCTGGCGATCCTGTCGCCGGCGCGTGAGTTCAAGGGGACGGAAAAGCTCAAGTAGCAGGAGAGCCATGACTGAAGAAGAGCTGATTGCGTTCGGGCTGGAGCTGACCACGCTGAAGCGCGTGCCGCGGTCCGGCTGGCTGCTGCGCGGGGTGCCGCACGTCGAGAGCGTTGCGGAGCACGCCTACGGCATGGCGACGCTGGCGCTCGCGCTGTGCGACATCATCAACGCGTCCGGTGCAGCCGACCCGCCGCTGGACGAGGGGCGCGTGCTGACTATTGCGCTGCTGCACGACCTGGCAGAGGCGCGGCTGACCGACCTGCCCGGCCCCGCCCGGCGGCTGATTCCCGAGGATGTGAAGAGCCGGGCGGAAGCCGCCGCCATGACGAGCATCCTCGCGGCGCTGCCTTCCGCGGCGCGGCTGCTGGCCGCGTGGCGCGAGTTCGAGGACGAAAGCACGCCGGAGGGCCGCCTCGTCCGCGACGCGGACAAGCTGGAGATGATGGTCCAGTGTACGCGCTACGAGCGCAGCGGCGTGCGCGGCCTGGACGAGTTCTGGGCGGCGATGGATGCACACGTCTGGCACTATACGCTGTCCGCGACGGTGTATGCGCGGCTGAAGGAGCGGCGCAGCAGTTGAAGGCACATTGTAGGAGTCGCAGAACACGTTGGAGTCGAGGCTTCAGCCGGTTAGCCTGTTAAGCGCGCACGCCTGTCCATGGACGGAAACCTCGACTCGAATTATGCAGACCGCAACAACACCGGCTTGATGTTCTCGGTCCAGACGGCATACCCCTGCGCGCTCGGATGCAGCTTGTCGGAGCGATACAGCTCCCGCCGCGGCAGCCCGCCCGGTCCGAGGATGGCGGGCGTCAGGTCGATGAAGTGCAGATGGTCGGCGGCAGTCGCCGCGTAAGCCCGGATGAGGTCGTTCGCCTCGCATACGACCGGCCAGAGCGCCCAGCGCGATGGCGACGGCGTGATCGAGATGTAGTAGATCGGCGTCTCGGGCAGCGCGGCCCGCACGTTGGCGACGAACGTCCGGTAACCCTCAAAGACCTGCTGCGCGGTCTTCGGCTGGCGGCCCGAGATGTCGTTCGTCCCTGCAAACAGGACGACCGCCTGTGGGTCGTAGGGCACGACGATGCGATCCACGTAGCGCGCCACCTGGTCGATGCGGGAGCCGCCGAACCCGCGGTTGATGACGGGCAGCGGCGCCATGTCCTGTGTCAGCGTGTTCCAGAAGGTGATGCTGGAACTGCCGGTAAACACGATGGCCCCGCGCGGCGGGGGCTGCCGGCGGTCCTCCGCCTCGAACCGCGCGATGGCCCATTCCCACGCATCGGGGTCCGCCGACATGCTGCTGCGGATCAAGCGGATGATTTCGACGCCCTCGGCAAGGAATGCCTGCGTCTTCTGCCAGATGTTCATGGAGTATCCTTCCGTGTAAGTGACCTCGCCCCCGTCTTCCTTGCCTGATCCTCAGATTAAACCAATGCCATGCTGAAAACAATAGCCGAGACCTTCGAGGTCTGCGAGACCTCGAAGGTCTGCCGTGTAGATCCACCCTGGAACCAGTTTAGGAGAGGGGGTCGGGGGGTGATGTCAAACTTCCAGCACCTCGCGCAACCGCGCACAGATGACGCGTTCCTCCCCCGGCTGGAGCGTCTGCGGGTTGACGAACAGCCCGTTTGCGCCGGAACCGGCAAGCCAGATGGCCGGCTCCCCGCGGCGCAGCCGGTCGAGCACCTCGTCGCGCGTGATGCCCAGCGCGGCCTCATCCAGCACAATCTCGGCGCGCGGCATGGGCTGGCCGGCCTCGCTGGGGAAGTTCCGTCGCGCGGTCACGTGGGGGACACCGGCGAAGGCGTCGATGACAAACTGCACCTGCGCCTCGTAGGTGCGCATCAGCGCAGCGTGGTCCAGCCCCAGGTACCACTTCACCGCGGCCATCAGCCCGACGACTTCCTCCTTGCCCACCTTCATCGTCCGGCCCAGCGCCATGCGCGGGCAGGCGTGGAACGCACAAGCCTCGACCAGCGCCTTGCGCCCGACGATGAGGCCGCTGCTCTGCGGGCCGCACAGCCCCTTGCCGCCGCTGAAGATCGCCAGGTCCGCGCCCATGCCCCGTTCCGGCGACGTAAACCGCCACAGGTTCTCCACCGGCGGAATCTGCGCCGCAGCGTCCACAATTACGGGCACGTCATGCCGCCGGGCCACCGCGATGCAATCCGCCAGCGGCGCCTGACCGGCCATCCGGCTTTCGTTGTAGAAGTAGAAGATGGCTGCGGTGCGCTCGTTGATGGCGGCTTCCAGATCGTCAGCCGTCGCACGCTCGTCGTCGCCGACCCGCACGATCCGCGCACCGGCGTGGCGAATCGCTTCCGCGTAGCCGACGATGCCCGGCCGCTGCACGATGACCTCATCCTTCATGCCGGTCGCATCGGGCAGGCGGCCGCGT